>CAZUHX010000109.1:0-4924 GCA_964620795.1 uncultured Chitinophagaceae bacterium
TGCATATCTTAGTTCAGAGTCTTGTACAAAGAATGCAAGCATACCCGTGATTCAAATTGATCATTTCATACTTCGTGAAACGCTTCAAACCCATCAGCATCATGCGCAGTTCATCGCCTTCGGCAAAGGCAGCAAGACCCTGGCGACCATTTACGTTGATGCGGTCCATGGCGTCGAAGAAGAAGCATTTAACCATATCTACGTAGATACTTGCTGCCTCTGCACCATGAAGATTCACTAATTTCTCAGCGCGCAACATGGCAGACTCCATGGTCAGGATGTCGTTAAGCACATCTGATGCATGAATCAGAATTTCCTGCTCATGCTCAAGCTTGGTCATGAGTTTCTGAACGGCAGAACCGGCAACCAGCAAGAATGCCTTCTTGGCATTGCGAAGCGCCTTGCGCTCGGCACCGAAGATGTCGTCTGAATCAGGCATGCTCATATCGGGCATGCTCATGAGCTCCTTGGTAATGGCCATGGCGGGGCTCATCAAATCAATTTTTCCTTTCATCGCAAACTTGAGAAGCGCGTCTATTGAAAGCATACGGTTGATTTCATTCGTGCCTTCAAAAATGCGGTTGATGCGGCTGTCTCGGTAAGCGCGGGCCATGGGATATTCTTCAGAAAATCCATATCCGCCGTGGATCTGTAGGGCTTCATCAACTACGAAGTCAAGCACCTCAGAACCAAGTACTTTCAGCAGTGCGCACTCGATTTGATACTCTTCTGCACCACCGGTGAGGTATTCGGTCATAGACTTCCCGGCAGCTTTCAGTTCGTGTTCTTTCTGGTTGATGAGATCACAAACGCGGTAAGATGCAGATTCGGCAGTCCACAAGCGGATGGCCATTTCTCCAAGTTTCTGTTTGATGGCTCCAAACTGCGCAATAGGCGTTTTGAACTGCTGACGCTCATTGGCATATTTCACGGCCTGATCAAGACCGCGCTTTGCTCCACCCAAAACTCCGTTGCAAAGTTTGTAGCGGCCGATGTTCAGGATCTGGAATGCGATCTTGTGGCCTTTGCCGATTTCACCCAGAAGATTTTCGGCAGGTACTTTTACATTGTTGAAAAATACCTGTCGGGTAGAAGAAGACTTGATACCCATTTTCTTTTCTTCGGCACCTACGCTTACCCCTTCGAAACCGCGCTCAACAATGAAAGCGGTAAATTTCTTGTCGTCGCCGCTGATCTTGGTAAACACGATGAAAATATCTGCGAAACCTGCATTGGTGATCCACATTTTCTGACCGTTCAGGATGTAGTGCTTGCCGTCCTCGGTGGGATCGGCTTTAGTGCGTGCACCAAGTGCATCTGAACCACTCCAGGGCTCAGTGAGACAATAAGCGGCGCGAAGTTCGCCGGTGGCCAGTTTGGGAAGATATTTTTGCTTTTGTTCGTCGGTTCCGTAGTAAAGAATGGGAAGTGTCCCGATTCCCGTGTGGGCTCCCAGTGTAACAGAGAAACCATGTCCGCCGCCGATCATTTCAGTGACATAACTCACGGTGGTGATGTCTTTACCCATGCCGCCGTATTCTTCAGGAATAGACAGAGCCAGCAGTCCGAGCTCACCTGCTTTGGCGAGTTTGGCTTCTGCAAGGCCGGGTTCCATAGCATCCAGTTTTTCAAGATTTGGGTCAATTTCGGTGCGGATGAAATCGCGGGCCATATCTCGCATCATCTGCTGCTCTTCAGTAATTTCTTCAGGGATAAAAACTTCCTCCCAGCTTGATTCGCGCACGAGGAATTCTCCACCTTTCAGCAGTGTTTTTTTGTCGGTTGAGGTGCTCATATATTTGCTTTTGTATTTAGTGCTAAAGTAAAACCGCTTTTTATTATACCAAACGTTTGTTTGGGAAAAAGATTTAAAACCAGCATCGGCATGCAATTATTTAGGGAAGGTCAAATTTTTCAGGCTCGTAAACTCGTTTTTCTTGTTCTTTTCCTGAGCAGTTGTCAATTGGCGGGGGCACAGTTGAACTTGCTTACCTACAACATCCGCTTCAATAACCCCGCCGATGGACCCAATGCCTGGCCATACCGGGTTGAGCGAGTAGATTCCCTATTGCGGAAAGCAGATCCTGATATCATGGGATTCCAGGAAGTGCTTAGGGGGCAGTTGAAAGAACTAAGAAGGCGTTTCCCGGATTACGGAAATGTTGGAGTGGGACGTGACAATGGGAAATCTGCAGGTGAACATTCTCCCATTTTTTACAAGAAGAGCCTGTTTCGCCTTTTGAACTCGGGTACTTTTTGGCTCAGCAAGCAGCCGGAGATTCCCGGTTCCAAAGATTGGGATGCGGCCATCACGCGCATTTGCAGCTGGGTTTGCCTTGAATTTAAATCAAGCGGAAAGCGTTTATGGGTCTTCAATACACATTTTGATCATAAGGGGGCAACGGCCAGGGCAGAAAGTGCCAGGCTCATGCGCAGCCGAGCCAGATCAATGGCCGGTGATGATCCTTATATTCTTTGCGGTGATTTCAATATGTTGCCGGGATCAGATCCCTATGGAATCCTTCTGGAAGGTGAACAGCTGAAAGACGTTTTCATGATTCCGGGTATTGAGCGCGGCTCAGAAACCGGGACTTTTTATGGTTTTGAACTGAAAGGGAAGACCGGCGGCCCACGAATTGATTACATCTTTATATCACCTGGGTTGCGAGCCAACCGTTGCCGTATTATTAGCGATCACAACGGAAAAACATATCCGTCAGATCACTTGCCGTTCCAGGCGGATCTGGAGCTCAACTGAGCCTTATTCCACAGTCACGCTCTTCGCCAGATTTCTGGGCTGATCTACATTGCAGCCTCTCATTACGGCGATGTAGTATGACAACAACTGAAGCGGAACTGTTGCCAGCAGAGGTACAAAGCTTTCTCGGGTTTCCGGAATTTCAATGATGTGATCGGCCATGCCTTTGACATGCTCGTCGCCCTCGGTTACGATGGCAATCACCCTTCCTTTCCTTGCCCTCACTTCCTGTATGTTGCTGATAACTTTCTCATAGTTCGGTCCTTTGGTGGCAATAACGACCACCGGCATTTCTTCATCAATCAATGCAATGGGGCCGTGTTTCATTTCTGCAGCAGGATAGCCTTCAGCGTGGATGTAGGAAATTTCTTTGAGCTTGAGTGCTCCTTCCAGTGCTACGGGAAAACCATACCCCCTGCCCAGATAAAGGAAGTTTCGGGCATCTTTAAATTCTGAGGCGATGCTCTTTACGAGCTCTTCACATTTCAGGGTCTGGCTCACTTTGGCAGGAATAGACTCCAGTTCGCTGAGGCAGGAGCGAAGTTCATTTTTAGAGATCTTGCCTCTCATCTCTGCCAGTGCCAGCGCCCAAAGGGTGAGCACTGCCACCTGAGCAGTAAATGCTTTAGTCGAGGCTACACCGATTTCCGGACCGGCATGGGTATATGCGCCGGCATGTGAAGCCCGCGGAATGGAGCTACCTACCACATTGCAAAGACCATAGATGGTTGCGCCTTTTTGCTTAGCCAATTCGATGGCCGCAAGCGTATCGGCAGTTTCTCCACTTTGGCTGATGGCAATGATCAGATCATCTTCTCCAATCACCGGATTCCGGTATCTGAACTCAGAAGCATACTCCACTTCTACATTTACCCGGGCATAGTCTTCAAATAAATATTCGCCTACCAGTCCGGCATGCCAGCTGGTTCCACAACCCACAATTACAATTCGGTTGAGATTTTTTAGTTTACTCTCATACTCTTTAAGGCTCCGCATGGCAAAAGTGCCGGTGGCCGGATCCATTCTTCCCCTGAGGCTGTCGGCAATAGAACGCGGCTGCTCGTGAATTTCTTTGAGCATAAAGTGCTCGTAACCTCCCTTCTCAATGGCTTCCAGATTAAGCTCAAGCTCCTGAATATAGGGCGTCATAACCAGATTGTCTATGGTCTTGATACTCAGTTCGCCGCCAGAAATGTAGGCGATCTCGCCATCGTTCAGATAGGTCACTTTCTTGGTATACTCCACAATGGGCGTAGCATCGGAAGCCATAAAAAATTCGCCCTCGCCAATGCCCACTACCAGCGGACTTCCCTTTCTGGCGCCAATGAGTTTTGTGGGTTCATGTTTGGAGATGATGACGATGGCATAAGCACCGATCACTTCATGTAATGCCAGTCTTACCGCCTCTTCCAGACTCAGCTTTCCTTTTTCCTTTACCTCTTCAATCAGATGAACCAATACCTCGGTATCGGTGTCTGAACTGAACTTATGCCCTCTGCCGATGAGCATTTCTTTCAGGGTAGCGTAATTCTCAATAATACCATTGTGAATGATGGCAATATCGCCTGATTGAGACAGGTGCGGATGAGAATTGGCATCACTGGGTTCACCGTGGGTCGCCCATCGGGTATGTCCCATTCCTACGCTTCCCTTCACGCTTTGCTGACCAATGTGATTTTCAAGGTCACTTACCTTACCCTTGCATTTATAAATGCTCATGCTGCCGTTCAGCAGAGCAATGCCCGCGCTGTCATAACCGCGGTATTCCAATCTTTTCAGTCCTTTGATCAGAATTGGATAAGCTTGTTTTTCACCGATATAGGCAACTATTCCGCACATACGCTTTACAGTTTCGTGTAAATCAAATTAAAAGAAATTTTGTAGTCAGGAGAACTCCCATTCGAGATAATTGCTCTCTCCAGACTTTGTTTTTGTGAAATGGCTTTCAGGCTAAAGCCGAGGTGACGGTAGCTTCCCCTTGCAAGTTGCTGGATATACCTGTTCAGCCGGAAGCGGTAACGCATGTAAGTTACTCCATTGACCGTCTCTTCTCTTCTGAGAGCAACAAGGGTGGTTGTGCCATCATCATTTGCATCTGCAATTACCTGCTCTTGTCCGGCTTCATCAAGCCTGAGTAGTTCAAGAAACTGTGGCGGCAGGTAAAGA
>CAZUHX010000109.1:4934-8215 GCA_964620795.1 uncultured Chitinophagaceae bacterium
CCTTAGTGATAACCAGTTCTGCAAGATTTACTGCAAGATTTTTGGGGATACTGTCAAGATAGGGGAAGTAAATTTTGGCTTTTGATCCGCCTCCGGCCTGTATGAAAGCAATACTGTCGCCTCCGGCCGCCGGAAACTGAATGAAGCGTTCAACCGGGCTGCCTGAGCTGAGCTGATCAAATTTATTGATGGTAGCCGAAGAGGAATTGATCACAAACTGAATCTTGAGAGAATCGGCAGCATCATTGTGGTAATACAAACTGATTCCGGACAAAACAGAGTATAGATCAAAACTTACCAGTCCGTCACCGCTAATGTCGCTGGAGGAGGCGATGTAGAATCCTTTGAAAAAGTTCAGGAATGCAGTGTTGTCTGCAAAATTGGTGCTGTCGGCATTCAGGAACTCTGCAGCCAGATTGTTGCTGAGACGTATGCGCAAATGGGCGGCATATTTGATTCCGTCGGCAGCCACACTGTCTTCGGTATTTGGGATCAGGCCGGTGATGCTTCCGATGGCAGGATACTGAACCCGGGCTGTATAGTCGGAAGTATACTGAATCGCTGGGTCAAGGGTTTGATCCAGACGAAAAACAAAGAGATTCTGCGGAACAGTGTAAGGACCGTATGTATTGCGGAATTTCAAAGTGAGCACCATCGAATCGGCCACCGGATTGCTTCCGAAACTGAGGTTGTTGGTCAGCATTCTGACTTGAGCATACAATCCTGCATAAGTCTTTCCGAAATAGAAATCATTCATGTTGCCCACAAGACCTGTGGCCACACCACTGCTCACCGGTTTGGTTTCCTTTACGCTGGAAAGCAAAGCAGTTAGGGTGTCAATTTTTCCCAATGAGATGGAATCATCTGAAGTGAGAAGACCGGCTTCTTCGATAACCGGATCCTTACAGGAATTTACAGAAGCTACAAACAAAAACACTCCGCACAACAGAGTGATTTTTTTTAACAAGGCCAACATGAAATGCTTAAACTCAGTTCAGAATGTTGGAATAAAATTCATTAAACATCTCAAGGTGATTTTCTCCGGTTTCAGGAAGTTCGAGTTGGGGCTTGTTTTTGCTTTTGGCAATATGACTTTTTACCTTCTCATCCACTTCTTCACCAATCACCAATGCGTCGGCAAACTCTGAACCGCCGATCAGCAAACTGCTGTTGTCTCCCTCCTTGAAAAGATCAACATGCTTTTTGGAGATGTTGTCGGAAATCTGAATCTGAGAGGCAAAATCAGAACGGAGCTTGTCGCGAAACTCGTTGCGGCTAAGTGTATAAATCACTTTAGAACCGGCGAATACAGGATCGTCTTTGTAAATCGTTTTGATATACATTGGAACCAGACTGCTCATCCAGCCAAAGCAATGGATGATATCGGGTGGCCAGCCGAACTTGCGCACGGTTTCCAAAACTCCCTTGCAGAAAAAGATCATGCGGTCTGAATTGTCGTCAAAAAACTTGTCGTTCTCGTCCTGAAAAACCGCCTTGCGCTTAAAGAAATCCTCGTTGTCAAGGAAATATACCTGCAAACGGGCACCCGGCAGGGAGGCCACTTTGATCACCAATGGATAATCTTCATCATTGATGATTACATTTATGCCCGAAAGACGAACCACTTCATGAAGACGATGTCTGCGTTCATTGATGTTGCCGAACTTGGGCATCAACACCCTGATTTCCATACCATTCTCAAGCATATACTTGGGAAGCGCATTGGTGATCTTAGAAATTTCCGTAAGTGTAACGTAGGGATCAAGTTCCTGGGTGACTATCAGAATCTTCTTTTTCTGCATTTTCTGGAGGATTTGGTGAACGGGGAAAGAACGTCTGTTTCCCTTAGAGATTGCAAAGATAATAACAAAAATCCGAATTAAAGCAAAGTTGAATACTTAAATAGACATAACATGTTGATATTCAAGAGGGTAGAGGATCTGGTAAATCAGCTGAATGCCGAGCGCAGTCAAGGCCGCTCAGTTGGCTTTGTGCCCACCATGGGCGCTCTTCATCCGGGTCACCTCTCGCTGCTCCGATTGTCTGTGCAGCAAAATGACTGCACGGTCTGCAGCATTTTTGTGAATCCTGCTCAGTTCAATGATGCTTCAGATCTTGAGAAATACCCGCGCCCCATTGGTGAAGATCTCCGCTTATGCGCCATGATGAACTGCGATATCGTTTTCTTACCTGAAGTGGCCGATATCTATCCGCCCGGATTGCAGGCTTATGCGCCCATTGAACTCAGCGGACTGGATATTGAACTGGAAGGCGCCTTCAGGCCGGGGCACTTCGCGGGAATGCTTAAAGTGGTGGAGCGCTTGCTTAGTATCGTGAATCCGGATCAGCTTTACATGGGACAGAAAGATTATCAGCAGGCACTGCTGGTTTCTAAACTCATCGGCTGCAGGGCGATGCATACAAAATTGCATATCTGCCCAACCGGTCGCTCTCAAGACGGCCTTGCGCTCAGCTCCAGAAATATAAGACTCAGTTCAAAAGCCAGAGCCATCGCTCCCCTGCTTTATAAGTCTATGTTGAAATGCCGCCGTAAACTCCAGTTGATTGGAAAGGTAAATAGAGAGTCGGCAGAACTCGCCGCGCAAGCTGCTCTGAAAGAACTTCCTGCAAGACATTTTAAAACAGAGTATTTTGAGGTGAGAAAAGCTTCTGATTTGTCTTCTCTAAGCGGCAGGAGTCTGAATGCTTCCTCTTTAGTGATTATTGCCGCCGTCTGGCTTGACGGAGTAAGGTTGATCGACAATTTGCTGGTCAGCGACTGAGCAGGGTGTAAACGGTATAGTTGAATATTGAACCGGGCCGGTAGACTTTCCGCTGCAGACATTCAAAGCCCGCTTCCGAAAAGAACTGTAGATATTCTTCTGAATTGAATTGCTGAGGGTGAAGCGCATCTCCCGGAATCAGCTTGAACATCGTTTTGAGCAAAGGATATTTATGTTCATCTGTGCTGAGGATAAGAATACCTCCCGCCCGCAAAGCCCCTTTCAGATTCTTTAAGCAGACTCTCAAATCGCGAACGTGATTGATGGCATTGAGGCAAAAAATACGATCGGCTTTCAATTCAGATTTGAAGTCCTCTAGTCCGGTTCGTAAAAAAGATACTCCCGGATGATCTTCCTCCAGGCAAAACGGCCCCAGACTGCGATAACGATCAATCAAAGGATCAATGGCCATGCCCGGCGGCTGAAGCACCAAAAAGATTCCTGCCGGTCCGCAGCCGGCATCTATCCAGAATTCTCCCGCCTCAGGCTCTGCGCCGA
>CAZUHX010000110.1:0-8211 GCA_964620795.1 uncultured Chitinophagaceae bacterium
CTTTACTTGAAACCGGCCGTGTAAGTACACGAGATTCAGCATATCGTCTGCTCAACGGAAATATGAGCCATGTGGTACTCGGCATGCCCGTGAAGCGCGATCTCTGCGGAATATCCTTTGGCTTACTCCCATACAGTTATACCAACTATAATTTTCTCCAGAAATTCAACTCGTCGGATGTTGGCGAATACAACAAACTGCAAAGAGGCAACGGCTCGCTCTATCAAATCTACTTCGGCACCGGATTCAAAATCAAAGAATTCCGCATCGGCTTCAATGCCGGCTACCTCTTCGGCAAGCAAGAATTCAGCAAGGTGATCACCTTTCCCGATTCAGTTAATGCTCTTAACACCCGCAACAACAACGAAGTCAACATCAACGGATTTCAATACTCGGTAGGTGTTCAGTACCGCTGGCGCATTCTTCACAAAACCGCCGAGAATAAATTGCGGCACGATTATTTCTTCACGCTTGGTGCTTACGGCACCTCCGGCAATCCGGTAAGCGCCAAATACAGCAACTACTGGGAACGATTTGGCTTAAGCAATTCCGGGAATGCCATACTGGTAGATTCAGTACAGATCAGCAACCGCCAAAGCGCCACTTTGAGCATGCCATGGTATGCCGGTATCGGTTTTACCGCAGGCACTGAGCTGCACTGGCTCGTTGGGGCCGATTTTCGCTACGATGCCTGGAGCCGCTTCAATTCTCCATTTGCCAATGATCGTCTGGCCGATAAATGGCGTGTTTCCGCAGGAGCGCAGTATGTGCCCAATGTAGAATCACGTAAAATCTTCGCGAGAATGCAACTTCGTTTCGGAGGATACTACGGCATGTCTGAATTTTACAATGGCAATACCCGGCTTCAGGAAGCAGGAGGCACAGTCGGCATCGGCCTGCCCGTCAAAAAGTCGGTTGCCCGCTTCAACATCAGCGCAGACATGGGCGTTCGCGGGATCAATGCCGAACTTCCCCTGCGCGAAACCTACTACCGAATTACCTTAGCTTTGGTCCTCAATGACCGTTGGTTCATCAAGCGCAAATTCGATTAAATCAGTTCTGCTGGTCATGCTGCTGGGCATTACGGCCTGCCGCAACGATCTCGAGGAGGCGAGGCGGATCGTAAGCCGGCCCAATGCCGGTTTGGAATTCGGCAAAGAGGTAGAAATCATATACTCCGGCGGAGCAAGACCCCGCATCCGCGCCAAAGCCCCCTCAGTTGTGAGGCACGATACAGAAAAACCCTATCTGGAATTCAATGACGGTATTGTGCTCTGGTTTTATGATGCCTCGGGAAACGTTCAGAACAAACTCACCGCCCGCTATGCTACCGCCGTTGAAAACTCAACTGAAATGACCGTAAGGCGACAGGTAGAAGTGGTCAACAACAAAGGCGACAAACTGCAAACCGAAGAGCTCATCTGGGACGAACAGCGCAAAATCATCTATTCCAACGCTTTTGTGCGCATCACAACCCGGGACGAAGTCATCTTCGGACAAGGCATGACGGCCAATCAGGAATTTACTGATTACAGCATCCGCAAAATCAGCGGACGTATTAAAATAAAAAATTAGAATACGTTTTTTCAGAATTCATAATTTGTCTCCGCAAAGAGGGGCTGATGAATTTTAAAACTTATGCGGGCCCTTGCCTTCGGCTGCGGCCGGGCTATCCACCGCTCCGCTTCGCTCCGGCCCTGCGGGCCCGGCCTTCGGCCGGCGGTTCCTATCCCTGCCCGAATCTGTAAAACATCAAGTGCAGAGCTTCCCGGGCTGTATTGATTAAAACAGATTGAATGCCAATTTGCTTCCGTTAATCTCTCACTCAGATCAAATGGAAGATATCTGTTTTTTATCAAGATGTAATTGAAAGTTTATAAGCGGCACACTATGTCATTGGGATCTTATGATACGCCCCCAACTATTTTGACGCCCGAAGCACCATGAAATGTTTGTTTTATTCATGAATTTTAAAATACACTTCTAAACGTATCATAATGATTAATATTTAATTTGTTTATCATTAATTTAAATTATTACACGCTATCTCCCTCAAGCTGTTTTTGCAGACAGTTTTCATCTCATATTAAAAACAAAAAACAATAAATAACATATTAACAATATGAATACATACAACTATTCTTTCAATACCGTTTTCACAGTTGTATCTTTTGTTTAAATATTTTCAGCTCTTAACTGCTCAGGCTCATCTTCACAGAAAACATTTCTCAGGCTAACGGCTGATTCCTCTCATCACCTCAGCTATTGCAGATCGCTACTTTCATCAACGGGCTTAGCAGTCAAATTGTCGGGTCTGATATCATGAAAAAAGTCAAGGTTTTGATTACCGGAGGAGGGCTGTCCGGGCTTTCTGCTGCATGGGAGCTTTCTCAGCATGAACAGTTTAATGTTCGGCTTATTGAGAAAAGCGACCGGCTCGGCGGCAGGGTGCACAGCCTGGAAACAAGGGGACGTTCTGTAGATGTAGGCGGCTTTCTGGTTTATCCCTGGTATAAGCGATATCACGAACTTGTGGAAAGCCTTAAGCTCAGTGATGAGCTTATCCGTGTGCCACAGTCAACCGACTATTACGCACCCTTCGAGAGCCGGCACGACCGCTGTGCAGAGGGCTTTAAACTTTCTTTCAGCGATCTGCTCAATATTTTGTGGAGGGTTTTTCCTAATCCTGTACTTGACAGCGATCCGGCAGAACCGCTATTACATGCATACGGAGATCTTAGTATTCAGGACTATGTATATGGTCTGGGTATGGATCCCCGCCTGGCAGAAGAATATCTGCGGGCGTTTGATACCTATCTGCAAGGATATTGCTATGGCGGCGTTCGGGAACAGAAGATGGCTTTTATGGCGTCTATCCTGTTTCGGAATATGCGCTATTGTAATCTGTATGCAGCATCTTATATGAAAAATGGCAGCAAACGACTCATTGATGCCATACAGACAGAACTTCAAAAACGAGGCGTTCAAATAGATACCGGCTGCCGCATGATCAGGCAAGAAGCCAATCATCTGCTTACAGAATGCGGCCCCATTCATGCAGATGCATTTGTGTTCTGTCAACCGCCGGAAGACATGTCTTATACCCATTATCTCACAGCAACCATTTCTTGTGAAGCCATTCCGCAAATCAGAGGAGACCGCGACTGGCTGGCCTCATTCTATAAAGCAGATTCCCGGCAGAAGTATTCCATATTATCGGTGGTCAATCTCGACAAATTATATCCGGGCAGTAGTTCAGGGCAATTGAATCTGAACATCAAAGTGAACAAGCCCGAAGATCTTGGTATAGCCACTCCTCATCTTCTGGAAGTGATTCGTATGGAGATGCGCGCCTGTTTTCCGCAAACACCTCAGATCGAGTTGCTGGGGCGCACGCACTGGAAAGAGGCCATGCCGCTGGCGGCTGAGAGCTTTGTAGAAACGATGAGGTTGCGGCAGGGCGAGTCTCAGAGGTATTATGCGGGCGATTATATGGGTTGCCCTTCCATGGAAACAGCACTGCAAAGCGGAAAGCGTGCAGCACGTGAACTTATCAAAAATTCAAGAATATGAAAGAGTATGTTGTGATTCCTGTTGCAGAGAAATGGCAAGATGGAAGATTTCTGCCGCAACAAAAAAAGTGGGTTGCCCGGAGAAGCTCGACAACAGAAGCTGTTTCGACTGAAACAAAAATAATATTTATATATATTAATATAAATAATTATTATCAGCCCCGATATCGGGTCTTAAAACTTGTAGCTCAGTCCGATACCCAACTGCTGGAAAATCTGCAGGCTGTTGTGCTTCACTTTGGGTGTGCCGTCAGGCCAGATATCAGTTACTCCGTCGGGTCCCTTTTCTTTGGTTTGATTGTCTTCACGGTCAACGGGCAATTGTGCATTGTACTGATATACAAAGCGGGTAGAGAGGGTAGCGCTCAGGAACTTGTTGATTTTAAAGACGATGTCGTTGTCCCACTTGATTACCGGAATGTGTTTGCTGCTTTCGGACAGAACGATAAAATCAGGCAGCTGTGTATCGTTGTTGTAGGTGGGGATCAGCGTGTTGTATTCCTTATTGAGATAAGTAACAAACACATTGAGACGGGATTTCCAGTTTACATTTTTCACGATATCTTTTTGAAACATGATATCGAGTTCAGCACCCAGTTCACCCATAAAGGAAGATCCGGCTTTCAGTCCGAAGCGGGTTTCATCTACATCATTGTAATAATTGTCGGTGAAAGAACCATCGGCATTGGTGGCAGTATCCCGCTTCTCACGATCAGCAGAAACGAAAGTCATTTTTCCCTGAACGGGCGAGAAGAAGAGCGTGAACCAGGGTTTCGGTTTCCAGCTCATACCAGGGCCGAGGGTGAGCATGGCCGGGGCACCGAAGCGGGAGATGGTGAGCCTTCGGAAACGACCGGAAACGGTATCGGTCAGGGTATAGTCGTAGCTCCGGGTAAACTGACTCTCAAATCCGAGGCGGGTAGAAACATAGAGCGATTTGGTGACCTGATAACCGAAATTAGAGTTGAACTGGATCAGGTCTATGTTTTTCTGCAGATTCTTGCGGGCCAGGGAAGCATTGCGGATGAGGCCGTTGGCTACCATTCCCCATTTCAGGTCCAGATTGCTCTCCCAGCTCAGTTTATTTTTCTTGTACTTGGTGAAGAAGTTTCCGCTGAACAGAAATGCGAAGTTGTTGGTTCCGCCCGGAGCCCATTGGTAGAGGGCAACCTGGGAGAGGGAGATTCCTGCAAATCCACCGATTTTCCAGGCGGTATCCTTGAGCTGAATCACCGGCTTGGCGTCGGCGGAGAAGGCTTTTCCCTCGGTGATTGACAGCAGTAGTACAGAAAGCAGAAGTAAGTATCTTTTCATGCATTGAGATTTAAGGCGAAATCTCTCAAGTCTGGCGCTATTTTATCTCTTTCAGCCCAATAAGTTGTGCTTTGGTCATGGTGAGTAAAATTTTATCACATTGATTATCAGCAATTTATAATTAGACACTAAAAAAACATGGTACTTTGTTTTGCATAATACCTGTAAAGACAAATATCTTTGCATTGCTAATACTCTAAACAAAAACACCGCTATGAGAATCCCGATATTGATCCTGCTTATTCTTTCGGCACTTGCCTTCTGCTCTCCGGAAGCGGCCGGCGCCGGCCGACATTCGGAAAACCAATCAGTTCAATCTGCACTCCGTTCACAAATAGCTAGTCGTATTGAAGTGCCGGATTTCATACATGAAAACAATACTCGAAACGACTACAAAGCGGTGGTGCGTATCAGACCCGATGGAAGGATCTTAACTGAAAGCAGTCAATGTGCCAATGCCGAACTAAAATCTTATGTAGAGACTGAGCTGCGCCGCCTGCGGCTGGAGCAAGAGCTTCCTTCCGAAGATACGCGCATCGTTCTGATCATCCGTTTTAAAGTCCTTTAAATCAATTCTGTTATGTCTGTTGATATCGAAAACTCCAAAGCCCAGATGCGCAAGGGAATCCTTGAATTCTGTATTCTGGCCATTCTCTCAGACGGAGAGCATTATCCTACCGAAATCATTGAGCGCATGAAAAATGCCAAGTTGCTGGTGGTAGAAGGGACGCTTTATCCGCTGCTAACCCGATTGAAAAAAGAGGATCTGCTTACCTATCGCTGGCAGGAGTCTCCATCCGGTCCGCCGCGCAAATACTATGCCCTTACCGCATCCGGAAGACTTTTTCTTCAAAGCCTCCATGAGAGCTGGGCTCAACTCAACAGCTCCGTCAGTCAAATTCTCCAAACCGCAAAAATCCAGGCATCATGAAAAAAACCGTTCATGTAAACATCGGAGGCCTTGCCTTCATTCTCGACGAAGAGGCACAGCAAATGCTTCACAACTATTTTGAAAGCCTCCGTCATAAATTTCTCTCGGGCGAGGATGCCGAAGAGGTGATACGCGATATTGAACTCCGCATCGCCGAGCTTTTTACTGCCCGTCTCGGCAGCAGGCAGGTGGTGAGCATGGAAGATGTTCAGGAGGTGATGAAACTGATGGGCAGTCCGGAAGATATTGCAGGCGAAGAACCGCCTGCCTCCGGACTCAATGACAAGTCTGCTGTTTTGCCGGGAGGGAAAGCACAGCGCCGTTTGTTCCGCGATCCCGAAGATTCAAAAGTGGCAGGGGTAATTGCCGGTCTTTGTCATTATTTTGGAGTGAAAGATCCCACATGGGCTCGCCTGCTGGTGGTGGTCGCGCTATTGTTTTCTTTCGGCACCATTGTGCTTATTTATGTGTTGCTCTGGATCGTGATGCCCGTGGCGCATACTGCCGCAGAAAAGCTCATGATGCGGGGAGAACCCATCAATATCGTTACCATCGAAAGAGAAGTACGCGAAGCGGCAGATCGTATAGAAAAAAATATCACATTAACATTCAGCAGCGATAGTCTGGTGGGCAGATTAGGCAACCTGATCTTATTGTTGATTAAAGGTGTCTGGAAAATTTTTCTTTGGGTACTGGGCCTTTTCGCACTCTTTCTTTTCGTGATCATAGCCGGTTCGCTATTCGGTGCGTTCAGCATTGCAGCCGTTCCGTTATCGGTTACACTCCTGCCATTGCTGGGCATCGGAGGCTGGCTAAAAGTTGCGCTGATATCGGGCATCATCCTTTTTCTGGGCATGCCCTTGCTCGGTATTATTTATCTGGTTCTGCGTTTGATTTTCGACCTCAGAAACCGCGCCAGATATGTGAAGAGATCTCTGTTTTTGATTTGGCTTGCAGGTGTTTTTTTGCTGATTGTTTCCGGCCTGTATATCTCGCAAGATTTTAAAAGCACAGGACTCATTACTTCTGCACAGCCATTGATACAGCCCGCCGACAGCAGCAGCCTCATGGTTCAGCTCAACACGGAAGGCATTGCTTCAGATGAGGCTCCTGAAGAGTCGGAAGGCTCAGACTCTGAATTCTGGGACATAGTCATCAACGAACAGTCAATCAAAACTGCCAACGGCTACCGAATCGGCGAACCATGGATCAAATTATATCCGTCGAAAACGGGATCTTATGAATTCAAAAAGGTAGTTCAGGCCTCGGGAAAGAGTGTGCAGGAAGGAAGAAAAAACGCCTCTCATATCCATTACGATTTCAGCCAGACCGATACCTTGCTCACCCTCGACGGTAGTTTTCAGCTCAACAAAAAAGGGATTTGGCGCGATCAGAAACTCTATTTGTATCTCGGCATTCCCGAAGGAAGAATCCTGCATTTTTCAGACAACATAGATGAAGTAAGTGCCACGGTGAAGAATGACGACAGCTATGACAACCATTTGTTTGCCAATACCCGCTGGACCAATATCAACGGAAAAATTGTATGTCTGAATTGTGAGGATGAGGTTCTGAGCGATGAACAGGAAGAGCCGATAAAAGATGAAAAGAAGAAAGCGAACAAGTCGCAAAAGGGAAAGAACTGATACGGTATAGAATTTTAATACAACGCTAAAGGTGCTTTTATCACTATGAATCTGGGCGCCTCCCACCGCTTGTCAACTTTTGCTTCAAAAACAGGCTGAGTCTCTGGCGGTGGGCCGGGTGTTGCGGGGGTTCCGTGGCGGCTACAGCCGCCACCCGGCTGCGCCGGCCCCTCCACCCCCTGGCGCGGCCTCTCGTTTCAATATGCTTCCATGTTCTGCCAACGGAAAGTTTTCATGGTTTTGGCCACTTTCCAAAGCATAAAAAGTCTGCAGCCACCGCCTTTTATATATAAATAAACAGCATTTAAAAACTGCCTTCAAATGATTTAACTTCGCCCCGCATGAATCTGGCAGAGAAACTGGAAAACATACGCGGGCATTATCTTGAAGTCGGAAAAATGCTCATGGATCCGGCTGCAACCGCCGACATGAAACGCTTTACGCAGCTGAACAAGGAATACAGCGAATTGCGCGAACTGGTGGAAACATACGACCGATACCAATTGGTGCTTTCCAACATACAAACCAACCGCGACATTCTTGACAAGGAAAAGGATGAAGAGTTCCGCGAAATGGCCCGCACCGATCTTCAGCAACTGGAAGAACAGAAAAGCCGGCTGGAGGCCGAGCTCAAAAGTTTGCTGGTGCCTAAAGAGCCCGAAGACGGAAAGGATGTGTTGCTTGAAGTCCGCGCAGGTACGGGTGGAGATGAGGCCAGTCTTTTTGCCGGAGACCTTTGCAGAATGTA
>CAZUHX010000111.1:0-8192 GCA_964620795.1 uncultured Chitinophagaceae bacterium
GTGTTTGGATCAGTGGTGGATCCATCTGCGGCTTTAACTTCGGAATTCAAAATACGCGAGTTGGTATTTGCGGTATGGTATACAATGACATAAACAATAACGGCACGCAGGATCCCGGTGAAACAGGCCTTCCGAATATCAGGATTTCGATCTCAGGTAATGGTTTGAGCTTTACTTCCTTTACAGGCGCCTCAGGCCATTACTGCATAAATGTACCCGCGGGAAGCTACACCATAAGTATTTCCGGCTCATATCTGAGCGGCAGTACAATTTCACCTACATCTATTTCTGTACCTGCCACCACCGCAGGAAGTCAATATCCGAACAACAATTTCGGCGTTTATTTTCAGCCGGGAACGGGAGATGTAGCTATCAATATTACACCTCACACCACCGTTACGCCCGGTTTCCCGGCTTGGTATGATGCAGATATTTTTAATCAGGGACCTACACCAATGAGCGGAACGCTAACATTCTGTTCAGAATTCTCACAATTCAGCAGCGGGCATATTAAGCTGGAACAGCAACAATCTGCTACCCGGGCAAAGTCGTTCCATATGGATAGACTTTAATGGCATAATCGGTATTCCTCTCGGTGCATCTGTGTTTACCCTGGCAACTTTTACTCCTTCTTCCGGATTCACCGATGTAAATGCTGCAAACAATACAGACACCGTACATCAGATAGTGGTAGGTTCCTGGGATCCCAACAACAAGTTGGTTGAACCGGTCGGAGAAGGTGCAGCGGGTTACATTGAAGGTACTGAAGTGCTGAATTATACAATTAACTTCCAGAATACCGGAACAGCACCTGCTGTAAACGTTGTACTTCATGATGTTTTTGAACAAGAGCTCGACTTATCAAGCCTTGAACTGTTGGGAGGTAGTCACGATTACATTTTTAGTCTTGAAGGCAGGTATGCCACATGGAAGTTTAACCAAATCATGCTTCCCGACAGCTTTAGCAATGAACCCGAGAGCCATGGTTATGTCAAGTTCAGGATCAAGCCCGCCACGGGTCTTAGTCCAGGTACACCCATTACCAATCTGGCCAATATCTTCTTTGATTTCAATGAACCTATCACCACCAATACTGCGCTGAATACCATTAAACTTCTGTCTTCGTCTTCAGACAACCGATTACTCGACGATTTACAAGTAGTGCCCAACCCGATGAGTGACAAAGCCATCATCAGATTTCAAAGCGGACTGGACCTCAAATATCTTGAAGTATATAACATCCAGGGTGTACGGGTATTCTATGGAGAGGTTAACAAAGACCATTTTTTGCTTAACCGGACAGAACTTGCTTCCGGCACATACTTTATCAAAGCAACAGACAATAAAGGTGAAACAAGGAACGGGAAGATGATCTTACGATGATAAAAAATATGGATTGAAATGTTTAAAGGTCTCCTCCCATCGAGGAGGCCTTTTTTATTCAGGATCGGCAGTTCCCGACATCATTTCACTTCTGGCTATGGCAGCGATGTTGGCGCCCTTGAGACGACGCACTGTTTCATTTCTTAATTCAATAAATACTGCTCGAATTCCGCAATGCTCAACATCACGACACTCATCACACTTTTGAAAATACTTATGAGATGCGCAAGGCAGTAATGCAATGGGGCCGTCGAATAGACGGATAAGCTCGGCCAGGTGAATATCTTCAGGCCTCTTCAAAAGTTGATACCCTCCACCTTTACCTTTTTTTGAACTTAGAATGGCGGCGCGCTTCAGATCCAGCAATATGGTTTCGAGAAACTTACGGGGAATATTCTCTACTTCTGCAATGGTGCTAATGAGCACAGGTCGCTTAGAATCATTTTTCGCCAGATAAACCAGGGCATTGATCGCATACTTGGCTTTCTTAGACAACATGTCCAAATTTAATAATTAGTCTTAAAGGGCGTGCCAGTCTGTGATATCAAAAGCTTAAAACAACCCCCGTAAATATTTTTTCAGGGATAAAAAAAAGCCGCCAAAAGGCGGCTTGAAAATTTTTGCAGACGAATGCGGTTACTCAAACTTAAGGTCAAGGGCCAGGCCGCGCAATTCATGCATCAATACATTGAATGATTCAGGAATACCGGGCTCAGGAATATTATCTCCTTTTACGATGGCTTCATAGGCTTTGGCGCGGCCAATGATGTCATCAGACTTCACAGTAAGCAATTCTTGAAGGATATTGGATGCACCATAAGCCTCAAGTGCCCAAACTTCCATTTCTCCGAAACGCTGTCCACCAAACTGCGCCTTACCGCCCAGAGGCTGCTGAGTAATAAGAGAATAAGGTCCAATTGAACGGGCGTGCATTTTATCGTCAACCATGTGAATCAGCTTGAGCATGTATATGACACCAACGGTGGTTTTCTGATCAAAGCGCTGACCGGTTTCGCCATCATAGAGATAAGTTGATCCCAATCTTGGAAGATCGGCTTTATTGATCCACTCATCAATTTCTTCAAGTTTAGCGCCGTCGAAAATGGGGGTTGCAAACTTCACTCCAAGTTTCAAACCGGCCCAGCCCAAAACAGTTTCATAAATCTGACCCAGGTTCATACGGGAAGGTACACCGAGAGGATTAAGAACAATATCAACCGGAGTTCCATCTTCGAGGAAAGGCATATCCTCCTCACGAACTATCTTGGCAACAATTCCTTTGTTTCCGTGACGACCCGCCATTTTATCACCAACCTTAAGCTTACGCTTTTTAGCGAGATAAACCTTGGCAAGCTTCAGAACTCCTGAAGGCAGTTCATCACCGATGGAAATATTAAACTTCTCGCGCTTAAACTTACCAATCTCCTCGTTGACACGGATTCCGTAATTGTGAAGGATTCCTTTTACCAAGCGGTTTGAATCATCGTCTTTAGTCCATCCATTAGGATCCACCAGGGTATAATCAAGATCGTTAAGGACTTTTGCACTAAACTTGGTTCCCTTGGTTATGAGTTCTTCTTTGTAAACCGAAAGAACCCCTGCTGAAACTTTACCTGTAAGAACCAGCATGAGCTTGTCGATCAGCTGTCCTTTGATGTCGCCGAGACGCTTGGCGTGATCTTTGTCGAGTTTCTCGAGTTGAGTTTTCTCTTTAACCTTTGAGGTCTTGTCTTTTTTAACCCTTGCAAACAGTTTTTTGCTGATTACTGTACCTTCAACTGAGGGCGGTATGCGCAAGGAGGCGTCTTTAACATCACCTGCTTTGTCGCCGAAAATGGCACGCAATAGTTTTTCTTCCGGAGTGGGATCAGTTTCTCCCTTGGGAGTAATTTTTCCGATAATGATATCTCCCTCACGAACATGAGCTCCCACACGAACGATTCCGTTTTCATCGAGATCCTTGGTAGCTTCTTCAGAAACGTTAGGAATATCCGGAGTGAGTTCTTCTTCACCCAATTTGGTATCGCGCACCTCAAGTTCAAACTCTTCGATGTGCATGGAAGTAAATACATCCTCTCTCACAACGCGCTCCGAAATAACGATCGCATCCTCGAAATTGTAACCTTTCCATGGCATAAAGGCCACTTTGAGGTTAGCGCCCAGTGCAAGTTCGCCGCTCTCTGTGGCAAAACCCTCACAAAGGATTTGTCCTTTAGAAACACGCTGACCTTTACGAACAATGGGCTTCAGATTGATACAGGTATTCTGATTGGTCTTAAGAAACTTCGGAAGGTTGTAGGTTACCTTATCGTCATAGAAAGAGATCATTTTCTGCTCTTCAGTTCGGTCGTAGCGAACGATGATCTGATTGGCATCAACGTATTCAATTACTCCCTCACCTTCAGCATTGATCAGATTTCTTGAATCCTGAGCCACTTTGCGCTCCAGACCTGTACCCACAATGGGAGCCTGGGGGCGGAGAAGCGGAACGGCCTGGCGCTGCATATTTGATCCCATCAGAGCGCGGTTGGCGTCATCGTGCTCAAGAAATGGAATCATAGAAGCCGAAACCCCTACAATCTGATTAGGCGCCACATCCATGAACTGAACTTCATCAGGGCCCAGAAGAGGGAAATCTCCCTGGAAACGGGCTTTGATACGATCTGAAAGAATCTGGCCCTTGTCATCGAGATTGATATTACTCTGGGCAATTTTCATCTCATCTTCCTCTTCAGCTGTGAGGTATTGAACGGTATTTTTGAGATCAACCTTTCCTGTATTCACCTTGCGGTATGGAGTTTCGATGAATCCCATCTTATTCACTTTGGCGTGAACGCAAAGAGTTGATATCAGACCGATGTTAGGTCCTTCAGGAGTCTCGATGGTGCAAAGACGGCCATAGTGACTGTAGTGAACGTCCCTTACCTCAAAGCCTGCTCTTTCGCGGGAAAGACCGCCGGGGCCGAGGGCCGAAACGCGGCGCTTGTTGGTGATTTCTGCCAGCGGATTGGTCTGATCAAGAAACTGAGAGAGCTGACTGGTTCCGAAGAATGAATTGATAACAGAAGAAAGGGTACGGGCATTGATCAGATCAACCGGAGTAAAGACTTCATTGTCGCGCACGTTCATACGCTCACGGATAGTGCGGGCCATACGGGCAAGGCCAACTCCAAACTGTGCATACAACTGCTCTCCCACTGTTCTTACCCGGCGGTTGCTCAGGTGATCAATATCGTCGATGTCTGCTCTTTGATTAGACAAGGATACCAGATACTTTACAATGGCAATGATATCGGTTTTGGTGAGCACCTTAACCTGCATATCGATTTCCAGATTGAGCTTTTTGTTGATTTTATAGCGGCCCACTTCTCCCAGATCATAACGCTTATCTGAGAAAAAGAGTTTCTCGATGATTCCGCGGGCAGTTTCTTCATCCGGTGGTTCAGAGCCACGCAATTGCTTATAGATGTGATTAAGAGCCTCCATTTCTGAGTTGGAGGTGTCTTTCTGAAGGGTGTTAAAGATGATGGAAAAATCGGCGGTCTGGGCTTCCTTGTGAACGAAGATGACATCTGCACCGGAATCAAGAATGGTACCGATATTATTCTCTGTGATGATCACATCACGTTCCAGCAGAATTTCATTTCTGGGGATGGAGGTTACCTCTCCGGTATCCTCGTCTACGAAATCCTCCATCCATGTGCGAAGAACACGGGCAGCCAGTTTGCGGCCAATGGCTTTGGTTGCTTCTTTTTTATTTTTCAGAGAAATCTGATCTGCCAGATCAAAAAGCTCCAGGATATCTTTATCGGAATCGTAACCAACGGCGCGCAGCAACATGGTAACAGGAAACTTCTTTTTCCTGTCGATGTATGCATACATGACATTATTGATATCGGTGGCAAACTCCATCCATGCTCCTTTGAAAGGAATCACACGGGCAGAGAAAATTTTGGTGCCGTTGGGGTGGAAGCTCTGGCCAAAGAACACACCGGGACTTCTGTGAAGCTGGGAAACGATTACGCGTTCTGCTCCATTGATAATGAAAGTGCCCTTGGGGGTCATGTAGGGTATGTTACCCAAAAACACGTCCTGAACGATGGTTTTGAAATCAATATGTTCGGGATCATTACATGAAAGCTTAAGCTTAGCCTTCAGGGGAACACAATATGTGAGACCACGCTCAACACATTCGTCCATGGAATAGCGGGGTGGATCTACGTAATAATCGATAAATTCAAGCAGGAAGATGTTCCTAGAATCAGAGATGGGGAAATTCTCGAGGAAAACCTGATAGAGACCTTCTTTGTGGCGATTTTCGGATGTTGTATCAAGTTGCAGGAACTCTTTGAAACTTTCAAGTTGAATATCCAGAAGATCAGGCTGCTCTGAAGGGAGTTTGATCTTGCCGAAGTTTACCCTCTCGGACTGTTTTTTAAGCGTTTCTGCCATACTAAGATGATTAAATTTTATATACCCATTAAGCAAAACAAATCTTCCGGAACATCATGACTTTTCATAAGTTCCTGAAGATCAAACCGTTAGACGGATATTTAATCGTTGATTTTGCAAAATGGACGGCAAATCTAAGATTTGTGGGGCATTATTACAAATTCCGTGCCCAAAAAATAAAAAGGGGCGCCTTTTGGGCGCCCCTTTCACATTTCCTGAAGAGAATTATTTTACTTCTACTTCTGCTCCTGCTTCCTCGAGTTTCTTCTTGAGGTCTTCTGCAGTAGCCTTGTCTACTTTTTCTTTTACCGGCTTCGGTGCACCGTCTACCAGATCTTTGGCTTCTTTCAGACCAAGACCGGTAAGGTCTTTTACAACCTTTACTACATTGAGCTTCTGGGCTCCGGCGTTCTTAAGAATAACGTCGAATTCAGTCTTCTCGGCAGCAGCAGCGGCTCCACCGCCACCTCCGGCAGGTGCAGCAATAGCAACAGCTGCAGCAGCAGGCTCGATGCCGTACTCAGACTTAAGAATGTTGGCCAGCTCCTGAACGTCTTTCACGGTAAGGCTAACCAGTTGTTCTGCCAATGCTTTGATATCAGCCATGGTATGTTTGTTTTTAGGTTTTTTAATTTAATAGATTTCCTGCTCGCTGTTCACCACGCAACAAACCTGAAATCTGACCGCTGAAAAGGAAGCGTTTTCTCAGCGGGATGCAAATGTAACTGCCTTTTCCTGAATTTCCAAGATTACAATCCCAAATATGGCCTTGATTTTTGCCATAAACTGTCGTCTTGGGGCAAATAAGCGCTCAATTCTGCCCAGCTGCGCGGCGCTCCGTGTTCCCTGACTATCCTGCACAGCAAGACAGCCCGCTTCCCCCTAAAATAGGGATGCCCCTTTAAATATCCATTCATACAAACCGAATCAAGCGCAATTTTTCGAATCTTACTGCGGTTGATTTTCAGCCGCCCCTTCAGTTGCTTTCTCAACTCCCGGCTTACACCATATACCTCGCCCAACTGATCTTCAGAAAAAAATCCCCCCAGTTTCTCTCTGTAAACTACAATGCGCGCGGCCAAGACCGGACCAACGCCCGGGAGAGATTCCAAAAGAACTGAATCTGCCGTATTCAACTCAACAGAAAGCAGCATCGGCTTCTGTCTCTTCTTTAAATCTGAGCTTTCATTTTGCTTTTTGATTTTATAATAAGGTTCGAGCCTTCTAAAGTCATCTTCATTTAAGACCCTCACCTTTTTCAGACCTTCCCAATGGTCGATGCGCCCGCCTGCCCTGCGATACCTGCACAGTGCTTCCGCCTTAGCCGGGCTTAAACCATAGGCCTGCCAATCTTCGGCATTCATTTCAAGCGGCAAAAAGACAGGCAGCGCCGCTTTACCTTCCACTTTTACTTCCAAGCGGGTATCCTGTTCAATCTGCACGGGAAGCTCCGGCACAAGAAATGCCTCGTTCAGCAAGGCCGCAATCGCCATCAAAACCTGAAAAACACCCAAGACCAAAAGCAATATCCTTTCATTCCGATTGAATGAAAACAACTGTTTTATTTGTAAGCGCATTTTATTTTTTAATTACAATTATAAGTAAAACATTTCACACCTATGCTCAGAGTGGTTTCGTTATATTTGAAAAAAATAATGCCATGAAAATCATCGTGTTTGGTGCAAATGGCCGCAGCGGACTTCAAATTACCGCCCGCGCACTGGAGGAAGGATACGAGGTCACGGCTTTTGTGAGAAATCCGGTAAAATTTCCCCTCTCCCACCCGCTGCTGCATGTGGTGCAAGGAGATGTGAACGATCTTTCTGCCATAGAAAAGGCAATTCCCGGACATGAGGTGCTGGTTTCTGCCCTCGGGGTATCGGATTACCTCTCTGCCGACGTATCTCTGATGTCGGAGGCGATGAAGAAGTTTCTGCCTGTTGCAGAAAGCGCAGGGGTAAAAAAAGTTTTTGCCATTGGAGGCATGGGGGTACTTCAGGCCGATGAAAACACTTTGATCATGAACAGTCCCGATTTTCCGGCTCAATACCGCAATGTTTCGGAAGGGCATAAAAAAGTGTGGCAAGTTTTGGCTGCGGGCCGCATCGACTGGACCTTTGTTTGTTGCCCCAACATCATTGACGGCCCTGAAACCGGCAAATTCAAAGTCAAAAAGGACTACTTCCCCAATACCAGCTTTGAAATCAATACCGGCGATATCGCGGGATTTATTCTCGGAGAGATTGAGGCCTGCGCCTATCCTTCCTGCAGGCTGGGAATCAGTGCCGTAGTGCCGCTATAGATTAGTTAGCGGCAACTCTGACAGACCCTTCCATCAGCTCTACAACCAGAAACTT
>CAZUHX010000112.1:0-8155 GCA_964620795.1 uncultured Chitinophagaceae bacterium
CCCCACTTTCAATATTCTGGAATGGAAACCGGCCGGTGCCAAAAACAAAAAACCTATTGTTCTGGTAGGCAAAGGGGTGGTTTACGATACCGGCGGACTGAGCCTGAAGCCTACGCCCAACAGCATGGACATGATGAAGTGCGATATGAGCGGTGCGGCCGCCGTGATTGGTGCGATGTATGCGGCAGCTAAACTGAAACTGCCTGTGCATGTGGTGGGGCTGATTCCCGCCACCGACAATCGTCCGGGTGAGGATGCCTATGTGCCGGGTGATGTGATCAGCATCAGCAACGGAACTACGGTAGAGGTGCTGAATACCGATGCGGAAGGCAGACTCATTCTGGCAGATGCCCTGGTGTATGCCTCCAGATACAAACCTGAGCTGGTGATTGATCTGGCCACACTGACGGGCGCCGCCAAAGCGGCCATTGGAAGTCCGGGAACGGTGATGATGGGCACTGCAGGTGAAAAGGAAAAAAGTGCGCTGAAAGAAGCAGCTTTCCAAACTTATGAAAGGGTGGTAGAATTTCCGCTCTGGGACGAATACGGAGAATGGATCAAGAGTGAGGTAGCAGATATCAAAAATATCGGCGGACCGGAAGCAGGGGCCATTACGGCCGGAAAGTTTCTGGAGCACTTTACCGATTATCCCTGGATTCACCTGGACATTGCAGGAACGGCTTATGTGCTGAGTGAAGACCAGTACCGCGGCAAGTTTGCAACGGGTGTGGGTGTGCGATTGCTGTTTGCCTATCTTCAAAGCATTGCATCATGAGCACGGAAAAAATTCCCCGCATCATTTCCGCCATTGCCATAGGTGACTACAATGGCGTGGGACCGGAAATCATTCTTAAGACCTTTGAAGATGAACGGATGTTTCAGTTTGTGACGCCCATCGTTTATGGTTCTAAAAATGTATTGTCACATTATGCAAAACTGCTGAAAATTCAACCTCAGCTTCACGAGCTGAAAGCGGGAGAAAAGATCAATCTGAAAGCGATCAATATTGTAAACTGCTGGAATGAGCAGGCCACGATTCAGCCGGGAGAGATCAGTGATGAAGCAGGCGCACGCGCTTTGATTGCGCTAAATACCGCCATTGCCGATTTTAAAGCAGGGAAGACCGATGTGCTGGTAACTGCTCCGGTCAACAAGCAGACCATTGCCAAGCATCATCCGGACTTCAGCGGGCAGACCGAACATCTGGCGGCAGCACTTGAGGAAAGTGATCCGCTGATGATGATGGTTTCCGATATGCTGCGGGTTGCTCTGGTGACCAATCATCTGCCGCTGAAAGAAGTTTCTTCCCGATTGGATATGCCCTTGATTTTGCGCAGGCTGGAAGTGTTTAATGAAAGTCTGAAAAAAGATTTTCATTGCACGCAGCCGCGGATTGCGGTGCTGGGGCTCAATCCGCATGCGGGCGACAATGAACTGTTGGGGAAAGAAGAGCGGGAGATCATCGCTCCGGCCGTGGTTCGTGCCAGAGAGAAGGGTATTCATGTGGCGGGGCCTTTTGCTGCCGATGGATTTTTCGGGGCCGGCCACTATCGTCATTTCGACGGAGTAATGGCGATGTATCACGATCAGGGACTGATTCCTTTCAAAGCCCTGGCGGGTCCGGAGGGCGTTAATTATACTGCGGGACTGAGCAAAGTAAGAACCTCTCCCGATCACGGAACGGCTTACGATATTGCAGGTAAGGACCGGGCTGATGAACAATCTATGCGGCAGGCCATTTTTATGGCGCGTGAAATTTTGCTTGCGCGCCGCGAATATGAGCTGATGAAGGCCAATCCGGTAGAGCGTGTAAAGATATCGGGGGAATATGAGCGCTAAGCCGGCACTGATTTTGCCTGTTGTTTCTAAAAAATTACATATGCGCCAAATATTAATCTTTGTAATGCTTTGCTTACCCGCTGCGGTCTTTTCACAGGGCCTGCGCGGAGTCATTCAAAATGTAAAACAAACTGCGGGAAGAGGGACTGCCGGCGGAGGTGGTAATTTCACACAGACAGAGGCGGCAGATGCGATTAAAGAAGCCCTCACGAATGGAGCCATCAAAGGCGTTGATCTGGTTTCGGTAACCGACGGTTATTTCAAAAACCCCAGGATCAAAATTCCTTTTCCCAAGGAGGCAGAGATCGTGGCTTCTACTTTGAGAAAGGCGGGCATGGGCAGTCTGGTTGATAAAACCGTTCTTGCCCTGAACCGGGCGGCAGAGGGAGCGGCCAAAGAAGCCAAACCTATTTTTATCAATTCCATCAAGCAGCTTAGTGTGCAGGATGCGGTGAATATTGTGAGTGGCGCACAGCAGGATGCCGCCACCCGCTTTCTTGAAAGAACAACAACCGAACCTCTGGTTTCGGCCTTTAAGCCAACGATCAAAACCGCTCTTGACAAGACGCTTGCCACAAGGTACTGGCGAGATTGTATGACGGCTTACAACCGCATTCCTTTTGTGCGAAGGGTCAATCCCGATCTGCCGGATTATGTGAGCCGCAGAGCCATCAGCGGATTGTTTTATATGATTTCGCTGGAAGAGGCAAAAATCAGAAAAGACCCTCTTGCACGTACAAGCGATTTATTGAAAAAAGTGTTTGGCAGTCTGGGATTATAATCATTATGGAAGTTCACGCATTTACTTTTAATGTATTTTCTGAAAATACATATGTAGTAGCCTCCGGAGGCGAATGTATTGTTGTTGATCCGGGCTGCAGCACCGATGAAGAGCGGACTGAGCTGTTGGTTTTTCTCGAAGAGCGGAAGCTAAAGCCTGTGATGTTGCTGAACACACACGGGCATATTGATCACATTCCGGGCAATGCTTTTTTGCATCGTGAGTTTGGACTCCGGCCGCTGATTCATGCATTGGAGGTTCCTGTGATGGAAGCTGCTCCGCAGTTTGGCAGAATGTTTGGTATGCCCTGCGAGCCTTCTCCTGCGCCGGAGCGTCTTCTGGAAGACGGTGATTTAATCAGCCTGGGAGATGAAGTACTGAGCTGCATTTTTACTCCGGGCCACTCCCCCGGAAGTCTTTCCTTTTATTCAGAGAAGTCGGGATTTGTGTTGAGCGGAGATGTTTTGTTTCGGGGCGGAATCGGAAGATTCGATTTGCCGGGAGCCGATAAGGATCAGCTCAAGCAAAGTTTGGAAAAACTGATGCAGCTGCCTGAGGAAACCATGGTGTGGAGCGGTCATGGTCCGGAGACCAGTATCGGGCGCGAGAAGCGCAAAAACCCTTATGTGTTGAGTCCGGAGTCCTGGTAAAGACTGGCAGAATCTATCGGCAATTACAAATCGTAGAGTGCGCCGTATTTGTTGCGGGCATAGTCCAGGAAGTATCGAAAAGAAAGCGGTTCTCCCGTTACCTTCTCAAGCAGTTCCCTTGAAGTGAAAGCGCGTCCGTGGCGGTGGATGTTTTCGCGAAGCCACTCCAGCAGCGGCTTGCAGTTGCCGGCACACAGTTCAGCCTCCATATCGGGTATAGCTTTCTTTGCATGGGCGTACCATTGTGCCGCCATGAAGCTGCCTTGTGAATAGGTTGGGAAATAGCCGAAATAGCCATGGCTCCAGTGTACATCCTGCAGGCAGCCTTCCTCCAGAGAAGGAACGGTGATGCCCAGGTATTTTTTGTACATGGCATTCCATGCCTCGGGCAGATCTGCTGCCTTAAGGGAACCTCCGATGAGTTGTTTCTCCAGTTCGTAGCGGATCATGATATGAAAATGGTAAGTCAGTTCATCGGCCTCAATTCTGATTAGCGTGGGAGAGACTTTGTTGATTCCGCGCAGGAAAGTTTGAAGTGAGATATTGGAGGTCTGCTCGGGAAAAGCAGTTTGAAATGCCGTGTAATGATGTTTCCAGAATGCCTCGCCCCTGCCCACATTGTTTTCCCAGATGCGCGATTGCGACTCATGTACCGACATGGAAATGGCCTCTGCGAGTGGCATGCCATATTGCGAAAAGGCGGGAAGCCCCTGTTCATAGAGTGCATGTCCGCCTTCGTGAATACTTCCCCAGAGCAGCGGACTTACAAAGTTCTCATCTACCTTGGTGGTAACGCGAACATCACCCGGAGCGATGGTGGTGCAGAATGGATGAACCACATAATCCTGTCGACCGGCGCTGAAGTCGTAACCCATGGCTTCGAGCAGGCGCACACTGAAGTTCCACTGCAGGTCTTTGGGATAATGGCGGTAAAGAAATTCATCTTCAGGCGCGGGTTTGGATGCAATCAAATCGAGCAGGGATTTTAATTCTGTCTGCACCCCTCCAAACAACTCATCTAATCTGGAAATATTATTTTCTTCTTCATATAATTCAAGAAGCGCGTTATAGGGATGGCCTTCCCAGCCATAGCGGTCGGCTTCTTCTTTTTTGAGAGCGATGAGTTTATCCAGTTCGGGGGCAAAGAGTCCGAAGTTTTTGGATTCACGGGCTTCGATCCAGCGGTTAAAGCAGAGGGAAACCTGACGGGAAGTAGCCTCGATCAGCTCTTTGGACAGCTTTTTGCTTTTGCGAAAGTCTTTGAGACATACTTCCACATTTTTACGCTGTTCTGCTGTAAGTCCGGTTTCAGATTCGAGGGCGAGCAGCAGTTCTTCCATTTCGGCAGAAGTTTGCCATTCATAGCTGAGGCCGGAGAGGGTGGCCACCTGACGGGCGCGGAATTCGGCTCCGTTTTTGGGCATATAGGTTTCCTGATCCCAGCTGAGCAGGGCGATGGTTCCGCCGAGGTCGGCAATTTTCTGACGCAGGCTTTGGAAGCGGTTATAATTTTCTGACACGGATTTAAATTTTAGGAAGAGGCGAAGGTATAAAAAATGAAGAATCGTGTGCAGTAAACGCAAAGCCGCGCTAAGGGGCGGAGGGGCCGGCCACAGGCCGGGTTGCCTTGGCAACGGAACCCCCGCAGCACCTGACCCGGCAGGGGAGCGCCCCTGACAGAACACAAAAAAGCCCGGATGAACCGAGCTTTAAATTATTATTAAATAAAAAATGTGATTACAGAGAGGCCGTCACTTTTTTTAGAGCTGCGGGAACTTCTTTGGCGGCCATAGGGACTTCTCCGGTCATGGATTTCAGGAATGCAGTGATCACTTTTACCTCAGAATCCGAGAGATCCTGATTGAGCTGCAGCTTACCCATGATTTTTACAGCTGATGCCAGGTCTTTTACCGAGCCATCATGGAAATAAGGCGCAGTCTTTTCTACGTTGCGGAGGGAAGGTGTTTTGAACATATCGCGGTCACTGTCTTTGCCGGTCACTTCTTTGCGACCTTCATCATGTTTTGCACTTCCGGTGAGGCTGCTGTAATCGGCATGTACGCCGAATTTCTGCAGACCGTTTCCGCCCGCAGCCACGCCGCTGTGGCATTGCACGCAACCCAAATTGATAAAAGTTTTGAGACCGCGGCGCTGCTCGTCGCTGAGTGCGTGAACATCACCTTCCAGATAGCGGTCGAAGGGAGATGGCGTGAGCAACGTACGTTCGAATGCACCGATGGCTTTCTGCAGATTGTTGTAGTTGAGCGGTTCTTTTTCTCCGGGATAGGCCGAGGCGAAAGCATTCTGATAATCTGTAATGCCTTTGAGTCTGTTTACCAGGAAATCCTTGGAAGGAATGGCCATTTCTGCAGGATTGAGAATAGGCATTCCGGCTTGTTCTTCGACATCGGCTGCGCGTCCGTCCCAGAACTGAGCGGTATGCAGTGCGGCATTGAGGGTAGTGGGAGAATTGCGTCCGCCCAGACCGCCATTATCGCCTTTGGAGAAGGGTTCATTGTCTACTCCGTAGGTAGAAAGATTGTGACAGGAATTGCATGAGTTGTTGCCGGTGAGGCTCAAACGGGTATCGTAATACAGCATTTTGCCCAGATCAACTTTGGCTTCAGAATGCGGATTGGAGGGCTTGTCGGCCAGGGAAGGCAGCGGCTGAAAGATCTCTTTAGCGCGTGACAGCAGTTCAAGATCTGCGGGATGAACGGTTTTGGCTTCAGCCTGAGGCGTATTATTGCCGGAATTGCCGCAGGAAGACAAGCCCATGGCGAACAAGATGAATGGCAGATAAAATTTCATATGTCTGAATTTTCAGTTGTTCAAACAAATATCTTTATAAAAAGTTCAGAAACAACTGATCTTTCTCAAAGAAGGGCATGATTGAATTTTGCCGCCTTTGCGGTCAGCGGGCGTAGTAGCCCGTTCCGTTGTAGGGCCTTTTTGCGGGAGCCTGCATACAGGCATTGCTGCAACAGCCCTCCATTTCCCAACCGCAATCTTCACAGAGCACAAAATGCTCGTTGCATTCGGGATTGGCGCAATTGACCATTCTTGCGCTTTCGGTTTGGCAGTTGCGGCAGCGGGAGATGATGCATTGCAAGCGCGCCGCCTCCGTTCAATATCCCAGCGATAGTTGCCGACCACCCGGTTGTCGAACACATATAATTTTCCTTCAAAGCCGCTTCCACCGGTTTCTTTGGCGTATTTCACGATGCCGCCCTCTACCTGATACACCTCTTTGAAACCCTGCTCGAGCAGGAAGCCGCTGGCTTTTTCGCACTTGATGCCGCCGGTGCAGTAGGTCACTACCTTTTTGTCTTTGAGATCTTCGATTTCTGCGATGCGGGCGGGGAAGTCGCGGAAGTGATCGATGTCGAGCGTGCGTGCTCCGCGGAAGCGTCCCACCTCATGTTCGTAATTGCTGCGCACGTCGAGGAAGACCACATCTTCGCGACCGAGCATCTGATCCACTTCTTCGGGTTTGAGGTGGATGCCGGTGCGGCGGTTGGGGTCAATGAGTTTATCGCCGGTGAGTCCGCTGTGCACGATTTCCGGTTTCACGCGCACGTAGAGCCTTTCGAAAGAGGGGGCATCTACCTCATCGATTTTGAATTCCAGATTGGCGAAGGCGGGCATGCAGCGGAGGTGATCCTTGTATTTTCTGATTTGAAGTACCGTGCCGGAAACGGTTCCGTTAAGACCTTCGGAGGCAACGATGATGCGGCCGAGTAAACCGTTTTTCTCGCAGAAGCGCTGGTGCTCGGCTGCGAAAAATTCGGGATCAGCAATGGGTGTATATTGGTAAAAGAGGAGGGTCTGAAAGGCCTTCATGCTGCAAAAATAAGGGATTAGGGGGAGTAGAAAGGGGGAAAGATGATCGGGTTAAATTGGAGTGAACAGTAGGACGATGATGTATTGAATCACATGGGAATATAAGCCGACTGTATAAGTGAAAATATGTTGGTTCGATGGAAGCGCCTGTTGAATTGATTCGTTTTCTGAATACCTTCGTGAAACTTTAATTAAAAAAAGTGAGATGAGAAATTTGCAGGTTACATTGGAAGAGCTACGAACCTATCTGCCCCATTCAGATAAGGTGAAGGCCGATATATCATCGGTATCTGTGGGCTGGCATATCACACATAATCTGATGGTGCTTATTAAGATCTCAGAATTGGTAACTAAATCTGATCCGAAAAATTACAAGTGGAATTTTAATGTGATCAGAGCCATTCTGTTTCCTTTAAACTTTTTCCCTCGCGGGAGGGGTAAAGCACCTAAACCCGTTCAGCCGCAGCTGAATCATTTGCAAGATACCGAAGAGCTATTTACCGCAGCTGCAGAAGCCATAAAATTACTTGAAGCTGCACATCCGAAACAGTATTTCGTTCATCATTCCTTTGGAATGCTTGATAAGAAAAATACATTTATCATGATTGACATCCACAACAGACATCATCTCAGGATCATCAAGGATATTATCTCTGCAAACAATTGACCAAAATATTAAACAGGTCATATAGAGTATATTAATTTGATAGATTTAATGATTTTGCGTTTTTCATCTCAAACTTTTGGAGCAGATCTTCTGTTGTGTTTGAAGTTTTTAATCATCTGATATTTTCAAATATTTAAAATGAACAGGTATTGCGTTATCGGGCTGTTTATCTGCTTGCTTTCTGTCACAGCATATTCACAAAAACAGGCCAACAGCTGGCACTTTGGAAACGGTCAATCTGTTGATTTTAGCAGCGGAATCCCGGTTTTGGTTACCGGTAGTATTATTGAAACATTTGAAGGGTCTTCCTCGGTCTGCGACTCCCTCGGCAATCTTCTTTTTTACACCAATGGAGGGGGAAGGGAGCCTCTGTTT
>CAZUHX010000113.1:0-4347 GCA_964620795.1 uncultured Chitinophagaceae bacterium
CAAGTAGTGACACTGGGCAATGTATCCGGACGCAGCTTTAGCGGCATGCACGGGAATGGCACTTTAAACCGCGAAGGACATGCAGATGTAAGCAGTTGGCCCGGATTTTCCTCAGGTGCCATAACAGCTGCAACAGGAAGCGGCAAACGCGGAGGAAGCTGGGAAGATGTGGGCGACAGACTACTGATTTCAGACCGCTTTCTGTCCAATAGTGCCGTTTCCGGCAGAGACCGAAACACCGGGTTCCGTCTTGTTCGCAGCAATCCATCTGAAGCCGCACAATAATTCAGGAGCGATGAAAACATTATTCCTGACTTTACTTCTGCTTACCGGCACCGGATTGTGTGCTCAGTTTACGGGAGGCGGCGGCCAAGGCGAAGCTGAGAACACGGTTTCCTCTCTTTTACTGAACGGCTCCACAGCTGCGGCAACAAGTTTGCGCTTTGTAGTTCAACCCGCCAATACGATGGCATTTAAATCGGATATCAGCCCGGTAATACAAGTGCTTGGATCCAATGATCTATTGTTTGATTTTTCGGGGACGATCAGTCTGGCCATAGACCAAAATCCGGCCGGGGGCAGTCTGACGGGCAGCCGTTCTGTAACTGCCTCCGGAGGCCAAGCATCATTCAGCAATTTATACATCAATGCCCCTGGAAATGGATACAGCCTCATTGCTTCAGGCACCGGGCCGGGCAATGCCGTTTCCGATGCTTTTAATGTTTCAGCCCCTGTAGTGGTTTTCAGCACTCAGCCCGGAAATGCCAACGAGAACGAAAGTTTCGGCACCGGCGTTTCTATCACCGATGGGGCCGGAAATGTGCTAACTGCCGCCAACGGCACGGTCAATCTTTCTATATCGAATAATCCCGGATCTGGCACTTTAAGCGGAACCAATAGTCTGAATGCCTCTGCAGGCATTGCTTCATTCAGCGGTCTGAGCATCAATCTTTCAGGAACAGGCTATGTATTGCAGGCATCCACCTCCGGATCGGTTGCTCAATCTCAGCCATTCAACATTTTCAGTACCTCGGGCTTCAAGGGCGGATCCGGCGACGGCTACGATGAAGGAATTGTAAATGGATCTGCCACCGGTGGGCAGAAACTTTGGAGAGGCGGCATCAGTAACGCTTGGGCTACGGCCGATAACTGGTTTCCAAGCGGAGTGCCGGCCGCAACAGATGAGATCGGATTTGAAATCAATGATTATCAGCACCAGCCTGTACTCGATCAAAACCGTGTGCTTCGTTCGCTCGATTTTTCGGGAGCAGGGAAACATCTTCATCTGGGGAATCATCTGCTCACCATCACCGGGAAGTTGTTTAACGGCGACAGTATGAATTATGCCAAAACCACTGCCAGTGGCGCTTTGCGGAGCCTGATCAATCCCGGAAATACTATTTCTTTTCCCGTAGGCAACAGCGCCTATAATCCGGTCAATATTACCAACAATACCGCCTCGGCCGACACCTTCGGAGCAAGAGTAATGGATGAGGTCTATGTGAATGGAACTTCAGGAGCTGTTTTTAATCGTGATCCCCGCATCAGAAGAAGCTGGGACATCAGCAAAACGAGTGGAAATTCCAATTCAGGCAGCGGAGTAGATTTTGTATTTTACTGGAATTCGGGAGAAGATACGCTCAGTCCAAGCCAGCTCTTTCTATCGCATTACGACGGAAGCAGCTGGACTCAGTTATCGGGTTCCGCCACAGTGAGCGGAAACAGTCTGAGCTACAACGGCTATATGGGCAGCTTCTCTCCTTTTGCCATCAACGGCAACAGACCTTTACCTGTGAGCTGGCTTTATGTGCGCGGACAATGCGAGGGCTTGCAAAGCCGCATAGAATGGGCCACCGCCGCCGAAATCAACAACCGCCGGTTTGTGACGGAAGGCAGCAGAAATGGAAACGATTGGTATGAAGTACGGGAAACCATAGGAAAAGGCCATAGCAGCAGTACGGAAACATATCAGGAAATCATCCATTCTAATTATCCGTATATCAGAATTCGTCAGGAAGATTTTGATGGAACCCAAGCTTATTCTGAAACGATTTATCTGCCTTGCGTTCAAGGACCGGCAGAGGTAGCTGTGGTGCCCAATCCGTCGGAGGGCATTTTCAGGATTCTGGGCGGAGAATGGCTGAAGTCTTATGTGTTGATCAATGCCTTTGGTCAGAAGGTTAGTGAGGGAGAGACGGGAGCGCTTCCGGAATGGCGTCTGGATCTGAGCAGTCTGGAGAAGGGTATTTATTCTTTGCGGATGCTGGGCGAAGGCGCTGAGGTGCTGAGGAAAATTGTGTTGCAATAAGTGCAAGTAATGTGCTGCCCTTAGACCACTCGGACGATCAACACGGCCGAGGCAGCTTTCAGTTGTAAGAGAAGATTGAGTTTAGAGCAAAGGCACGGAAGGAAATCCGCGGCAGTAGAAAAACAAGAGACTGAATTCAAATACTTCTCCAATCACCATTCTTCCAACTATCGAAACTTGCAAAATTTACATGTTTCGATGTTTTGGTTGTATATTTATCTAATGGAAAAATATACGAATCGCAAGGAATACATAGACAAACTACTGTCTTATAAGGATAAAGGACTGATAAAAGTTGTAAGCGGATTGCGGAGGTCCGGCAAATCCACACTTTTGGAAATCTATCGTGAGCAATTGCGCAAGCTTGGTGTAGGACAAACACAAATTCAATTCTACAATTTTGAATTGCCTGAAAATTATGTGGACAAAAGCTGGGACAAAATTTATTTCGATATTAAAAAAAAATTGAAAGCAAATAAACCGAACTATGTTTTTCTGGACGAGGTACAAAATATTCCATTCTTTGAAAAATTGGTTGATGGACTTTTTGCAACTAAGGATGTTGACGTGTACATCACAGGATCGAATGCTTTTTTATTGTCAGGAGAGTTGGCCACTTTGTTAAGTGGTCGTTACATAGAAATTTCAATTTTGCCTTTTTCTTTTAAAGAATACTTAACAGCAAGAAGTATTGAAACAAGGAATAATTACTTGAACTATGAATATTTGTTTTTCGATTACATCAATGAAACATCATTGCCTAAAGGAATTGATTTGCGTGAAGAAGGCTACGATAAAATATACGAGTACCTGGAAGCCATTTATACTACAATTGTAGAGAAAGACATCAGCCAACGACACCAAATAAAAGACAAACGAGCTTTTGAAAATATCATTAGATTCACTGCTTCCAATATTGGAAACGCGGTTTCTCCTAATAATATTTCAACTTCCTTAAAGCTGGACGGACAGAGTGTACATCACTCCATAGTTGAAAAATACCTGGAGTATCTAACAAAATGTTTTGTGTTTTATAAGGTAAACCGTTTTGATCTTAAAGGCAGGAAGCAATTAGCAACGCAAGAAAAGTATTATTTGGTAGATATGGGGTTGCTGAATATTCTAGTAGGCAAAGAACGAACCACAGACAGAGGCCATATTCTAGAAAACGTTGTTTACCTGGAACTGCTAAGGAGAGGCAATAAAATTTGGACAGGTACAAGCAGGAACAGTGAAATTGATTTTGTGTGTAAAACCAAAACCGGCGAAATTGAATACTATCAGGTGGCTTGGCAACTGACCAATGAGCAAACGGTAAAACGCGAATTTGGAGCATTAGAAAAAATCGATGACAACTATCCAAAATATTTACTTACTACTGACGGTTTTACTCAAAATAGAAGAGGCGTGAAACATTTAAACGTATTTAAATGGTTGCTTGAAACAATTGAAAAATGATACCACCGGCTATAAGAGCGGCTCAGTGTTCCGTTGGAAAAATTCGTGTTTTATTTTAGCTGAAAGCTCACACGAATTTGGGAATCCGCCCTCGCCAGTCCGCGGGCCATTTGGGATATAAAGCAAATGCCAGTGTATCGAATGTTAACACAATCAATTGATGCAGGGTTCAGGAAAGCCGTAATGCCGCGCCACCGGGCGGAGTGGCCGGCGCAGCCGGGTTGCGGCTGTAGGGGCTAGTAGGGGCGGCGGTATTGGCGGAAGATTTTCCGCCCCTACTACAGCCGCAACGGAACCCACGCAGCACGGGGCCCCGGCCTATCCGGTAAAATTGGAATATTTAGTCTGTGGTGCATGGGCCGGGGAGGCGCCATCTTCTACATCAAAAATTTGAGCGCACCGGCCCTTTCAGGGCATCAGAATTTTTCCACTCCATCGTATTCGCCGGGTCGGCCGAAGGTGGCTTTCCAACGCGATTTCCAGTTGGGCGCATGCCATACATCGCGCATCCAGTCGATGTATTCGTGAAAAACCAGGTAAACGGGATTGGCCGAGGTGATGGGTTGCTTGACCCCGTATTC
>CAZUHX010000113.1:4357-8034 GCA_964620795.1 uncultured Chitinophagaceae bacterium
TCGGCAGGTTCTCGGTAGGTGCAGAACATTTTGTCCCAGATGATAAACATGGAGCCGTAGTTGACATCAATGTAGGTTTCGTTCTTTCCATGATGCACGCGGTGGTTGGTAGGTGTGACCATAACGGCCTCTATCCAGCGCGGCAAAACGGGAATGAGCGAGGTGTGCTGCCAAAACTGATAGAGCACCCCGATCTGATGCACCAGAAAGAACTGAACGGGATCAAAGCCGAGCAGGGCCACGGGCAAAAAAAAGATGAGCTTGATCTGATCTACCCAGCAGAGACGAAAGGAAACTGTGAGATTGTATTGCTCTGCAGAGTGATGGGTAATGTGGGAAGCCCACCAGAAGCGCTGTTCGTGGGTGATGCGGTGCGCCCAGTACCGAAAAAAGTCGTAGACAACGGCACAAAGTATGAAACTCCACCAGCTGGTAGGCAGGGCAAAGGGTGCTCCATGGTAGTAAACCCACCACACGGCATAAAAGGTAAGACTGCTGCTCAGTCCGGTGATGATGAGGTAACCGATACCTACCCCGATGGAGCTGATCAGTCCCGAGCGGGTGTAGAGCTGAAGATTTTTTTTGTGGGAGTACCAGATTTCCAGAAACACGCAGAGCAGCATGAGCGGTGCTGCGAGGGTAAGCAGGTTCACGGGATTGTCCTTCATGAATTGAAGGAGTTGTTCCCAACTCATTTTAGGGGTTGTTTCAAGCATCTTTTGCGGAGGTTGACACCGCAATATAGTGAAATGTGTTTTCCTTAGAATACGTTGATGAAACCCAGCTGCACGATAAACGGACGGGGATACAAACTATACTGCCGATTCACATTGTGCAGGGCATTGAAATAGACGGCGAATGGAAAAATAAAGTTTTTAGAAATACTGAGGTTGTAGCCTGCGCCGAGCAGCACCGCAGGCACAGTGGCCCGAGTGTATTCAATGCGGTAGTCGTTGGCCAGAGGCATGTAGTAAAGTGCGGAGAACATCCTGCGTTGAAGCACTTCAACCCTGACTCTTGCAAAGATGCCCCTCCAGATGTTGTATTGTGCAAAGGCAGAAACGCCTCCGGTATGTTCGTGTATGCGCAGTCCGTCTTTGGTCACTCCGCTGTTGGCACGGGTCAGGTTGATGCGGGTGTAATAGTAGGTGAAGCCGCCGCCCACAAATAGATTTTTCCAAACGTTGTAGCCAACGAGAGGCGACAGGCCGAGGTTGATGACATCTTGCTGAATACCAAAGCCAAAATTGGGTTCGATGATGAATTTGCTGAGATCGGGCTTTTTGCGATCGGTAAAGGGCTTGATGGTATCGGAGGACCCTGTGCGCGACTGACCGGGCGGTGGCGGGAGAAAGTCGTCCTGGGCGCTACTTTGGTTGATGAAAGCAGTGAGGAGAAAAATCAGGATACCGAGCGCTCTTTTCATATCAACTCAACAAAGTTAGATTCAAATTTGATTAGGGCTGTTAAAATATCTTAGCCGGATTCAGGATACCTGCGGGATCAAACACGGCTTTGATGCCTTTCATCAGCCTGAATTCGGTTTCCGAAAAACGGATATGCATGTAGGGCTTTTGCACCACGCCTATGCCGTGCTCACCGCTGATGGTACCCCGCAATTCAACCACTTTGGCAAAGATTTTACTGATGCCTTCGGGCACCTTTTCCTGCCAGTCGTGATCGCTCAAATCGCCTTTGATGATATTGACATGCACGTTTCCGTCGCCGGCATGCCCGTAGCAAACGGAGGTAAAACCGTACTCCTTCCCTACTGCCTTGATATGGGTAAGCAGCTCGGGAAGATGAGCTCTGGGCACTACGGTATCTTCTTCTTTGTAGATGGATTTTGATTTTACTGCGTGGGCCACATTGCGTCGCATGCGCCACAGATCTGCTTTTTGTGCATCGCTATCGGCAAACAAAATCTCTCCGGTATCGAATGCGCCCAGAACCTCATACAATTTTTCGCAATCGCGGTAGAGTACTTCCTGCTGGTTTCCGTCGACCTCAATCAGCAGATGCGCTTCCTCATCTGGCGCAACGGTCACGGCCACATCGCCCAGATAAGGAATGACCCAGTCGAGAGCGGTGCGTTCCATAAACTCCAGACAGGAAGGCGTGATGCCTGCCCTGAAAATGGCACTCACGGCAGCTCCTGCTTCTTCCATTTTGCGGAAGGGAACCAGCATAACCAGATTGAATTTTGGCATGGGGATAAGCCGAAGTACAATCTTGGTGATCACTGCCAGTGTTCCTTCACTGCCCACCATGAGTTGTGTGAGATTGTAGCCTGTTGAATTCTTAAGTACATCTGCGCCGGTCCAGATGATTTCTCCCGTTGGCAAAACCACCTCCAGATTGAGCACATAATCTTTCACCACGCCATACTTCACGGCCTTGGGTCCGCCGGAATTGTTCGACACATTTCCTCCGATAAAACACATGCCTCTGCTGGAAGGATCGGGCGGGTAAAAGAGGCCTTTTTCGGCCACCGTATTTTGCAGCACTTCTGTGATCACGGCAGGCTCAGTGGTGATCTGAAGATTTTTCTCATCCAGATGCAGAATGCGGTTCAGGCGGGAGGTGCAAAGCGAAATGCCTCCGCAAACGGGAAGAGAACCGCCGGCCAGTCCGCTGCCGGCCCCGCGGGGCGTGACCGGAATTTGTTTTTGGGTACAATAAGACAGGATAGCCGAGATCTGAGTGGCATCGGCAGGTTTGAGTACCAGATCAGGCGGGAAGGAAAGATCTTCTGTCTCGTCTTCTCCGTATTTCTCCCTTGTTCCGGAATCGCTGAGCACAAAATCTTCGCCTACTATGCCCGAAAAAAAACGGAGGTCTTCCGAATCAATCTTCTTGAACACTTTAGATGGCATCATCTATCAAAAATAAAATGTAAGCGGAAGTTCTTTATCAGATACTTTCCCACTTGCTGTTGAATTTGCCGATGGTCAGAAAAAACAATAAGCCTTGACTGAGTGCAAAGAATATCTTGAAGCCTTTTAAATTTGGCCGCCATGAGAAACATCAGCATTGCGGAAGTGCATGAGAAATTCCGCTTTAAAATGAAACTGGAGCTGCGCTGGTCTGATATGGACGAAATGCACCATGTAAACAATGCCGTGTATCTTACTTATCTGGAACAGGCGCGGGTTTATTATTTCCATGAAACCTGCCGCTGGAACTGGAAACAAGATGGCGCCATTTTGCTGAATGCGCATATCGAATACATCAAACCGCTGCGTTTTCCGGAGCCTGCATGGGTGTATGTGAGAACATGCAAAATGGGAAACAAGAGTTTTGAGCTGGAATATGCCATCACGCGCTTGCTAAAAGACGGCACGGAAGAAGTAGTTACTTATGCCAAAACGGTGATGGTGACCTTCGATTACAAGACTGACCGCTCGATGGATATTCCCGATTACATCAGAGCCGGCATCAACGAATTCGAAAAATACATATAAGTTATGTTGATCCGAATATTTCCGGGGAATATAGACGACCGTCTCATCACACAGGTGGTCAATTGTCTCAAGCGCGGAGGAGTGATCATTTATCCCACCGATACAGTTTACACGCTCGGCTGCGATCTCACGCATCCCGAGGCCTATGAGAAGGTATGCAAGCTCAAAGGAGTGAAGCCCAACAAGGCGAATTTCTCTATGGTATGCTACGAC
>CAZUHX010000114.1:0-6875 GCA_964620795.1 uncultured Chitinophagaceae bacterium
TATTACACACAAGGAATAACCGCTACGTGCTGTGGTTTTTATGCACCGCAGGGCAGGGTACTCAGAGCCCCCAGTATGATCCACGATTTTCTTGAACATCTCAGGAAATTCAAACACCCTCATTACCAACTCACCAACTTTGAAATGGAAACGGCAGGTATTTACGGCATGGGGAAAGTATTCGGGCATCACTGCCTTTCGGTAAATGCCATTCTGGCCAATCGGGCAAACAATACCTTCAGTTCAGAACCTGAAAAGATCGTGGGCAAAATGATTGAGGAAGTGCTCGAGATATTGACCGGCCGCTAAGTCTATTTCTGCAGCAAGCGACCTTCCAACTTAAGCCATTCCGTTTCTGCTAATTTAAGATCATGCGTTGCATCGCTCATTCGCATTCTGCTCCGCTCCATACTTTCCTCTGCTGTTCTCAATTCAATGGCTGTGCCTTGACGCAAGCGAAAACGATCCTGATTGATACGCAGATTTTCAGTTGCCAGTCGTAGATTTTCCTCTTCAAGCTTGAGCTGCTCCAGAGCTTCACGGTAATCGGCCAGCGCCCGGTATTTTTGGCTTCTCCACCGGAGTTTTATTTGATCTACCGAATAGGCAGCTGAACGCTCCTGAATTTTGGCCGCTTTTAGCCGGCTAAAGCGATTCAGGCCATCAAACAAGGGAATTTGCAGATTAAATCCCGCAGAGAGGCCATTGGTCTGGTTGAAAAGCGCAAAACCCGCACTATTAGACAAGCGATTATATTGATATCCCGTTGAAACAGAGAGCACGGGCAGAAAAGCAGATTTAGCCAGTCTGATTTCATTTCCAGCTATGGCCATGCGGATCTCTGCTTGTTTAATCTCTGTTCCCTGCGTCTTATCCTTTCCCATATCCGCAGTTAAAAAAGGATTTAAGGAAACTGAATCGCCAACCACAAAAGACTCTTCTGCCGGCTTGCCCATCAGGGTGTTCAATTCGGCTTTAAATTTTAACTCATCTCTCTGCAGCTTTCTTTGCTCGGCTTGGGCGTTATTTCGGTCAATTTGCGCCTGCAGTAGTTCGGTCTTGGGGCTGAGTCCTTCCCTGAAACGAACCTCAGACAGCCGTGCACGTTCCTCGGCAAGCGCTGCGGTTGCTTCAATGGCTTTGATGTGCTGCCGAATACGAACCAGATTACTGTAACTGCCGATAACCACTGCCACAACTTCTTCCATTTCCCGAACCAAATCGAGATTACCCAATTCCTCTAATCGGTTTAAGCGCTGTTTATTGACAAACATGGCCAAACCATCGAAAACAGTCCACTGCAAACTCAGCTGAGCATTGAGATTGTTTCCGGTTACTCCGTTTCTCTGTACTTCAAGCCCACTGGCAAACCGCTGATTCAGATTATTCAGATTAAAATTATCTGAAAGCGTTGCATTGATCTGCGGAAGCATACCTGCCTGTCCGGGCGTATTGTTTGCTTTGGCAAGATTGGCCATTTCTTTGGCAATCAGCAACTGATGATTGGATTTCAAGGCTTCAGAAACGGCTTCCTCCAGGCTGATCAGTTTTTGTGACTGAAGCTGAAAAACACAAGCGAGAAGTACCCATGTAGCAAGCAATCTCATTCTATTCTTCTTATATCTTTTGAAAAATAGGAATACACTGCAGGTATTACATACAGTGTAAGTATCAGAGAGAAACAGATGCCCCCAACCACTACAATGCCCAGGGGAACACGGCTTTGTGCTCCTGCACCAAGCGCCAGTGCAATGGGTAATGCACCCAAAGCCGTGGCAAGACTTGTCATCAATATAGGCCTGAGTCGGAGAACAGATGCCTCGAGCACTGCCTGCCGCTTGTCGAGACCTTCCGTCTTTTTGTGATTGGCAAATTCAACAATCAGAATTCCGTTTTTGGTGACCAATCCGATCAGCATGATCATACCGATCTGGGAAAAAATATTGAGGGTCTGGTCAAAAAACCAGAGGCTGAAAAGCGCCCCTGCCAGTGCAAGAGGAACCGTGAGCATGATCACCAGTGGATCGATAAAACTCTCAAACTGTGCAGCCAATACCAGGAAGATCAGAAGCAAGGCCAGTAAAAATGCAAACGATGTGTTGGAGGAGCTTTCGGCAAAATCTCTTGAAGGACCCGATAGATCTGTGCTGAAAGAATCATCCAGCACCTTATCGGCAATTCTGTTCATGGCCTCAATTCCATCGCCAATGGTTTTCCCAGGTGCAAGTCCGGCAGAAACCGTGGCTGACTTGTAGCGGTTAAAATGATACAATTGAGGCGGATTGGCTTCTTCTGATATGGAAACCAGATTGTCTAATCTGATCAAATTTCCCTGAGCTGATCTTACCGTGAAAGCAGAAAGATCGGAGGGCTCATCTCGCAATGACCGATCAACCTGACTGATGATCTGATATTGTTTTCCATTCAAAATATAATACCCCACACGCCTGCCACTTAGTGCCAGCTGAAGTGTTTGTGCAATCTCAGTAGCGCTTACGCCTAAGTCTGCAGCGCGCAAGCGGTCAATGGCGATAACGGTTTCAGGCTTATTGAATTTCAAATTCACATCAACTCCCATGAAAGTCGGATCTTTGCCGGCTTCTTCAAGAAACAATGGGAGTTTTTCTCTCAGGCGGTTGAAATCAAGATGCTGTAATACAAACTGAACCGGCAATCCAAAACGGGCTGCTCCTCCTGCTGAAATGGTTTGATCCTGAATTGGAAATGCTTTGCCTTCTTTAAACATCATCACACCTTTTCCAACTTGTTCGGCAAGCTGCATCTGTGAGCGACTGCGCTGATCCTGATCTTTGAGGCGGATACGTATAAATCCTGTGTTTACGGCTCCACTGCCTGCGAAGCCGGGCGCTGTTACACTGAGCACAATCTGTCGCTCCGCAACAGAATCAAGTATGTATCCGGTAACCTTATCAACAAACTTCTCCATTTCATCATAAGAAGTTCCTTCCGGCATACTTGCAGCCAGGCGGAAAACGCCTCGATCTTCGAGCGGGGCAAGTTCCTGAGGCAAGGTTTTAAACAAGTAGCCTGTGGCCATCAAACAAATCGCCAGAAGAACAAAAGCCATCCAGCGTATTTTCAAGAAAGATTCCAGACTGTTTTTATACCATTGGTCGAGCTGATTGAAAAACGGCTCGGTAAACTTGTAAAATCGGGTGGGTTCATTGTTTTTGCGGGTAAGCCATACACTCAGAACCGGAGTGAGCGTTAGGGAGACAAATGCAGAAATTAAAACGGCACCGGCAAGCACCACACCAAATTCACGGAAAAGCCTTCCCACAAACCCCTCAAGAAATATGATAGGTAAGAATACTACGGCAAGGGTAAGGGAGGTCGCGATTACAGCAAAATAAATTTCTTCCGATCCCTTACGGGCGGCGGTTTTTCGATCCATGCCTGCTTCCAGTTTCCTGAAGATATTTTCGGTGACCACAATACCATCATCTACTACCAATCCTGTGGCCAGAACAATGGCGAGCAGACTAAGAACGTTGATGGTAAATCCGCTCAAATACATGATAAAAAACGCACCGGTGAGTGAAACCGGTATATCAATCAGCGGGCGAACTGCAATAAGCCAGTCGCGGAAAAATAAAAAGATGATGAGCACCACCAGCGCAAAGGCAATGGCGATGGTTTCGCCCACCTCAATCACCGAACGCTTTACAAAAAGGGTGTTGTCAAGCGCAATATTGAGCCTGATGTCAGATGGCACATCCTTTTTGATTTGTTCATATCTGCGGTAAAACTCATCTGCAATTTCTAAATAGTTGCTTCCCGGTTGCGGTACAATGGCCAGGGCGATCATTGGCACACCGCTCTCCTTAAGAATTGTTTCTTCATTTTCAGGTCCGAGCTCTGCCCTTCCTAAATCGCTGAGACGTACCGGGCCTTCCTTATCTTTTCGGATAAGCAGATTCATAAAATCTTCTTCGGTCACAAGTCGGCCAAGCGCTCTCACCGTAAGTTCTGTCTGATCTCCATAAACCTTTCCACCCGGCAATTCCACATTTTCCTGTTTTATGGAATTCATCACATCATTAAAAGAAACCCCTCTGGCCTGCATTTTCAGAGGATCCAGCCACAGCCGCATGGCATATTTTTTTTCGCCCCAAATCTGTACCGTACTCACTCCCGGAATCGTTTGAAGTCTTTCAAGAAGCGTATTGGTAGCATATTCACAAACTTCCAACTGCGTCCTGTCGGTACTTTGAACGGTCATGGAAATGATCGCATCAGAATTTGCATCGGCTTTGGTAACTACCGGAGGAGCGTCTATGTCCTGCGGCAGATTGCGAACTGCCTGAGATACCTTATCTCTCACATCATTGGCTGCTTCCTCCAAAGGAATGCTTAAGTCAAACTCAACCGTAATCACACTGGAACCCAGATTACTGGCCGAGGAGATAGACCTGATCCCTTGAATTCCGTTGATAGACTTTTCCAAAGGCTCTGTGATCTGGCTCTCAATGACCTCTGCATTGGCACCGGTATAATTGGTGCGAACAGTGATCACGGGAGGATCAATAGAAGGATACTCTCTCACCCCAAGGAACCTGAAACCAATCAGACCGAAAATAGTGATGATGATGCTGAGCACCACCGCCAGAACCGGCCTTCTGAGACTTAGAGAAGGAAGACCCATGAGCTTATTGTAGTTCTACCGATTTGAAAACAACCGGGGTTCCGGGCTTCAGGAACATCATACCACTGCTGATAACGGTATCACCTTCATTCAGGCCCGACAAGACACTGAGCTTTCCCGGAAATCTCGTGCCGCTTACTACTTCACGAAATGAGGCCAGGCCATTTTCACTCACCATGACCCGCTGTTTCCTGCCTTGCGGAATAAAACAATTTGCGGGAAGCAAGATGGCTGGAGTAGAAGTAGACACATTGAGATATACAGTGGCAAAGCTGCCCGGATACACCTTTGCGCCGCTCTGTATGTCTGCTCTTATCCTAAGATTTCTGCTTCCTGTTTCCAGTCCAGGTTCCGTGGCATAAACCCGGGCAAACAAGGTGTCGGAAGATCCTTCTGTTCGAAAGGCCAGTTTTGTACCAATATCAACGGAAGATGTGGCATACTCCGGGATCTCGACTTCAAGCTTCATGCTGCCTGTTTGCATAATGGTACTCATTACGCTTCCGGTATTTACTCTGGCACCCGGACTTACCATGCGAAGCCCAATCCTGCCCGAAAAGGGCGCCCTGATTTCCGTTTTGCGGATGTTTGCCTTAAGTACCTCTGCATCTGCCTCCAGTTCAGAAACTTTGGTCACTGCATCATCATACTCTTGTTGCGATATTCCATTAAGCGCAAGCAAAGGCTTAAGCCTGTCTGCTTTTTTTCTGGCTGATGCAAGCTGAACTTCCAGTTTGTGAAGTGCTGCCTGCCATTCATCATCCTCTAATTTAAAGAGCAAATCAGAGGCTCTGACCAGGCTTCCTTCTTTAAAGAAAATCTGTTTCACTTTGGCCTGAATTTCCGGATAAAGAACCACTGTTTCTCCCGCCATAATTGAACCAGGCACGGCAAGAGGCCGGTTAATGATCTGAGCCTTAACCCGAATCCCCTGAACCGGCATAGGACCGGAATTGGCTGATGCCGGCCCATTGGGAGCCGCAGGTTTATTCAGGCTTTTATAAGCTGCTAGCAAACCAACAAACAACAATCCAAGAAGCACATAGAGAAGAGGTTTTTTCATGGCAGCTGCAAAAGTGACGGAAATCTTCGGGCTCAAACAAACCAAAATGGCGAGTCATGAACAAAAAAAGTTAATAAAAACAGCCAAACCTTTCTCAAGCTGCGGATGTTGATTGTATATTCGAAAAAACCAAAATCCTATGCACAAAATTTTTGCTATTGTTGCGCTTCTCCTGGCAAGCGAACTGTCGGCTCAAATGACCATCAATGGAGTTAATCTGCCTGCCAAGTCGGGCAATCTTGTTCTGAATGGTGGTGGTGTCCGTAAAAAACTCTTTTTCAAAGTTTACACTGCAGGCCTGTACATTGAATCCAAAAGCAAGGATGCTGCCAAAATAGTAAAGGAAGAGCAGCCCATGGCCATGAGGCTTCAGATTACTTCCTCTGTAGTAAGCAGCGATAACATGAGCGAATCCATCCGCGAAGGTTTCGGAAAGTCTATGAAAGGAAATACAGCTCCCTTAAAAGCCCAGATTGATGGTTTCATCGGCACATTCTCAAAAGAAGCCATCAAAGAGGGAGATGTGTTTGAATTGATCTATGAACCTGGAACAGGGGTGAAAGCCATAAAAAACGGCAAACTGTTGAACACTACTTCGGGAATTGAATTTAAAAAGGCACTTTTCGGTATCTGGCTTGGCTCAGATCCGGTTGATGCCGACCTGAAAGCCGGCCTGCTTGGAAGCTAATCAGCTTTGAACGTTAGTACCTCAAAACCTCAGCAATAAGCGATTTGCTGAGGTTTTTTATTGCCGTTAGTTCATGTTATATGTTAATAAAATCCATAAGAAAAAAGTTGTCTGGAAACGGGGCGCCTCCCTGCTTCGCAGGGCCGGGTGTTGCGGGGGTTCCGTGGCATGTTGTAGGGGCAGAAAATCTTCTGCCCCTACAACATGCCACCCGGCTGAGCCGGCCCCTTCACCCCCTGGCGCGGCTCAAGGGCAATAAATCGCTTCATACCGGATCATCTCAAGGGATTCAATGGATGAGCTCAATCGATTGCCTGATAGTTGTTCTATATACCTGCTTAGCGCTAATCATATGATTATACATTTATTGGGTGTATCTGCCTGCGCAATTCACTATTTTGCGGAATGATTTATCTGAACGACAAAGCTGCCCGGCTGTTTATCATCATGGGCGGTTT
>CAZUHX010000114.1:6885-7915 GCA_964620795.1 uncultured Chitinophagaceae bacterium
CTCAAAGGATTCAATGGATGAGCTTCACCGTTTGCGTGAAAGTTGTTCGATCTAATGTATAACTCAAATTATTTGATTATCCATTTATTAGGTGTATCTGCATCCGCAATTCACTATTTTGCAAAATGATTTATCTGAACGACAAAGCTGCCCGGCTGTTTATCATCATGGGCGGTTTCTTTCTGGCCAATGTTTTCATTGCAGAATTTATTGGTGTGAAAATATTTTCACTGGAAGAAACCTTGGGGCTGAACAGAAGCAGTTTCAGCCTGTTCGGAAAACAAGGTTTGTCATTTGACCTTACCGCCGGAGTTTTGCTCTGGCCTTTTGTTTTTGTTCTCACCGATATCATCAATGAATACTACGGACAGAAGGGGGTGAGAATGCTTTCTTTTCTGGCCATGGCGCTGATTGTATATGCGTTTGGAATGTTTTATACCGGGATGCAACTCCAACCGGCTTCCTGGTGGATTGGCTCCAAAACCGCTGAAGGAATAACAGATATGAATAAAGCCTTCGGTGCGGTTTTTGGTCAGGGCTTATGGATCGTTGTGGGATCGCTGTTTGCTTTTTTGATCGGGCAGCTGGTAGATGTAACCGTGTTTCATCAGATCAAAAAAAGAACGGGCGAGTCGGCGATTTGGCTGAGAGCCACAGGTTCTACTCTGGTTTCACAATTCATCGACAGCTATGTGGTTTTGTTTATTGCTTTTTATGTGGGAGCAGGCTGGGACTGGCGTCTGGTGCTCGCTATAGGTACAGTAAATTACATCTACAAATTTTTAATGGCTCTGCTAATGACTCCTGCGATCTATCTTACGCATATCATTGTGGAACAGTATTTGGGTAAAGAACTGTCAGAAAACATGAAAAGAGAAGCAGCTAAATAGATTTCCTAATGAAGCAGTAGCAGCTGCAGTTAACATCTTATTGCAAAATATACTATATCTTGTTGAACCAGTTTCTGATAATAATCTCATCCCTGCTAATAGCTTCTTTCAACTCTTCCATACCTGAGAATTTTTGTTCT
>CAZUHX010000115.1:0-7724 GCA_964620795.1 uncultured Chitinophagaceae bacterium
TTCAGATTTTCTTGCCGGAAGAAGAGGTATCGCAGTACCCGGGCATCGCAGGAAGCCGGGCAAGGCGAAACTCCAACTCAGCGGCGCAACAGGAAACAATCTCAAAAATGTAGATGCCACTTTCCCTCTGGGAATCTTCATTGGAGTAACGGGAGTTTCGGGCAGCGGTAAATCAAGTCTGATCAAAGAAACGCTGTATCCGATTCTAAGCAGCCAACTGCACAGATCTACAGCCAGACCCCTCGCTTACAAGCAGATTAAAGGTCTGGAACATATTGACAAAGTGATTGAGATAGACCAAACCCCTATCGGCAGAACACCCCGGTCAAATCCCGCCACTTACATCAAAGTGTTTGATGAAATCAGAAAGTTGTTTGCAGAACTTCCTGAAGCCAAGATCAGAGGGTACAAACCGGGTCGCTTCTCTTTCAATGTAAAGGGCGGGCGATGCGAAGAGTGTCAGGGAGGAGGAATGAAAGTGATTGAAATGAATTTTCTTCCCAATGTAGAAGTAATGTGCGAAAAGTGCCAGGGCAGAAGGTACAACCGAGAAACGTTAGAGGTTCGCTATAAAGGGCATTCTGTGAGCGATGTGCTGAACATGACCATTGAAGATGCTGCCCGCTTTTTTGAAACCATTCCTTCCATCTACCCCAAAATCAAAACACTGTGCGATGTAGGCCTCGGATACATTCGCCTTGGACAGTCGTCAACCACACTTTCGGGTGGAGAGGCACAGCGTGTGAAACTTTCAGCCGAACTTTCTAAACGAGATACAGGCAAAACATTTTACATCCTTGATGAACCCACTACCGGACTGCATTTCGAAGATATACGAGTACTTCTTGATGTATTGAATAAGTTGGTTGAAAAAGGCAACACAGTTCTTGTGGTAGAACACAATATGGATGTGATCAAGGTTGCCGATTATATTCTGGATATGGGTCCGGAGGGCGGCAATGAAGGTGGCCGGCTGCTTGTATGCGGAACTCCGGAAGAAGTTGCACAGAGTGGTTTGGGGCACACTGCCCCATTTCTTCTCAAAGAGCTGCAGGAAAGCTTCAGATAATTTCAAAATAGCGTTTGGTCTCCCAATCGGTGACCACACGACTATACTGTCTCCATTCCCACTCGCGCGTAGCGGTAAAATGATCTACAAACGCATCGCCGAACAATTGCCGGGCAATGGTTGAGTCCTTCATTTTCCTGCTGGCTTCAATCAGAGAAGATGGCAAAATGCCATGCGACAGATCGCGATACCCGTTGCCTGTCGTTGCCTTCTGCAGATCAAGTTTATTTTGGATCCCATATAAACCAGCAGCAAGACAGGCCGCCATGGCCAGATATGGATTTGAATCTGAGCCTACGACTCTCGTTTCCAGCCTGCAGCTTTTACTGCCGGCGGGCAAGGCCCGGAGCGCCACGGTTCTGTTATCGACAGCCCAGGTAAGTGTGGTAGGAGCCCATGCACCTTCAACCAGTCTTTTGTATGAATTCACCGTGGGTGCCAGCATAGGCAATATATGAGGAAGACAATGCAATTGCCCTGCCATGTAATGCTTCATTAAAGAACTCATCTTATCTGCGGACTTATCCTGGTAAAACAGATTTTGCTTACCGGCCTTATCCCACAGGCTCTGATGAATATGCCCGCTGCAACCGGGAAGATTTTCACTGATCTTGGCCATAAAAGTGGCCATGATTCCATGTTTGTAAGCAATCTCTCTCACCGCACTTTTAAAAAGCACAGCTCTGTCTGCAGCTTCAAGCGGCTCGCTGTATGTAATAGCCGCCTCATAAACCCCCGGGCCGGTTTCGGTATGCAATCCTTCAAGAGGAATTCCAAATCCCGCAAGTCCGTCCCACAAAGCCGTAAAAAAGTCATTGCGAAGAGAACTGCGCAGTATTGAGTAACCAAACATACCCGGACTCAGCGGCTGAAGATTTTTATACCCTTTGCTCTCTGCCGACTGAGGCGTTTCCTCAAAATTAAACCATTCAAATTCCTGGCTGAAATATGGCTTAAACCCGGATTTTTCTGCCTGGGCAATAACCTTCCTGAGCAGGCCTCTCGGACAAACAGAAGCAGCATTGCCTTTATCATCTATCAATTCCGCCAAATAAAAAACCTGATTATTTTCCCAAGGTATATTCCTGCGGGTTTTAAGATCAAGTTTCACCGGAGTATCCGGATAACCTGTATGCCAGCCCGTAAACTTTACATTGTCATACGCCACATCTGAACTATCCCAGCCAAAAACAACATCGCAAAACCCCAGATTCCCTCTAGAAACAGATGCAAACTTTTCTGCACTGATGTACTTCCCCCTCAATACACCATCTATATCAGTGACAGCAATTTTAACTTTACCGGAATGTACGGATGAAGCCTGATTTAAAGTTTGTTTTTTGGAAGGCATAATGGTTTTTTAAAGCTTATTTAAAGCGAATAGGAAAAAAATATATAACTATTTATTTTATATTAAATAATTATACTAATACGTCACTTCTTCTCTTTGTAAATCACATCAACAGCAAGAGCTGCCATTAAAATCAAGGCAGACAAATCTGTATCGTTGCGCAAATCTTCTCTGACCAGAACCAGATAATCGTCTGCACTGGTAAAGAGTTCACGGGCAAAACCGCCCCATCTCCTGCTTACTCGGCCAAGTTCAACTCCGGAACCGGAGGCAAATGCAAACTCCCATCCAGTCCAGTTTCCTTTCAGATCCGCCATTTTCTTTCCATTCGAAGAGAATACATCCAGTCTGCCGCCGATACTAAAAAACCGACTCACAAAATATCCGATCTCTCTGCCGCCGGCATCTTGAACAGAAACCCTGGATCTGATAAATGAAAAGGATTTTACCAGTCTGTACAAAGCTTGTCCTGATTCTTCATCAAACAATATGATTGTGGTCGGGAATAAAGACTTCCCAAAAAGCAGGCGAAACAATTTCAATCCCGTGCTAATGGTCTCTTTGGCATAAGCAACGATTCGGCCGCTCTCGGGATCCACTATATCGTACCGATCCGCAAGCTTCATGAAAGCCACGCGCTCACGAACGATAAATCTTCCTCCTTTGAAATTCATATTATTTTAATGTTTGATTGTCGATAACAAATCTGTATTTAACCAATCCCTTAATCATTCTTTCATATGCCTCATTGATCTGATCCATTCGTATGATTTCAACATCTGCGGTAATTCCGTGAATTCCGCAGAAATCCAGCATTTCCTGTGTCTCTTTGATGCCTCCAATCAGCGAACCTGCAAGACTTCTTCTTCTGGAAATCAACGAATATGGAATCAAACTCAATTGTTCAGGGGGCACACCAAGCATCACCATGGTCCCGTCTGTTTTGAGCAGATTAATCAATGCATTGATATCATGCGGAGCAGAGACAGTATTGATGATCAGATCAAACGCCGATCTTGAATTTTTCATTTGAGCAGCATCTGTACTCAGAATAAATCCGCCGGCACCCAAACCCGATGCATTTTCGGCCTTGTTAGGAGTTGTGCTGATCACATGTACCTCTGCACCCATTGCACACGCTATCTTAACTGCCATGTGGCCGAGGCCACCCAGACCAACTACCGCAACCTTTTTCCCGGGACCTGCATTCCATTTCTTCAGTGGCGAGTAAGTTGTAATTCCTGCACAAAGCAATGGAGCAGAAGCTGCCGGATCAAGTGTGGCCGGAATCTTCAGTACAAAATCCTTATCAACCACCACAGCTGTAGAATATCCACCATATGTCGGACCGCTTCCATCAGCTTCATAACTGTTGTAAGTCATTACCGCACGCCCTTCACAATACTGCTCCAAATGATGACGGCAAGGCTCACAAGTTCTGCAGGAATTCACCAGACATCCTACACCAACGAGATCTCCTATTTTAAATCCATCGGCCTCATTACCGGCGTAAGTTACTTTACCAACAATCTCATGACCGGGAACAATCGGGAAAATTGTTCCGCCCCACTCATTACGGGCCATATGAATATCAGAATGGCAAACTCCGCAATAAAGAATATCAATAGCCACATCACGGGGACCGGGTTCACGCCGGCGAATAGAGAAGGGACCCAGCGGCTTAACTGAGTCAAATGCGGCAAATGCAGAAACACTCATATAAAATTATTTCATATTATGGAAAACATGCTGCACATCATCATCTTCTTCCAGCTTCTCTATCAACTTGATCACCTCTTCCGCCTGCTCGTCTGAAAGACCTTCCTTGTAAAAATCAGGAATTTTCTCATATGTTGCCTCAGTCACTTCAATACCCTTTTCTTCCAGCGCTTTAGACAAACTGCCAAAGTCATTGAAAGCCGAGTAAGCAAGCACGACATCTTCATCTACCTGAATCTCTGTAAGGCCTGCATCAATCAACTCAAGCTCGAGCATTTCAAGATCAAGAGCGCCTTTGGCAAATTTGAACAATGCTTTTTTGGCAAACATATACTCTACTGAACCACTGGTTCCCAGAGCACCGTTAAGCTTATTAAAATAACTTCTGATGTTTGCCACTGTTCTGGTAGGATTATCTGTGGCACAATCTACCACTACGGCCACACCATGAGCAGCATATCCCTCATAAGTGAGTTCCTCATAATTATCTACTTCTTTTGAAGATGCTTTTTTAATGGCATTCTCCACACGATCCTTAGGCATATTGACAGCCTTGGCATTCTGAATAGCTAAACGCAGACGGGCGTTACTCTCAGGTATGGGGCCGGCTTGTTTAACAGCAATTGCTATTTCTTTTCCGATGCGGGTAAATGCCTTAGACATACTCGCCCATCTTTTAAATTTCCGCTCTTTGCGGTATTCAAATGCTCTTCCCATTCGGTTGTCCTGTTTATAAAGTGTAAAAATACACAAGGAAGTCCATTCTTGGGCTTCTGAAACGTCCGGCATTACCAATTGAAAATAAAAAAGGCCGTCCCATAAGAGACGGCCCTTTTCATGAGATGAAGAATATTATTGAACTACAAACTTTTTGGTAATCCGGCTTCCGTCCTTGAGATCCACTACTTCAGCCATGTAAACTCCTTTAGAATAGAGACTTACATCGAAAACAGCAATATCATCCATTTTCTGGCTTTCGATTACCCGACCCAAATGATCAAGCACAGTTACAGTGTAATCTGAAGGTCTGTTGACCATGATTTGCAACTTATCATTAACAGGATTAGGATAAACTGATACATCCAGCGCTGTATTGATTGGCTTGCCGACTTGCTGAATACTGGTAGATAGTCCGGAGTTAAATACAGGGAAGTTGATGGCTGTTGGATGCTCAGGGCTGAAGTGAACCCGCTGCACGGCTTTACGAGGATGCATTTCTTCGCCATTAAAAATATAAGTTTGGCCATCTCCGGGCTTACGGCGGAAAAATTCGCCGTCATTGAGCGGAAGATTGGGATTTACCTGATAACGGGTGTAGTTGGAAGAATTGATCAGAATGTGAACTTTATGCCCCTTCGCCCAGGAATAACCGATCGGCATCATTTTAAACACATATTCATAAATTGAATCTGCTTCAATATTGGAATATGGGATATCCTGATCTGCAGGATTTTCTTCGCCGTTGTAGTAGTATGGTGAGCTTGGATTCACACCCATATCGTCGCAAAGGGCACGGGCATAATCACGTGCTCTGGCATTAACGATACCTTCCTGAACAAAATAAATTCTGCCATCGGGATATTCATCGCAGATACGGATGTTCCAATCTGTATCGGTGGGTCCGCGAAGAATTCCTGAAGGATTCGATTTTGCATACAAGGTACAAACAGGCAGGCCGATGATGGTGAAAGAATCTGCAATCGCCTCTGTAGCAAAGTGAATAACGCCTTCTCTGTAAAGACTGAAAGGGGCATTGGTAGGATCTGTCAATTCCATCTGAGACTGAGAATCACGGGTTCCATCAGGAGAACGAACAATCATATTAGAACCTCCTACAGTAAGGATGGGATCATCGGGATCATGCAAATAAAGTTTGTAGCCTTCATCACCTGTGGGAGCGTTGAAGTCTGCCGTTGAATTGGCATGCAGATACATTTTCTTCCATTCGATATTTCTATTGGGAGGAAAAACATCATCTTCTACCCAGTAATTACCGATATTCTCGTTACCGCTGATTCCAACTGCAGCATCGGCAGCAGCATCAGGTCCGGGCACATAATAACGATAACGCTTTACGTCATTCATAAAATCACGGAACGGAATGGCTTCCAGCTTCTGGTTAAGGGAGGGAAGAATGGGGGCTTGTTTGGGGATATCCAGATAAAGGACACTGTCAATGTTCAGCAAACCGGTGACACGCAAATGAACCGGAAGTCCCTTGAGCCCTTCCTGTCCCGACAAAAAGTTGATCATGTCAATAAAAGGAATTTTATAATCAGTTGCCGGTACACGAACATTGGCTATGCCTGCAAGCGATTGCCAACGCTGGCTTTCCAGAAGGATAAACTTAGGTTCACCCAGAAACTTATCGTTGTTGTAATTAAGGTTATAGCGGAACCAGGTAATGAGATCCGACTGTACGATATCATTGATGGCAATCTCATCGAATGAAAAGTTTCCAAGATCAATTTTGGTGAGGTCAGTTACGTTTTTCGGATAAATTCTGTCTCCTGACTCTCTGCTGCCTATGGTTTGGTGAGCCCAGGGACCGATCACTGCCTTTTGCATGCGCGCAAGATCCGGTCTTCCGATTTCATTCATGGCACGAATGGTATAATCCATGGTATGGAACTGACCTTCTGTGAAAATATCCCACCAGCCAAAAACGTGGAAAACAGGTAATGAAAGGTTACGGTAACGGCTGTAAGTAAGATTAGGGAGGGGTTGCTGGGTAATCATGTCTACCGATTCACCAAACTCATTAACAGGAGCCTCCGAAGCATCCATATCTCCACGACCTATTGAATTGGGATAAAAACCGGCATTGTCAATGGTTCCATCCAATTTGGGGTAACGAACTGCTGAAAAGTGATCGATGGAAAGATTGGCCGCCTCAAATTTATTTTGCTGAAATTCTCTCGTCTTGTTGTTGAAAGTGATGGTTTTGGGGAGATCATAATCGAAGGACGAGTGAATAGAATTCTGCTGATCATTATCTACAGGGATAAGATCATCATCGGTACCTGAAAATATCTGCCCTTTCAACCAGCCCGTGACGATACGATCGCGGAAAGTCCCGTTGTTGTAACCGGTTGAAAGATAATGCTGGGTAGTAGCAACGATGGGCATCAGGCATTTCAAAGCCGGAAGAGAATCTTTCACGCTGTGGGCAAGACCAAGCTGAAGCTGGGTATTTCCCAATGCAGATGCGCCGAACATACCGATGCTGCCGTTATTGACTTTGTCGTTGGTATGAGGAAGCCCATCGTAAATACCGGGAACGGTCAACTTATCCTGTATAAATTTTACGCTGTGGTAACCGTCTTCGTGGCGATTAGAGTTCAGTGGGCTGCTCAAAGGAGTGGGATCAAGAATGTGGCAATAATTGGGATGGTATGCATTCTTATTCCATGAATCTGAATACATCGGAAAATAAATCCCTTCGGAAGCGTAGCGGCCCCTCATGTCCTGAAGACAATAATTGTAACCAAGGATGGCCATTACTGCTCCAATCAAATCAAAATCTCCTTTGTTGTAAGGAGTTCTGGTAAACACAGTAGGAAGTTGATAAGGATTGGGATTGGG
>CAZUHX010000116.1:0-7630 GCA_964620795.1 uncultured Chitinophagaceae bacterium
ACCCTTTCAACTTTCAACTTTCAACTTTCAACTTTCAACTACCCTTCCACCCTATTCAAAAAACCGCCACTTCACCCCACCGGCAAAGCCTCTGCTCTGGGCAGGATTGAACGCGCTCATGTAGTAACCCTTCTGCCCAAACCCCTGCGAGAGATTGTACCCCTTCAGAAAAATTCTAACTGATTTTATTTTCATGCTGAGATAAACGTCCCAGACAGGATAAAACTTCATGCGAAGACCATCCTGTGCGTAAAATTGTCCGCTGAGCGGAAAATAGCCATACCCATTTACAGACGAATAATAGCGCAAATCTGAGCCTATGCTCAACAACAAGGCTTTTTTGAAAACCCTTCTTTCATAACGAATCCCATGACGACTCATCCATTCGGGCAAACGAACAGCACCCGAAAAAAAAGACCGCTGATACCAGAGCTCATTCTCTATGAAAAATCCACGGATACCGTAGCGGTGAGAAACATGCGCAGTCAAATACAACAATTGATCGTCCATGACCGGACGTCTTGATGCATCAAAATAATACATATTCTTAACTCCACTTATGCGAAAACCGGCCGATAGTCCGTATTTCTCCAGCGTGTATCGTCCGGCGGCCTCAAACATGAATTGCCTTTTCACTTCCTGATCCCATCCACCTGTGGTGGTCAGAAACTGAGCAAATATCCAATCGGGCTTGCGAATGAGTACAGAACCCGAAGCTTCTATTTTTCCCGCACGGCCGGCATCTAAACCAAATTCTCCCCTAAACTCGGCATCGGCCTGATTGTAGCCGCTCAAATACAGACGGGCAAGAGCGAGATAATGAATTTTACTGCCTGAAAGCGGATTCCCGCTTAGCTTGCCGTAAACAGAAACCGGTACGCTGTTCACCACCCTGCCGGTCTGCGAAATGCGGAGGTATTCGGCCATCACTCCCGCTTCGGTCATCAGATTGAGCCACTGTACTTTTTTATCGCGAATTCTCGCAGGACTCCACTGCCATTCCAGTCCGTTGCGCAGCCTCAGTATTTGCATCGAATAACGCGCCGAATCTGCACCCTGCCAGAAATCCAGGTAATAAGAAGAATCGGGCGCATAGTCCTGAAAATCGTATCGCTCCCTGCCCACTTCCAAGCGGTAGCGAAAACTGTATTCGGGGATCACAACAGACTTCGCCTCAAGCGTGTCGGCTTCTTTAACCGGCACTTTCTTCCCCAGATGAAAAGAGGGCAGCAAACGATAAAACACTTCCCTCTGCCGCGTTTCTGCCTCACGAAGCCTAACAGGAGCCAGCAAGCTGCCCGGCAAGCTGGTATCTGCAGAAAACAGATCAAGGCCCAGTCCGCCATTTTCAGCTACACGAAATGAATTATATAATAAATCCTGATGTATTCCCCAGCGGCCGTTCCTGCTTCGGTAAATCCCGTACAAATGAAAGCCGTTGTCGTTGGTGTTCTGCCGCGCATATTCTCCTTTAGATGAAATACGGTTGAACTCGACCCCGAAATCAAAAACCTGTTTAATGGAAGCGGCAAACTTTCCGTTAAAAATCTGCTCGGTGCGCAAGCCAAGAGTATAAGACAACTCCGTGTAAGGTCTTTTCACCGTGTAATACTTCAGGCTGTCTTTCCTGAAAGCATAGGGCTCGAACCGCCGGAAACCACTGTGAAACCAGTCGCCCGACGGAAGATGAAACAGAAGACCGTATGCGGGGCTTCCGGTATTTCCGGTATTGAAGTACTCCTCTCCCCTGCGCTGAATCAGATTGTATTGCTCCAGATCAGCAAGACCACTGTCAATGGCATGCGCCACTCCAAAAAACGGATTAAACCGATACGTATCATTTTTTTTGGGATATAAATCGCTTCTCAGCAAAGTGTCCCTGCCTGCAGCGGAAATGAGCGTGCTGTCTTCTCGGGCAGCAAGCACTCCTGAAGCTGCCAGCAGGATCAACAGGAACAGTTTTCGCATTTACAATTTTTCCAGCATACGACTAAGCAGAGCCGTGAGTCTGGGTTCAGCCTCTGCCGCTTTCTGCAATACAAATTCGTGCGTCACATGATCTGCCTTTTCGGGCGGATAACCCATATCTGAGATCACCGAAACGGCAAACACACGCATGTCCATATGACGGGCCACGATCACTTCCGGAACCGTACTCATACCCACTGCATCGGCACCCATCAAATGAAACATCCGGTATTCAGACGGAGTCTCGAAGGTAGGTCCGGGCACCCCGATGTACACGCCCTTGCGCAAATGAATCCCTAAGTCTTCAGCCGTGAGCTCGGCAAGTTTCAAAAGCTGCGGATCATAAGCCTGCGCCATGTTCGGGAATCGGGGACCAAAGTCCGAAAGATTAGGACCGCGAAGCGGATTCTCGGGCTGCAAATTGATGTGATCGCGGATCAGCATGAGGTCTCCAAGCTCAAACTCAGGATTCATTCCGCCGGCGGCATTGGAAACAAACAGCGTTTCTACCCCGATCTGCTTCATGACCCGTATCGGGAATACCACTTCCTGCATATTGTAGCCTTCATAGTAATGAAACCTGCCGCTCATGGCCACCACCTTCTTGCCTCCGGCAGTGCCAAAAATCAGCGCACCCTGATGCCCTTCTACGGTCGAAACCGGAAAATGGGGTATCTCCTGATACGGGATCGTCAAATCGCGCTCTATCGTTTTGCCGAAATTGCCCAAACCGGAACCAAGAATGATGCCGGTTTCATACTTAGCCTGCATGCGCTCTTTCAGCCAGGCTGCAGCTGCGTTTATTTTATCAGTTTCCTTCATTTTTCAAGTGGTTGGGATGTAAACGAACGATCACCTGTCTGATGTCTTCAAGCAAAGTCCTCCCCTTACCATCTGCAAAGATGATACTTACGGGCTGAACATACACCGGAATCTTATTGTCCTGAAACCAGGAGGCAAAAGATTTCAGCCGCTCGGCATCTTTCCATGTAGTGATCACAGGGCAGCTTGCGGGCAAATTACCCAGCAACTCACGCAAGCGTTCCAGATCATAACGGTCGTAGCGATGATGATCGGGAAAACGCATCAGATGAACCGTTTTTCCGGATTTCTCCAAATGCGACAGCAGCATAGCCGGTTCTGCAATACCGGTGAGCAATACATAGGCCGAAGCAGTTTCCGCTGCCTGTAATGAAGCTGTGCCAAACACAGGCAAAAGCGGAGAGTATATCTGACTGCTGAAATAAACTTTTTGATGCGGCGCCGGATTCAATAGCTGCTGAAATGCCTGCCGCGCTTCCTTTCCCAGTCCTGCAGGCGTATTGGATACCACAATCACATCAGCCCGCCTCGCCCCTTCAGCCGGTTCTCGCAGCATGCCCTCCGGAAACATGGCATCCTGAAAATAAGGTGAATCATAACGTGTGACCAAGATATTCAAGCCTGCCCTGATCTTTCGGTGTTGAAACGCATCATCGAGCAGAATCAAATCACAATCGGGATACTCCTGCAACAAACGCGGCACAGCCAGCACACGGTCTTCACCCACAAAAACCCGCAAAAAAGGAACCCGCTCCTTGAGCTGCAGCGGTTCATCGCCTGCCTCATCTGCACTCATGCTGGCTTCCACCTCCCGAAATCCGGGCTGACGGCGGCCATAACCGCGGCTCAGACTTGCTATTTTAAATTCCTGACCGAGATGATAAGCCAGCCATTCGGTGAGTGGCGTTTTACCGGTACCGCCTGCACTCAGATTTCCGATGCAAATCACCGGAAAGTCAAAACGAGCCGAAGCCAGCCAACGCCGCTCGTACATCCTGTTGCGAACAAGCGCAATCCATCCGAGGATAAGGGCAGGAATGCGACTCAGCAATTTATGCATGAATACTCAGAGGTTTGTAAAGCGGTAAGTTAGTGGCAAGTGCGGTTGACAACAAACAAAATTTGACACCCCAAATGTAATACGTATATTTGTGATACAAAACACACGTGTTATGACCACGAAACTAACGCTCACTATTGACGATTCTGTCATTTCAGTTGCAAAAAAATTCGCAAAAAAATCCGGCAAAAGTTTATCTGACATTGTAGAGAACTATTTGAAAAGCCTGACATCAAAAGAAACCAAGGACGAAACAATTTCTCCCAGAATATTAAAATTAATGGGTGTAATTGAGCTGCCGGACAATTTTGAATATAAGCGCGCATTGAAGGATAGCTTATCGAAAAAGTACAAATGATGAAGCATATATTTTTAGACACCAATATACTCATAGACTTTTTGGCAAACAGAAAACCATTTTCTCTTGAGGCAGCCAAACTTTTTAATTACTCTTTTAAGAAAAGACTAACCATTTACGTTTCAGCCGTTTCCTACAATAACATTTACTACATACTAAGACAATCAACTACTCACTCAAACACTATAAAAATATTGAACGAGTTGCAGGAATGGACAGAAATGGTAGATGTTTCCAAAGAAATTATATACAAATCGCTAAAATCAGAGTTTAAAGATTTTGAGGGCTCAATTCAGTACAACTGTGCAAAACATATCACTAAAATTGAATGCATTGTAACAAGAAACACAAAGGATTTCAAATTAAGCTCTATACCAACAATGACTCCTAAAGAAGCATTGACAGTAATTGAAAACAGCATCCACTAAATGACTCATAAAAATTAGCGGCGCCCAGCGGAAAATTTTGTAGTAAACGACTTATTCGTCTCCGCAAAAGCAGCTCGGTTGAAAGCCGCCAACTTCTATTAGCCGCAAATCGATATGAGAAAGAAGGCAACGCATGAGCTCGTGCAACCTTTGTGAAAAGGCAAGTTTGATTACCACTAAACCAACCAAAGTTTAAACCGACAAGCCATCACTCTTCTTCATCCAGCTGACCAACCATAATTCGAAAAATCTAATCATTGTCACGGAATTAAATCCGCACCGGAAAGATTGATCAATCGTTATCGTTCATTCGAAATTAAAACCCTCTCTTCCTCCTCCATGCAGAATCCTTCTGCACCCCTGCATTTGCTTCCGGCTTAGACTTGCCATTCGCCGCATGAAAAGCCGCCACTGCCGCCAGAGCAGCCGCAAGTGCCTGCTCATCGGTAGGCGCCGACAAACTTCCGGGAACAAAATACTTCTGCAAAAAATGGGTGTCAAACTGCCCCTGGCGAAAGGCGGGATGGTTGATGATAAACCGCCCGAGAGCCAGTGTATTCTTTACCCCGCTGATCTCAAACTCATCAATGGCCCTGCTGAGCCGATCAATGGCCTCGTCACGACTGTCGGCCCAGGCAATCAACTTCGCAATCATCGGATCATAATAAATCGGGATATCCATTCCTTCTCTAAAACCATCATCCACCCGAATCCCCGGTCCTTCCGGTTTGCGGTAACGCTGCAAACGCCCGATGTCGGGCAGAAACTGATTGTCGGGATCTTCGGCATAAACCCGCAATTCAACGGCATGACCGTGAATCTTCAAATCTTCTTGACGGAACGACAAGGCCTCACCTCTGGCCACGCGAATCTGTTCTTTCACCAGATCAACCCCCGTAATCATCTCCGTAACCGGATGCTCCACCTGAAGCCGCGTATTCATCTCCAGAAAATAAAAATTCAGCGCTTCATCTACCAGAAACTCCACCGTACCGGCACCGATGTAGGCGCAGCTTTTGGCCACCATCACCGCTGCCTCTCCGATGGCCTTTCGTTTCTCGGGCGTAAGACACGAACTGGGCGCTTCTTCCACCACCTTCTGATGGCGACGCTGCACCGAACACTCGCGCTCAAACAAATACACTGTATTGCCGTAATTGTCGGCCAGCACCTGCACCTCAATATGCTTGGGCGAGCCCACAAACTTTTCAATAAACACCGATCCGTCTCCAAAAGCCGACTGCGCCTCCGATCGTGCGCGCTCCATCTGCTCTGCCAGTTCACCGGCATGCTCCACCACACGCATTCCCTTACCTCCTCCACCGGCCGAAGCCTTGATGAGCAAAGGATATCCCGTGCGGGAAGCCACTTCCAGCGCTTCCTCTAAAGTAGAAATCGCCCCATCGCTTCCCGGCACCATGGGTATGTCAAACTTACGCGCAGCCTCCTTGGCCGCCAGCTTGCTGCCCATGATCTCGATAGACTCCGGCGTTGGACCGATGAATGTGAGCCCGTGCTCCTCCACCAAACGCGCAAAAGCCGCGTTCTCCGACAAAAAACCATAACCCGGATGAATTCCCTGTGCGCCGGTCGCCTTGGCCGCCTCAACAATCAAATCCCCGCGCAGGTAAGAATCGCGCGAAGGCGGCGGACCAATACACACGGCCTCATCGGCATACAAAACATGCGGAGACAATCGGTCGGCTTCGGAATAAACCGCTACTGTACGGATGCCCATTTCGCGGGCGGAGCGCATCACCCGGACCGCAATTTCGCCCCGGTTGGCCACGAGAATTTTATTCATGCGGGCATGAAATTAGGAAAAGAAGGCGAATGCACTCATTCAGTTGTTCATGCAGCGGCTCAGAGCTTCCTTCAAACGGGCAGCATCTTCAGGCGTATCGCGCAGCACACCCAGATCTTCGGCCTCCATCCATAGCCTGCCAAACGGCATGGGAAGCCACTTGCGGTCCCATCCTCCCAATCGCCACGCGGGTTGAACCCGGTAACGAAGTGCCACCACCGGAATGCCCGCCGCCTCCGACAATCGCAGCGCACCGGGACGAAGCGTAAAGGGCGGCCCTGCCGGACCATCGGGATTCAAAGAAGTAGAAAATCCCTGTTTCAACTGCTGCTGCAACTGCTCCAATGCGATCTGTCCGCCGTGCCCGCTTGAACCCAGAAACAAATGTTTCAAACCCTGCATGCGCAGCAGCACATGAATCGGCTTCATAAACCAGGCGGGATGATTCAGCCAGGCCTGTCGGCTCAAATCCGGGAAAGTCACAAAATATGCGGGCAAATTCTCGTGCCAGGTGCAGAAAACCGCATGCGGAGGAAGGGGTCTTTCCGGAAGCTGAACACGGCAGGTAAGCCGCACAAACCCGAGATAAAACCAAAGCCATCCGGCGATAACATAACCAAAAACCGCTACCGGCCATTGGAGGAAAAACGGCAAGCGATCTACGCGCAGCATGCGGCAAAGGTAAACAAGTAAAAAAGATCGACTTTTGCAGAGAGAAACATATAATTTATACCCCTCCGGGCCGAATGACCACTCTGTTTGAAGAAGCCGTTTTGCCCGGCCCCTCGGGTCGCGTCGTACGCGGCTGCGCTTCGCTCCGGCCGGCATGCGCCGGCGGCCTGCGGCCCCGCTCCCACCGCTCACGCGGCTCAATTACTGAGCACGGAATCTCAACTAGTCAGATAGAATCACCTCAGCCCACCACCACCGAGCGCAGATTCACAAACTCCAGCAAGCCATACTCCGACAGCTCCCTGCCGAACCCGCTGCGCTTCACGCCCCCAAAAGGTACCCGCGGATCACTCTTCACCATCTCGTTAACAAACAAATTTCCCGACCGGATCTTTCGCCCCAGGGCCAGTCCGCGCTCCACATCTGAAGTCCAGACCGAAGCCCCCAGTCCATACTGCGTGGCATTGGCCAGCGCCACCGCCTCTTCTTCAGTATTAAAACCCGCCACCGCAAACACC
>CAZUHX010000117.1:0-7588 GCA_964620795.1 uncultured Chitinophagaceae bacterium
GTAGGCATTTATGTATCTAAAAATAAATAAACAAATTGATTTTTCCGTGTTCAAGCTATAAGTAAACATCAGGCCTATAACTCGTAACTGTTTTCCCGAAAGAAGGCACGGATGTATATCTGCAGCAGAAATGGAGAGGAATGGTAAACACACCCCCAACCCCTCTTAAAAGGGGAGTTTGTGTAGCGGAGCTAAGTTCCGCGCAGGTGGAGGATCAAAGGCTTGTTGGTGATAACACCAAAAAGCGCGGAATGATCTATATTTGTTTAGTCTTGTTTTATGACCAGCAAAGAAGTTATACTCGAATCACTAAAAGAGAAAAAAACGGATTGGGCCAAACTGGGAATCCGAAATATCGGCCTGTTTGGGTCTTACATCCGGAACAAGCAAACCCCTGAAAGTGATATTGATTTATTGCTTGATTTTGAGCCTGACAGAGAAACTTTCGACAATCTGATGGAGGTCTGCGATTTGCTTCAAGAGTTGTTTAAGGGAGAAAAAATCGAAGTGCTTACAGTAAATGGTTTAAGCAAATACATAGGTCCCGCTATCTTGAATGAGGTGCAGTATGTCTAAGGATCCAAAAGAATACCTCAAGCACATATATGAGGAGTGTTGTTATATTTTATCTGTAAGTAATCATCTTTCCAAATCAGAATTTTTAGAAGATGAAACATTAAAAAGAGCGGTCAGCAGAAGCCTTGAAATCATAGGAGAAGCCAGCAAGAAGATACCGGCAGATGACAAGTTAAAATGGAGCAAGATTGAATGGAAACACATGGCCGGAATGCGTGATCGCCTGATCCATGATTACATGGGTGTAAACTATTCGATTGTATGGGATGTAATTAAAAATAAAATACCCGGAATATCCGTTCAGATCGAAGATATCCTGAATGATTAAGAGAAACATCTTGTATACTATTCTTTGAGCAGCGTAGAGTGTGAATGAGAAGAAGAATATTATTCATGTAAAGAGAACAACTTCATTTTCGAATGATGAGCAATGAATAACAATTAGCACAGCAGTTCGCAATTGGTTTTTCAAAAGAAGGAACGAAAGTAAATCTGCGGAAGCAATAGATCTCACTTTCAACTTCCAACTTCCAACTTCCAACTTTCAACTCACCACTTCTCCATCACGATATGAAACTAAATTCCGCGCCGGTAGAGGATCAAAAGCTTGTTGGTGATAACACCCACAAGGGCGGAACAACATATTTATATATAATATTATTGCATTGTCAATACAATACCCCCCTAATCCCCTCCCGATATCTGCCTCCTGCGGGACGCCAATATACTGATGACGAAAATCTGCAGGGCATGGTAGAGCATCAGCGGCAACAACAGATAGCCGAGCGGCATCGAAGCGGGAAATAGGATTTTTGAAAATACCGTGCCATGTACCAAGGATTTTTTTGTTCCGCAGTAGCGTGCTGTAATCCGGTCTTCGGCAGAAAACTTCAACGTCAGCGCGAGCTTTCCCGTGATGAAATACATGAAGACAAAAATCAGACCAACCAGCAGCCCGATCAGCAAAAGCTCAGCTACTCCCGCCCTGCCGAATATCCCGGTTTCGAAAGAGTGACAGAAACTGCGGTAGATGATGAGCAGAATGACGGCCTTATCGAACATGCCCAGTCGGGCAGCATGAGCCTGTATGTATTTCCCCAGTCGGGCCTGCAGTGTGAGACCCGCAGCTACAGGAAGCAGAATTTCGATAAACAACTTGAAATATACCTGTCCGAAGGAGAATGCCTGCATTTGTGTTTTGAGGAATGGAGAGAGCCAGAGCGGGGTGATAAAAACCCCAAGCAGACCTGATATGCTTGCATTGAAAATAGCAGCCGGTATGTTTCCTCCCGCTATGGAAACCATCAGCACAGATGAAGAAACAGTAGATGGCAGGGCCGCAAGAAAAAGCAGCGAAAGAAAAAGCAATTCGTGCCCCTGCTGCACCGCCAGCGGATACCATGGTAAAACCAGAATCGGAAAGAGCAGGAAGGTGGAAGCCTGCACCAGCAAATGAAGTTTATAGTTGCTGAGGCCTTCCCGAATTTTTTTGAAACTGAGTTTGAGACCGTAGAAAAAGAAAATCAACCCCACCCCAACCGTTCCGATGCTGTCCAGTGGCAGAGGGCTGTTTTTGCCCCCGGCTGCAGGATTGAGCCAGGCCAGCAGTACCACAAGTCCGATGGCCGGAACAAAGAGATCCGGAATAAATTGTTTAAGTTTTGATATCAAATTTTATATTATTCTTTCTGTTTGTATTCTTGATCCTTCATATTCTTCAGCCCAGGCAATCGTTGAGCATGATGGTAAACAATTCGGGCAGAGATATACCAATGGCCCGCGCCTGCTGCGGTATGATGCTTTCTTCGGAAAGACCGGGTATGGCATTTACTTCCAGCATGTAGGGCTGCTCGCCGCATATGATGAAATCAACCCGGCAGATGCCTTTGAACCCCAGCTGCTTATAGCATTCTACACTCAGCCGCTGAATTTCTGCCGTAAGCTTATCGCCTATTTCCGCAGGGGTAATCTCTTCAGAGAAACCTTTGTATTTGGCTTCATAATCAAAGAATTCTTTCTTGCTTCTGATTTCGGTAACGGGCAGAGCGCGCAGACTTCCGGCAGCTCCCAGTACCCCGCAGGTCACTTCGGTTCCCTGAAGGTATTTTTCAACCACCACCTCATCGTCGTAGCGGAAGGCTTCCTGCATAGCGGCATCAAATTCCGCTTGATTTTTAGCCATTCCGGCACCGAAACTGCTGCCGTTTTTATTGGGTTTCACAAACACAGGGAAGTCAATTCCGGCTTCACTTCCCACAGCGTAGTCTGAACTGCGGAACAGTCTTGCCGGAGCCGTGGGAATAGCGCAGCTTTGCAGAAAGAGTTTGCACTTCATTTTGTCGAAGCTGAGTGCAGCAGCCAACACACCGCAGGCAGTATACGGAATGGAAAGTAAATCCAGATAAGCCTGCAGTTTACCGTCCTCGGCAGGAGTGCCGTGAATGGCCAGGAAAACCGCATCAAAATGCAGCTTACCTCCCTCAGGCAGTGCAACCGTAAAGTCGTTCAGATCAACCGGAAGTTCCTGTTCTCCGGTTCTGCAAATCCACTTACGATCTCGTATCTCTATCAGGTAGGGTTCAAACAAACTGCGGTCAATGTTTTTCATCACCACAGCCGCACTTTTCAAAGAAATTTCAAGTTCGCTGGCATGTCCCCCCGTGAGAACGGCAATACGTTTCATGGTAAAATGTTTGTACGAAGAAACACAAGACCGTTCAATGCTTTATCCCGATTTCCACAAAGCAGTTGGCGGTTGACTGATGCAGCGTAAATTAGCAGCGATGAGTACAGCAAGAAGCAAACGACTTGAAGCACTGGCCGCACTGGCAGGCATGCAGATTCCGGATGAGGTGGTGGAGGCTGCAGGCCGCGAAAATCCATGGTTCACGGAAGAAATGGTAAGGATGGCCTGGAAAGGAATTTCAGAACATCTGCTGGAGGCTGAAGCATTGGATCGCTGGCTGTCTGCATATCCTGAAATTGAAAATCACACATTAAGCCTCGGACTGGTACTTGCAGGAAATCTGCCGATGGTGGGCTTTCATGATTTGCTCTGCGGATATCTGGCCGGCTGGCAGTTGAAAATAAAAGGTTCTTCCAAAGACCGTGTGCTGATGCAATGGGTCATAGAATCCCTGAAACATGCCGATCATGAATCTACCGCTCGTCTGGAATGGGTTGATAAACTACATGACTGCCAGGCAGTGATCGCCACCGGCTCAAACAACACCAACCGTTACTTCGAGTATTATTTCCGGCATGTTCCGCACATACTGCGGGGCAGCCGCAATTCTGTGGCTGTGCTCACAGGAAATGAGACTTCTTCTCAGCTTCAGGCACTGGGAAAAGATATCTTCTCCTATTTCGGATTCGGCTGCCGCAATGTCTCTTTGCTATTGTTACCTGCCGGTTACGACACGGCCTCCCTCTTTCCGCACTGGAAAGATTTTGAATGGCTGCACCGGCATACCAAATACATGAACAACTACGACTACCAGCGCACTTCCCTGCTTTTGAGTCATACCCCCCATCTGGCCAATGAATTCAGTGCCATTGTGGAAAATCCGTCGCCGGCCTCTCCTATATCTGTAATACATGCCTGGTTTGTAAAAGATCTAGAGGAAAGCCTGCGATTTATAGAAGAAAACCGGCAAAAGATACAAGCAGTAGTTGCAGATCCCGCCTTGGTTAATAAGGCTGTTCCTTTTGGAATGAGCCAGTTTCCCGGCCCCGATGTTTATGCCGACGGAATCGACACCATGCAGTTCCTGACGGAGCAGGCTTTGCTTATGGGATGAAACAAGACCCATACAGCAAGTAGCACTTGAATGTAGCTCAGCAGAAGCTCTATTTCAATATGAATTTGGGCGCCTCCCACCGCCCGGCAACTTGGGTTCAAATCGCTTGCATCCCTGGCGGTGGGCCGGGTGTTGCGGGGGTTCCGTGGCGTGTCCGCCACCCGGCTGCGCCGGCCCCTTCACCCCCTGGCGCGACTTTCCGTTGCAATAAACGAACTCAGTTATTCAACTAACAATAATCTCTAACGGCTGTAACCCTCAACTCCTATTCCATCAGATGATGAGCATCGCATCACCATAGGTAAAGAACTTATACTTTTCCTTCATACCAACCTCATAGGCTTTCATCATCAGATCGTATCCGCCGAAGGCGCAGGCCATGATAAACAGACTTGACTTAGGCAGATGGAAATTGGTGATCATGCTGTTGGCAATAGAAAAATCAAAGGGAGGGTAAATAAACAGATTTGTCCAACCTTCAGACGGCTTAAGAAGTTTGCCTGCCGTAACAGAAGACTCAATTGTGCGCATCGTGGTAGTTCCAACGGCACAAATCCGATGGTTACCTTCTTTTGACTTGTTCACCACTTTCGCCACCTCTTCCGGAATATTGTAATACTCGGCATCCATTTTGTGCTTGGAAAGATCTTCCACATCAATGGCACGAAAGGTTCCCAAACCGGTGTGCATGGTCACCTCAGCCAATTCTACGCCTTTGATTTCCAGTCTTTTGAGCAATTCACGACTAAAATGCATGCCTGCTGTAGGAGCCGCAACAGAGCCCTCTACTTTCGCAAAAACTGTCTGAAATCTTTCAGCATCAAGAGGTTCAACAGGTCTTTTGATCGCTTTTTGAAGCGGGGTTTCACCCAAACTGTAGAGCACTTTGCGAAACTTGTCATGGTCGCCATCAAACAGAAAACGGATGGTTCTCCCGCGGCTGGTGGTATTATCAACCACCTCTGCAATCAGTTCGTCATTATCTCCGAAGTACAGTTTATTGCCCACTCTGATCTTTCTGGCCGGATCAACCAGGACATCCCATAGCAGAGATTCACGATTTAACTCGCGCAGTAAAAAAACTTCAATCTTGGCGCCTGTTTTTTCTTTAGTTCCGTAGAGACGGGCCGGAAAAACCTTGGAGTTGTTCAGGATCATGACATCGCCATCGTCAAAATAACCGAGCAAATCTTTAAAAACCTTGTGCTCGATCTTTCCGGTTTTGCGTTCAATCACCATCAGTCGTGATTCGTCACGGTTTTTGGCCGGATATTGTGCAATGGCATCTTTGGGTAATTCGAAATTGAAACTGGAGAGCTTCATAGACATTTTTAGTTATGAAAAACGATCCGCAAGGACGGATTTATGGCGGGTGCGAAATTAGTGTTTTTCAGCGGTTAGGCAAGGAGCTGTTAATTTTTCTGTGATTTAAAGGGGAAACCCTCTGCAAAGCTTAGTTTTCGGGCATGAAAGTGCTGATGCGCATTCTGGGACAAAGTTTCAGACTGTCCTGGGAAGAAATTCGTTCGTCGAAACTGAGATCTGCCTTGTCGCTGCTCGGGATCTCTATCGGGATTTTGTGCATCATCTCGGTCAGGACAGCCGTCACATCGCTGGAGAAAAATATCCGCGATTCCATTTCTACCTTTGGCAGCGATATTTTGTATGTGCAGAAGTGGCCATGGATCTGGGGTGAAGATTATCCCTGGTGGAAGTACATCAACAGGCCTGCGGTTAAGAAACAGGAGCTCAGTGTCATTCGCCCGCGCCTGCGCACCGCCGATGCAGCGGCCTTGATTTACTTTCTGGGACCTCAGACTGTTCAGTTCAGCAATCGCTCCCTCGAGAAGATACAGTTGATGGGCGTTTCCCAGGAGTATTCACGCATCCGCAATCTCGAGTTTACCGAAGGCCGTTTTTTTACTCCACACGAAACAAGCTCGGGAGAAAGCGTATGCCTCATCGGAGCAGATGTGGCCGAAGAGCTCTTTTACGGCTACTCCAGCGCCGAAGGCAGATTGCTGCGCATCAACGGCCATAAACTCCGTGTGGCAGGTGTACTCAAAACTGAAGGTGACGACCTCTTTGGCCTCACCTTAGACAACAATATCCTGGTACCCGACAGCAGGGCTTCCGATTATACCAATCTCACCAATGGCGAAAATGATCCCTTGCTGGCCTTTACCCCCAAAGCGGGAATAGCCATGGATGAACTCAAAGATGAGGTTAGGGGCCAGATGCGATCCGTGCGCAGATTGTCTCCCAGACAAGACGACAATTTTGCACTCAATCAGGTGAGCGTGTTTACGGCAGGCATTGCCTCTATTTTCAGTATTGTAAATCTGGCCGGACTGATCATCGGACTATTTTCAATTGTGGTTGGCGGTTTCGGTATTGCCAACATCATGTTTGTGTCGGTTAAGGAACGCACAGCCATCATCGGCATCAAGAAAGCTCTGGGCGCGCGCCGCATTTATATTCTGCTGGAATTCCTGCTGGAGTCGGTGGTGCTTTGTGTGCTGGGCGGATTGGCCGGACTGCTTCTGGTAGTGCTTTTGTTTCAGGGAATGGAATATGCATTGGTACATTTCGCTGAGAGCAGCTTCCGCTTTTACATCACCGCCGAAAATTTGTTTACGGGCATAAGCATCTCGGTCATCACGGGTATCGTTGCCGGCTTCATTCCGGCCCTATCGGCCTCCAGGCTACGCCCGGTAGATGCAATGCGTGGATAAAATTTTATCAAATATTATTTATTCAAATTTGTATTTAAACTCTTCCTGCTGATTTCCTGCAGCGAAACCAGCCTGCTGATTTTGACTTGACTGGCCTCATCTCTGATTTCCATACTGATCTCCGGCACTGCTTTGTTCCAGTTGATCTGAATGAAGCCGAAGTTGGGCTTCAGATACCCCTCTCCTACCCGATTTTTATTCCCTCCCAAACAAGGATTTCCGTGCGTCATTCCGCTGCTGGTTAAATCGTAAAGCGGATAAAGATTAGGACGCTCCAATCTGGACAGTTCCGCGTAATGCACATCCCCGCTGATGAAAAACAAACCATTGGCTCCGGTCTTTTCGATCAGCTTCATGAACCGCTCACGCTCGTGCGGAAGATTGACCCATGCCTCCCATCCGTTGAAATCAACCAGAAACTGGGTGCTGCTGCAAACGATTCTGATCTCTGCGGGGATCTGCAAGGCCTGTTCCAGC
>CAZUHX010000118.1:0-7557 GCA_964620795.1 uncultured Chitinophagaceae bacterium
CCTTAAACGTTTTTCCAATTTTGCCGCGACAATTAAATATAATCTTAAAACACAAATGTGTTTATCCTAAGATTTTAGACCCACAATACAGAAGTATAGAAGTTATACCAATTAGAAAATAAATTCATTTCATACACAGAAAGCATCACAAGGGGATTTTCGATGTCTTTCTATTGACATCGCTTGGGAGCCTATCGCAACGGAAGGCCGCGCCAGGGGGTGGAGGGGCCGGCGCAGCCGGGTGGCGTGTTGCAGGGGCGCAAAATCTTGCGTCTGTCTTAACCTGATTTTTCACGCCCCTACAGCACGCTACGGAACCCCCGCAACACCCGGTCCCGCGCAGCGGGAAGGCGCCCCTTGTATTCCGAACGCAGATAGCCTTTCAACCATGTTTGTTTTATGCTTGGCATTGCATTTTAATAGCCTTCAACACCTCAGGAGCTTCGCTTTCGCATTTGTGTTAATACAGACGCTTTCTTGTTTGTTATTTGCCCCTATCTCCAAAGCCCGACTTGATTAAATGGCGAAAGTCACTTCCTTAAAAGCAAATCGCAACTCTTTTCCTCCCGATGAAATGATTAGTCTGCCGTCTTTGGTAATGCCCGTAATTTCTCCTTTAAATGCTTGCTCACCTTTGTAAAATGATGCCGTTTGCTGAAACAGATATAGGTTTTCAACATAAGCCCGCTCCAAAAAATTGAGATGCTGCAGTTGTAGCTGAGCATAATATTTGCTCAGATAAAATCTGAGCCGCTCTTCTACCCGCCCGATCACGAATTCTTTACCGGCCAGCTGCCTGAGCGAAACGGGATTCGGCAAATCTCCCGGGAAGCCGGTTTCATTGATGTTCATACCTACTCCTGCAATACTTTGTGAAAGGTATTCTCCGCTGATGGTATTTTCAATCAGAATTCCGGCCAGTTTACGCCGTCCGGCATAAATATCGTTGGGCCATTTGATCAGCACTTCTTGTCCGCAGGCTTCTTCAGCACATTCCCTGACGGCCAGACTCACGGCCATGTTGAGATAAAACTGCATGGAGGCTCTCAGAAAGCCGGGATAGAGAACGTAACTCACCGCCAGATTTCTTCCTTTACCGCTGTACCAGTGGTTGCCTGTCTGTCCGCGGCCCGCTGTTTGCTCCCGCGCCATAATGGCCGTTCCTTCTTCAGGCCTGGTATTTGCAGTAAGCTCCTTGGCATATTGATTGGTAGAAGCCACAGAATCTAGCTGAATGAGGGGTTTTCCTTCCAAAGTGTACTGTTGCATCTTTGATCTTACTGTGCTGAGAAGCCTAAAATTGCTGTAAATTTGTCAGTCATTCAGGAATGCTGCGTAAAAATAAACCATCGAGCCGAACGCGTCCTAAACAGGCCGTGATCAGCGAACTTTTGCCGGAAGAGGAAAGCCCCAAATCGCTCAGTCAGCTGAAGTTCCGAAAATTGATTGTGGATGCCATTCTGGATAAGAAGGGACATGAGGTGATCAGTCTGGATCTGCGTAAAATCTCGGATGCCGTTGCCGATTTTTTTATTGTAGTACACGGTGACTCGCGTCCTCAGGTGAAAGCCATCAGGGATTCTGTGGTTGAAAAGGCTGCAGAGGCCGGTATACGCCCTTTCCATACCGAAGGCGAACGGCAGGGCGAATGGATCATTATTGACTTTGCCGATGTGGTGGTGCATGTTTTTGAAAAGGAAAAACGCTTCTTCTATCAACTGGAAGAGCTCTGGCACGATGCTAAAACAACTAAACACGCCTGAATCTGTTATGGAATTCAAAATGAATTGCTCTCTTTACGATAAACAAGCAGCGGGCTGCAATTGCCCGGGAATCTGAAACCATGGAAAACAACAAAAAACCTGCCGAACCCAAAAAGACCAGCCGCAAAATCAGCGACGAAGGACCCAAATTCAGCTATTTCTGGGTTTATGCCCTTATTATTCTTTTCATTTTATTCTCTCTCAACATCTCTTACTTTCAAACCAATGTAGAGCGCAGTTCTATGAATGCCCTTGAGCAGATGATGCTCAGGAACGATGTTCAGGAGATCATTGTGGTCAATGAACAGAAGGCAGAAGTGTATCTCAAAGACACTGCACTTTCAAGGAAAGAATATGCCAATGTGGCCCGGAGCCGTTTTGGTATGGTCAACCGCGGTCCCCATTTTGAGGTTACGGTGCCTTCTAATGATGCTTTCGACCGCTTTATGAATGAATTTTATAAAAACCATCCCGAATTGCGCAAGGTAGATGTGGAGTATGAAATCAGGCATGACTGGGCGAGGGATGTATTGAGCTGGCTGCTGCCGCTGATCTTGTTTGTGGGTTTCTGGATATTCCTGATGCGCAGGGCTTCCGGCGGCATCGGAGGTCCGGGCGGGCAGATCTTCAATATCGGAAAGTCTAAGGCAGTCTTGTTTGACAAGGATGAAAAGATAAACATCACTTTTGGTGATGTGGCCGGTCTGGATGAGGCTAAGGTTGAAGTGCAGGAAATCGTGAGTTTCCTGAAAAACCCCAAGAAGTACACAGCCCTGGGCGGTAAGATACCCAAGGGGGCTCTTCTGGTTGGTCCTCCGGGAACCGGAAAGACCCTGATCGCCAAGGCAATGGCCGGCGAGGCTCAGGTGCCGTTTTTCAGTATCTCCGGCTCTGATTTTGTTGAAATGTTTGTGGGTGTAGGCGCCAGCAGGGTTCGCGACCTTTTCAAGCAGGCGCGGGAGAAAGCGCCCTGTATCATTTTTATCGACGAGATTGATGCCATAGGCCGCTCGAGGGGCAAAACACTGATTCAGGGAAATGATGAAAGAGAAAACACCCTCAATCAGTTGCTGGTGGAAATGGATGGTTTCAGTTCAGAAAAGGGTGTGATCATACTTGCAGCTACCAACCGCCCCGATGTGCTGGATTCTGCCTTGCTGCGTCCGGGACGTTTTGACCGGATGATCTCCATAGACAAGCCCGATTTGAATGGAAGGGAGCAGATTTTCAAGGTGCATCTGAAAGGGATTAAGACTTCAGCCAATATTGATGCGCACAAACTGGCTGCACAAACACCGGGTTTTGTGGGTGCCGATATTGCCAATATTTGCAATGAAGCCGCTTTGATTGCTGCACGCAACAACAAGGCAGAGGTGGAAATGAGCGATTTCAACGATGCCATTGACCGTCAGATCGGCGGACTGGAAAAGAAAAACAAGATCATTTCTCCCGAAGAAAAGAAGATTATTGCCTACCATGAGGCCGGTCACGCGCTGAGCGGCTGGTTTCTGGAGTATGCTCACCCTCTGGTGAAAGTATCTATCGTTCCCCGCGGGGTTGCTGCTCTGGGCTACGCGCAGTATCTGCCGAAAGAGAAATACATTGAAACACGGGAGGAGATTCTGGACCGCATGTGTATGTCGCTTGCGGGTCGCGCGGCAGAGCAGGTTGTATTCGGAAGAATTTCAACCGGTGCCCAAAACGATCTGGACCAGGTCACCAAGATGGCTTATGCCATGGTGGCCATATTCGGTATGGATGAAAAAATTGGCAATGTGAGTTTCTATGATATGCAGAATCAGAATCAGTTCAGCAAGCCGTATTCGGAGGAAACAGGCCGCATGATTGATGAGGAATCGCGCAGTATCATTGAGCTTGAATACAAACGCGCTCAGCACTTGCTCATCGAAAAGAGATCATTACTTGATCAGTTGGCACAGGAGCTCTTGAGCAAGGAGGTTTTGTTTAAAGATGATTTGGAAAAAATGCTTGGCAAACGCCCCTGGGATAAAGAAGCAGAACCCGTAGTTCCGCCGGTGTCTAATAATCTGAATACTGATACGCCGGCTGTGGAGAATACTCCTGCCTGAAAGTAAGGCCCGCTTTGCCGCTTTTGTAGTTTTGGAGGCGTTCAGAAACCTCCTTGAAAACTATGCAGCAAACTGAGACCGGCTTCTTTTACAAACTGCGGAACATTTTTTCCGAGAGATCCTCTGAAGGGGAGCAGACCGCAGATCCTGCGGATGTAATGGTTGAAGAGACTATGGATTTAAGTCCTGAAGATGCCGTGGTGGAACTGGACCTCAGCCGCCCGGTTATGTTGCCCAATGAAGCTGCAGCCGGAGATCTTACACGTGAAATTAAATTGAGAACGGTTACTGTTCCTCCTGCAAAAATTCAGCGGCCGGGGGAGAATGATTTTGATTTGCGTTTTGCTTCTTCTTTTGTAGATGCCGGTGGAAAATTTATTTACTGCGAATCGGTGAGCCAGGGGGTAGAGGCCATTCGCAAACTCAGTGAAGAACGGGGCTGGCATCATGTGTTTTGCTGGGAAAATGAAATCAAGGATGCTTTCTGCGAAAACAATTTTCAAAAAGGAGCCATCGGCTTTACCATCGAAAATTCTGAAGCAGCAGTCTCTCTCTGCGAATCCCTGATTGCCGAAGATGGCAACATCGTACTGAATCCCAAGCAGGCTTCGCGCAGAAGGCTACCCTGCTTCCCCAAGACACATATTGTTTTTACAGATATCAGCCACCTTGCCGCCAATCGTCTGGAAGCCCTGGAGCGATTTTATTATTACAATAAAAATGAGCTTCCGTCTATCATCAATCTCCGCGACAACACACCCGGACAGTTTTATGATCAAAGCAGACTGATCCTGAAGGCCGATGGCACAACAGATTTATTTGTAATTCTCATCGACGAAATCATACCACCCTCACTCAGACCCTGAATTTGGAATAATGCGAATGAAGTGTATCTTCGCGCTTAAATCATTATCAGGTTCCTGAAAGGTATTACATCTAAATCAATCAATTCCCCAAGGACCATTTTAAATTTATTTCAATTATGAACCTTTTTGTTGCAAAGCTTTCTTTCCGTACACGCGAAGATCAACTCCGTCAATTGTTTGAGCAGTTTGGACAGGTTTCCAGCGCCAAGATCATCTTCGACAAAGCCACCGGCCGCTCCAAAGGCTATGGTTTTGTAGAAATGGCCGATGACAGCGCAGGTCGCCAGGCCATCGCTCAACTGAATGAGACTGAGTTCGACGGACGCACCATCGTGGTGAAAGAGTCCTCCCCCAGAGACAATCAGTAATTCCTCCGATTCCATCCGGTAGTTTTGGTTTCAGGCCCGTTGATCGTTTGATCAGCGTTTGGAAGTCTCTTGCCTGCTCTGAAGAGCAAGTAATTTATTCTTCTGCTTAAATCCCCCTGTATTTTACCGAATGAAGTCAGATGCATTCCGGCTTGCTTTTGAACGCCTTTCAGGGCGTCTCAGGCATGTCTTGTCCGGAAATGACGCAAGTCACGACTACTGGCACATCAGTCGTGTGCTGAATAATACACGTCTTTTGCTCACTGAGGAAAAGGCAAATATGGAAGTGTGTCTTCTGGCGGCCCTTTTGCATGACGTTGCCGACTACAAATACCATGGGGGCGATGAAGAGATTGGACCGCGAACGGCCGCTCAGTGGCTAAGGGAAGAAAACCTTCCGGAAGAAATAATCGGCCGGGTGGTATATATCGTTGAAAACATATCATTTAAAGGTGGCAATGAATCTCCTTTGATGAATGCCGAACTTGCGGTGGTGCAAGACGCAGATCGCCTTGATGCGATTGGCGCAGTAGGCATTGCCAGGGCATTCTCCTTCGGCGGAAAAATGGGGCGTGCATTTTTTGACCCTCAGTTCCCGCCACGACTTGATCTCAGTAAAGAGGAATACAAAAAGAGCAATGCTCCCACGATCAATCATTTTTATGAAAAGCTGCTTTTGCTGAAAGACCTGATGAATACGGCTACCGCTCGCAAACTGGCAGAAGAAAGACATCAATTTTTACTAGCATTTCTTGAACAGTGGAAGTCTGAAACCGGACAAAGCTTTTGAGCTCATCACCCATGGGGTCTTCTGTTTTTCATTTTAAAAAATTCTGCATACATCAGGATCGCTGTGCCATGAAGCTTACAACCGATGCCATTTTGTTTGGCGCATGGAATGAAGCACGGCAAGAAAAAAATGTATTAGACATAGGCACAGGAACCGGATTGCTGGCCCTGATGTGGGCATACAAATTACCCGAAGCACTGATTACTGCCATAGAGCCCGAAAACGAGGCCGCAGAGCAGGCCCGGCAAAACTTCCTTCTTTCAGATTGCCGCGATCGTTTGCAGATCTTTTCTGTCCCCTTACAGGAGTTTAAAGCGGAACAACCCTTTGATCTTTTATTGTGCAACCCGCCGTTCTTTGAGCCTCACACCTCTTCTCCCGATCCTTTGCGCAGCAAAGCAAGGTCACGCATCAGTCTTCTGCCGGAGGACTTGTTTTTTCACGGCATGCGGCTGCTTGCTCCCGGCGGTCGAATGCTTGTGCTGTGGCCCGCCTCCGATCAGTCCGGGGCCATTGAGCTGGCTGCATCCGCAGGATTGCATTTACGCAGGCTGATGCAGGTAAAAAGCCGGCCCGCTCACACACCGCATGTTTGTTTGATGGAATATTCTCCGGAGCCCGGCGCTTTAACCGAAGAATCTATTTGCATCCATTCCGGTACCGGAAATACTTACTCCGCCGCATTCATGCAACTGACCGGCCCGTATTATCTGCGGTTCCCGTCTGTTTAATGCCATTTAGATCTAATTATAAATTATGAAATAAATAATTTGATGATGTAATCGGGCGCCTCCCCGCGTCGCGGGGCCGGGTGTTGCGGGGGTTCCGTGGCGTGCCGCCACCCGGCCGAAGGCCGGCCCCTTCACCCCCTGGCGCGGCTTTCCGTTTCAACGGCCGCTTTGTTCAATAGCCAATCGCAAAGAGAACAGCAGAATGACCTCCACACATGTGCTGCAGCAAATCTCAGATCAAAATAAAATTCAGGCGCAGAGTAAAATCAGCGCTTCGCGATACTTTCTTTCTCTGATCAGTTTTTTTACTTCTTCCTGCAAGTGCTCAGCCGTAAGCACCTCCCGGTTTAGCGCATAGGCCTCCAGCTCTTCCTTTTCGGGCAGTGAAGTGACCGAAGCCAGTTGGGCCAGTTCATTGCCGCTCAGCCAGTCAGAGGTACGGATGAATTCGGGAAGTGCATCATAACCGATTCCGAGATTTCCCGCCATTCCTGCCGCCGGAATGTCCATGATGCTTTCCGGAAGTATTCTGCACCACCAGTTTTTCCCCATCCTTGCCACATAATCCATTTTGTAAGGATCAATCATGCCTTCGGCATCCAGCACATTTTCATGAATATGTATTTTTAATATTTCACAAACAACCAGATTTCCTGCACCGCCTTTCAGTCCGGTCATCACAATCTGCAGAACCCTGCATTCCATCTGTACCGGGCATTCGGCTACTCTTGGCGCAGCAACCATGTCTGAAGGCAAAGCAGTAAACCCACCTTTCACAAACTCGTTAACTCCTTTGGGATATTCGCCGCTGGCCAGGGATGCCTGATGCATCAGGGAGTGATTGATGATATTCACTACACATTCGCCGGTCTCCTGAACATAGTCCAGGGTGTGTTTGCTTGCCCCCGTGCGTCCGCTGCGTGCCGGCGAAAAAACAAGTACCCGCGGA
>CAZUHX010000119.1:0-7512 GCA_964620795.1 uncultured Chitinophagaceae bacterium
TCATGGAAACCCAGTTTCAAAAAGACTTTATACTGGATTTTATCGGTATCCCGGCTATGTTTACGGGCATTGTTTATACCATTTACTGCTGGGAAGCGCTATCTGTAGCAGAAACAAGTCTGAAGCATGATTTTGTGCGGAGCATATTGTTGCCCATGATATTGTTCTGGCTCTCCTTTATGCTGTATGTCGTTTACTCGCTGAACCTCGCCGTATCAGGATCTTAAAAAATAGTATATTATATATTTTCGTTAAACCATTTTCTTATATTGGTTTCATCCTCCGCTATAGCTTCTTTCAACTCTTCCATACCTGAGAATTTTTGTTCTGCTCTCACAAAATGCAGAAAACGTATATGGAGATGATGCCCATAAATATCTTCATTGAAATCTAAAATATTCACTTCAATGGTCATCTCCGATTCGCCGAATGTAGGATTGTAGCCCACCGAAAGCATACCCTTCAGGCTTCTTCCCTGCCATTCGACCTCTACCGCATAAATTCCTGTACCCGGGATAAGTTTGCATGGATCAGATGGTACAATGTTTGCGGTGGGATATCCCATCTCGCGACCTCTCTGAAAACCTTTTACCACCTTTCCGGAAACGGAATAAGGATATCCCAGAAGCTCATTGGCCAACGCTATATTTCTTTCCTGCAGTGCATTTCTGATTTTGGTGGAGCTGATACCTATTTCGTCTATGGTCTCACGGGGAATCTCCTCCAGTCCGAATCCAAACTCAGGCGCAAGTTGCTGTAAAAGAGTGATGTCGCCTTCCCTGTTTCTTCCAAAGCGATGATCATAACCAATCACAAGCAAGCGGGGCCTGAAGCATGCCAGCAAAAAGTTTTTAACGTACTCTTCCGCCGTCTGTGACGAAAACTCTTGTGTAAAGGGAACCACCACCAGATTTTGGAGGCCGGACTCGGCAAGCTTGGCTGTTTTTTCGGCTAAAGTGTGCAGCAAACGAAGTCTGTTGTCTGCTGGCTTGAGTACAGATCTTGGATGCGGATGAAAGGTAATCAGCAAGCTCTCTCCATCAAACTCTGCGGCCTTGCTGATCACTTCATCAATCAGCTTTCTATGACCCAGATGAACACCGTCGAATGTGCCAATGGTAAGAACCGTATTTCTAAAAACCGGAAGCTGCTGTGTTCCCTGAAAAATTCTCATAGTTCCTTTTCCCAATCCTGAATAATTTTTTCAAGCGAAAGAGCAGATTCTATCCGGTGCGGCCCGATGGCTGTTCTCCGAAGAGTATGCAGATAGGCACCGCTTCCCAATGCACGACCAAAATCACGGGCAATTGACCTGATATATGTTCCCTTGCTGCACTTGATGCGAAACTGAGCAAGCTGTTCAACATATTCACCTATCTCAAATTCATGAATATGAATGGGCCTTGCTTTAAGTTCAATCTCTGCGCCTTTTCTTGCTGCTAGATATGCCGCCTTACCATTCACTTTAACAGCACTATACATGGGCGGAATCTGTTCCTGTGGCCCTAAAAATTCCGCAGCCTTTACCACCATATCCTGCATTTCCGGACGATGATCAAACTTCTGATCTTCTTCTGTTTCACGATCGAAGGAGGGTGTTGTAGCACCCATTACAAAGGCTCCTGTATATTCCTTATCGAGCCCCATGTATCTGTCAATCTCTTTGGTTTTTTTTCCGGTACAAATAATAAGGAGACCTGTAGCCAGTGGATCAAGCGTTCCTGCATGGCCTACTTTGATTTTTCCGAACTTTCGCCTGAGTAGTATCCTTAACTTATTAACCACGTCGAAAGAAGTCCAGTTTTCGGGCTTATCAACCAACAAAACAGCCCCCTCTGCATAATCCTCCATGATCAGCCAGGAATCTCCAGCTTATATCCTAAAGCCATTAAAATCAATATTGCGGCTCCTACTATGATGCGGTAATAACCAAAAAAACGCATTCCATAGCGTGAAATCAATTCAATAAAAAACTTAATGGCTAGCATAGCAACTACAAAAGAGATCAGATTTCCTGTAATCAAATAACCCATATCTGTTCCTCTGATATCATCTAAACCTTTAAGCAACTTATAGGCAGAAGCTGCAAAAATGGTGGGTACTGCAAGAAAAAATGAAAACTCAGCCGATTGTCTGATGTTCATACCACGGAATAAACCGCCAAGAATAGTTGCTGCAGAACGCGATACACCGGGAATCATGGCAAGTGTCTGAAAAATACCAATCATGAATGCAGTTTTATAGGAGACATTCATTTGCCTTGGCTGTAGACTTTTACGTTCATTACCAAACTCATCAATTTCAACAACTTCCTCATGATCATCAATGGGTTGATTTTCTATCAGATGGCGGTAGTGGCGGTCTGCCCAAATGATAGCAATACCACCAATGATGAGTGAAACAGCTACGGTAGTTACACTTTCGAGCAGACCATCTATGAAATCATTAAGAAGAAAACCCAGAACGGCGGCAGGCAAAAAGGCTACAGCGATCTTTTTATAGAAATCAATGCTTTGAAAAAAACGTCTCCAATAAAGCAAAAGAACTGAAAGGATGGCTCCGAATTGAATATTGATGATGTAAATTTTGTTGAAGCTTGCACTTTGCAGTTTGAGTGCAGCTTCAGTAAGGATAAGGTGACCTGTAGACGAAACAGGCAGATATTCCGTCAGGCCCTCAACTACGGCAAGGATGACAGCTTCGTAATTGGTCATTGTGCAGAAGAAAATCTTTTCAGAAGAGCGACAAATGGAAGTGCAAAGCCAAGAAGAATCATAGCCGGGGCCAGGGTTATTCTTCTAAAGCTGTAAATTTCTTCTTTGGGAAATACGTTGGGGTCTTCTGAACCTCCTCCATACATTAAAATTCCTCCAATCAGGATCAGTAATATGCCGGACACGATCCAGATATACTGAACCTTGCCGAGCTGAAAAGGAAAAGGGGATCCTGGTTTGTGTTCCGGTTTTGCCGCAGGGGATGATACGGTTTTGGATGTTTTCTGTGCCATTTCAATACAATTCTTCAGAGCGTTTGTTGAGATATCTGTTGAGGGCGAGAAGAGTGCTCAAAGAAACCAGCAACATACCCAGCAACAATAATCCAGCACAAAGCAAGGCAAAATTAAAAAAATCCGGACGCATACCCAAGTTGCCTAACTCTTGTAATGCATAGAAGTATATTGCAGCAAGCACACATGCGGAAATTAAACCGCTGAGAAGACCGCTTAACAGTGCTCTGAATAGAAATGGCCTCATGATAAACCAGGATGTAGCGCCAAAAAGCTGCATACTTTTAACTACAAAACGATTTGATGAAAGAGCAAGTCTGGTGGTGGTAAAAATGACAGAAACCGAAAAGATGAGCAAAATACCCCCGAGCACCGCTAAAATAAGACCTGCAAGCTGCAAGCGTTCATTCAGAACTTTAACAAGCTGATCCTGCACACCAACTTCAACAACACCGGGAAAAGAGGAAAGCAGGTTTTTAATTTTTGAAATTGATGCCTCATCTGTATATCCCGCCTTGAGATAAACCAGAAGAGAAGAATATAAAGGATTGTAACCAAGTATATCCATGAAATCTTCTCCGAGATCCTTTTGAAGCATGCGGGCAGCTTCCGTTTTTGAAACAAACTTCAGGCTGTGAATTTCCTTGAGGGCTTTAACTTCACTAATCAGCGCCTCGGGCGAACTGGCGGCAATGGAATCGGTGAGCACCATCTCGATTGCCAACTGCTCCTGCAGTGAAGCGCCCCAGCGGCTAAGCTCAATACCTATCATCCCCGCCAGTCCAAGAACAACGAGAACAAGAGTTGTGCCAAAAATGGCTGAAAAATATGATGGACTGCTTTTCAGAACAAGTTGATTTACAGCTTCAAATAACGAAGCTTGAATTGTTTTGTGAAAGATCGGATATACACATGCTGTAAGGGGATGTACACAATTGAAGATTTCCACCAAAAAAACAGCTTTTCAACAAGATGTATCCAGATTTTTAAAGGAAAGTTGCAGCCTTTCAAAAAAAACATACTTTTGCCCGCTAAACTGAGAATCGCCTATGTTCTGGACACTTGAACTCGCCTCGTACCTCGAGGATGCTCCCTGGCCGAGCAGTAAGGACGAGCTCATCGATTACGCCATACGTTCCGGTGCTCCTGTTGAGGTTATAGAAAACCTACAGGAACTGGAGGATGACGGAGAGTTGTATGAAGGCATTGAAGATATCTGGCCGGATTATCCGACCAAAGAAGATTTCTTCTTCAACGAGGATGAGCATTGATTTGAACTACTCGCTGAATTTCATTCGAAAAGTTTGAAGCTGAGAAAATAGCTGCCCTGGGCAGCTATTTTTTTTTAATCGGGCAAAAAAGACGAGAGTTCGCCGCAGTAGATACGTTAAATCAGCTTCCTTCTAATTTTAATGGAGCGCCTCTCTGTTTGGTCTCTCCTTGCGGACGATCTCCGGGGTTTATTTATCTTGGCCAAAAATCTGGACCATGACCTACGAATACATTTTAGTAAATCCCTGCTGGGCTGAAGGAATTGCCCGGATTGATCTTAATCGCCCGAAGGAACTGAATGCATTGAACCGCGAGCTGATGCTCAATATCAGAGATGCGTTGAATTTGTTGGATCAGGATCCGGAAGTGAAGGTAATAGTGCTTACGGGAGGAGAAAAGGTCTTTGCTGCCGGCGCTGATATTAAACAGATGGCAGATGCTACAGCCATAGACATGCTGAATATTGACCAGTTTTCTACCTGGGATCAGATTAAAAAAACGAGAAAACCAATCATAGCCGCAGTCAGTGGCTTTGCGCTGGGTGGCGGATGCGAACTGGCCATGACCTGCGATATGATTATTGCCTCAGAGAGTGCAAAATTCGGTCAGCCGGAAATCAAAATAGGCGTTATTCCTGGAGCTGGTGGTACTCAAAGACTTACCAGAGCAATAGGTAAAGTAAGGGCAATGGAAATGGTGCTGACGGGCAAATTTATCAGTGCTGAAGAAGCCCTGACTGCAGGATTGATCAATCGGGTGGTGCCGGTAGAATATCTTTGGGATGAAACCCTTCGTCTGGCTAAGGAGATTGCAGCCCTCTCGCCTGTAGCAGTTCAATTGGCCAAAGAAGCAGTGAACCAGTCATTCAACAGCAGTTTGAATGAAGGCTTAATGTTTGAGCGTAAAAACTTTTATCTGGCCTTTGCTTCAGAAGATCAGAAAGAAGGAATGAAAGCTTTTGTAGAAAAACGAAAGCCTGATTTTAAGGGGCGGTAATCATGAGTCCGATATGCCCTCAAGCTTATTAAAAAAGCTTTTCATACTCAAAGCTGTGCTTAGTGTGGTTACCACACTCATGATCACCAGAATAGAAAAAACCTCCATGGAAATCATTTCAGCTTTATAGGCAATATTTGCCAATACAAGACCCATTATTCCGCGGGCATTTAAACCCATACCCAGGGTAAGAGAACCCATCCGCGACATACCTGCAAGTTTGCCTCCGATCAATCCACCAAGGATCTTTGAGCCAAAGGAAACGGCCAGAATAGTCATCAAAAGCGGAACATCTTGTATGGAGGAAACATTGAATTCCAGTCCGATTCCTGCAAAAAATATAGGCGCAAGAAATCCCATAGCAAGACTTCGGGTTGTGTTTTCAATGATTTTGAAATTGGCTTTGCCAATCAGAGATTCGTCTATGAGCATAGAAGCAAAAAATGCACCCACTATGAAGTGAAGACCGAGGCTCTCACTGAAGGTGGCAAAAATGAGGATGAATACAAAAAACAAGGCAAAGAGGGATTCTTTACCCTTCATCATTCCAATGCCCTTGTTAAGCGTTTCTTCCAACACACCGGCCTGCCGTGAGATTCTGCGTATGAGGTAATAACTGATGCCCAGCATTGTAAGAAAAAACAAAAGCTTGAGAAGAGAGCTCATGATTACGTTTGCGATGCTGTATGCCGATACCGATTCAGTCTGTAGTCCGATTAAAATGCCCAGAACAGTAAGGGCAAGCACGTCGTCGAATATGGCAGCAGAGATGATTCTCTGTCCGATTTCAGATTTCAGCTGCCCGATATCCATCAGTATCCTTATGCTCACCGGCAATGCAGTAATAGAAACGCATAAACCAACAAAAGAGGCTGAAAAAGTATTCATGCTGAAAGCATATGCTACGGCATATCCTGAAATGAATGGAATAAAAAACGCGGCCACAGAAATGATGAGGTTTTTTCCCTTTAGCGACTTGAGTACCTCATCAATACTAATTTCTAGACCGGCTATAATAACAAGGAGAAAAACTCCCAATTCTGAAATGACCTTGATTTCGGGACTGCGGTGAATCAGGTTAAGAAAGCTGGGACCAATCAGCATTCCCGCCAGTATCTCGCCGATCATGGCCGGCTGTCGAAATCTTTCAAAAATCTCCCCGAAAAAACGAGCTGCTACCAACAGAATCAGCAGATTGGTAAAAAGTGGAAGCTCAGCAAGAGGGGCAATGGAAAGCACGAGACAATTTTACAAAAATTGAAAGTGAACTAACAGACCAATTTTATTGAGACAGGCATTCATGCGAAATCTCCCATTTATTCAAAATTTAGCACAGGCAGAGGTTTTATCAACACTTGGCGAGATAGATATCTTCAATTTCCATTAATTCTATATTTTTAGATATCTAAAAAAGTTCCATGCGCACTAAATTCTATCCGGCATCCTGCATCATATGCCTTTTCTTTATTTCTTCAGGTGTGTATGCGCAAAATAATGTAGGTATAGGAACTAATACACCTCACCCTTCATCGATTCTTCAGCTGCAGGCCACAGACAAAGGATTTCTACTGCCGGCTATGGACTCCCTCAGCCGAAGAAATATCATTTCGCCTGCCAATGGCCTGATGGTATATGATTCTGATTATGGCTGTTTATTTGTTTTTCGGTTGACTACGGGTTGGAGCAGCCTTTGCCAATTGAGTGGTCCTGCGGGCATCACAGGCAATACAGGATCAGTAGGTCCAACCGGAGCTAACGGTGCAACAGGTAGTGTAGGTCCTACAGGAGCTAACGGTGCAACTGGAAGCACAGGACTCTTAGGACCTACGGGCGCTATCGGTGCAACAGGAAGCACGGGGCTCGTCGGACCTACGGGAGCTAATGGCGCAACGGGAAGTACAGGACTCTTAGGACCTACGGGAGCTAACGGTGCAACAGGAAGCACAGGGCTCGTCGGACCTACGGGAGCTAACGGTGCAACTGGAAGCACAGGACTCTTAGGACCTACGGGAGCTAACGGTGCAACTGGCAGCACAGGACTCTTAGGACCTACGGGAGCTAACGGTGCAACGGGAAGCACAGGGCTCGTCGGACCTACGGGAGCTAACGGTGCAACAGGAAGTACAGGACTTGTCGGACCTACGGGCGCTAACGGTGCAACAGGAAGTACAGGACTCGTCGGACCTACGGGAGCTAATGGCGCAACAGGTAGTACAGGACTTGTCGGACCTACAGGC
>CAZUHX010000120.1:0-7400 GCA_964620795.1 uncultured Chitinophagaceae bacterium
GGCTCAATACACCGGCGGAAGCGGGAAGGGTGACGTTATGAATGAGGTGAATGGAGTCAATACTGATTTTCTCATTTATCTGGGGGGCAGCGGACGCGGTGATTTAATGAGCGAATTAACCGGCACCAGTCCGGATCTCCTGATTTACCAGGGGGGAGGCGGTCGCGGTGACAATATGGGTGCCGCCAATAATCAGCTTACGGAGAGTCAGGTGATGTTTACAGGAAATATTGGTCGCGGAGATGTCTCCGGCAGCCTGGATGCCCGCACGCTGGATGACCAACTCATGTTTTTTGGCGGCAACGGTCTTTGAACCAAAATCTGCTCGGTGATCCCATGTTCAGCGGTGGATTTGGAAAAGGAGATGTTTCTCTCCGCCTCAGCAGCTCTCTCATGTCCGATAATTTTTTGTTTAACGGCGGCTTCGGTCGGGGAGATGTGGCGTTTCTGCTGCAGAACTCCCTTACAGGAGACCAAGCGCTGTTTCTGGGTGGCACCGGCCGGGGCGACATCGGCTTTTTGCTCAGCGCTTCTATTCTTGGCACAGACTTCATGTTTCAGGGCGGCAACGGTCGCGGCGATATTATGGGCGATTTAAACCAAAACCTGCTGGGCGATCCCATGTTCAGCGGCGGCAGTGGCCGGGGCGACTTTTCATTTCGCCTCAGCAACGTTCTTACCGGAGATGATTTTCTGTTTTCCGGCGGCTTCGGTCGGGGAGATGTGGCCTTGCTCAATTCGAATATGATTCTGGGCGATGACTTCATGTATCAGGGAGGTTTGGGCCGCGGAGATCGTGTGGCAGAAGCGCTTGCCCAACTCACCGATCAGTTTATGTTCTTTGGCGGTGAAGGCCGCGGAGATGTCGCATTTCTAAGTCAGCCAACGCTCCTGGGCACCGATTTGATTTATACCGGCGGTTTTGGAAAAGGCGATGTGGCCGCTTTGCTGGCCGCTCGGGTATTGAGTGGCCGGATCCTCTGGCGTGGTGGCGGCAGCCCCGGGCAGGAAACCGCCTGGAATCAGAGCACCAACTGGTATCCTCAAAGTGTACCCGGCCCCAATGACGAAATTGCCATCGAGAACAACGCCAATGGCCGCAATCTGCTGCTGGACCAAAACAGACGAATCCGTGCCCTGGATTTTAATAATTCCGGTAAAAAGCTGGTTTTGGGGAATTTCAGATTGAGTATTTCTGACAGTATCACGGGTGGTGACAGCCTCAATTACATCATCACCAACGGAACCGGTTGTGCTTCGGTGCTTCATCCGGTGTCCGGAAGTCGTTTTTATCCGGTAGGACGTAGCGCATACAATCCCGTGCAAATTGTCAATCACACTAGCGCTGCTGATTCATTTTGCGTGTGTGTTTACGACGAGGTACGGGCCAATGGGCTCAGCGGCCCGGTGCTTGGCCGCGACCCTCGTGTGCGAAGAACCTGGGATATCGAAAAAGGGAGCGGGGAGTCCGGTACAGGCAATGGGGTAGACTTTACCTTTTGGTGGAATGCCGGAGAAGATACGCTCAATCCGGTAAGTTTATTCCTCTCTCATCACGATGGTCTGGTCTGGACTCAGCAACCGGGCACGGCCCTGGTTAACGGCCGAAGCCTGACTTATTCCGGTTATATGGGCAGCTTCTCTCCATTTGCCATCAATGGCAATCAACCGCTGCCGGTGAGCTGGTTGTATGTGAATGGGGTATGCGTTGAGGGTGTGAGCCGCCTGAGTTGGGCAACAGCCACAGAAGCCAACAACCGCCGCTTTGTGGTGGAGGGCAGCACCGATGGAAGTCGCTGGCAGGATCTCACAGAAATTCCGGGCAGTGGAAACAGCAGCTCAATCATGACATATTCAGCAGAAATAAATACAGAAAACATATATTTCAGAATCCGTCAGGAGGATTTTGACGGCTTATCTGATCATTCTGAATGGATTTATTTGCCTTGCAAAGGATCGGTTACAGAAGTGGCTGTGGTTCCAAATCCGAGCGAGGGAATCTTTCGGATATTGGGAAGTGAACAACTGAATGCTTATGCGGTTTTCAATGCGCTGGGGCAAAAAGTACAGGAAGGATTATTGCATGGACTTCCGGACTGGAAGCTAGACCTGAGCTCGATGGATAAAGGCATTTATTCGCTGCGATTGTTGGGTGAGGGTAAGGATATTCTGAGTAAGCTGGTGATTCAATAGGCAGCGTTCATTTCTGTCACTGAAAGCCCCGGTGGGACTCCTGATACAAACCTCAGTTTGTGTGTAAAATCCGGCGACTTCGACGGGGATTGAACAGCCTGAAATGGTCATCTGACGGCCTGTCTATGTTTACTGCAAAATAGCCGGAGGGAATCCAGTTGCTGAACATATGCAGGCAACAATTATTTAAAACGTTCAGTTTTCATTCGCAAAAAATCCTTAAAAACCTGAGCTCTGTGAAGGCTGGCATGGGCTGTGTTTATATTTAACAAACAAAGCCTCTTTTATGAAACGTATTCTTTTAATATTCAGTTTGCTCGCCACATTTTCAGTGAGCAGCTTTGCACGAATGGGTCAGTCGATACTTGATCTCCGGCTCAGCACAAATCAGTCCATTCTCGTGTACCTGAACGGCTATAATCTTGGGGCCAATTCAGTGCATGTTCAAATTCGCGACCTGCCTGCCGGAACCCATCATATTCAGGTTTTTGCGCTTCAGAATTCCATGTATGGTCCTGAATATTTTCCGGTGTTTCAGGGGCAAATTACCATACAGCCTGATCGGCACATTTATGCTACCATTTATCCCCGTTTTGGTCTGCGGGTAGAAAGAGAAATTCCGCTGGGCAGGAGCTGGAATCCCCGCTGGCCTGCCCCTCCCTCAGCATTTGATTATGATTTGTTCTGGAACGGTCAGTGCCAGAATACACCTTCGCCCATTCAGCCAGCTCAGCCCGTGATCACCGCCATGGATGAAGGCAGCTTCAGTCAGTTTCTGCAGACTTTGCGAAATACAAGTTTTGAATCAACGCGCATGAGTGTGCTGAACTCTGTGCTTAATAACCGCAATTTCACTACCGATCAGGTCATCAGGATTCTGCGACAATTTTCCTTTGAAAGCAGTAAGCTGGAAGCAGCCAAGTCTTTGTATGCAAGAACAGTAGATCCGCTCAACTACTTCAGGGTTTATGATGTGTTTTCTTTTAGCAGTAGTGTGCAGCAGCTGTCTGATTTTATTGCTACCCGATAGATCGGTTTAGGTTTAAACTCAAGATACAGGGAAGCGGCCGTAAAGAGGCCGCTTTTTTTGTCTTGACGGATAACTGTACAGGCCGCAGAGGAGGGAGCGTTCACTGTACCGAATTTAAGAAGAAGGCCCGCGCCACCGATCGGAGCAGAGCCGACGAAGGAGGCTGCCCGCAGGGCCGTGCTGCGAAGAGCGGGGCCCGAGAGGCGAAGCCCGAGGGAGGCGCCCTAAATGAAAATCAAAAGAACTACCCAAAGAGATAATTTTATTAATTTATAAAAACATAAATATGAATTATTTTCAATGAAAAGTCAAAAATTTTGGAAAACAGACATTTATGTCTAAATAAATTACGATGATATTTCCAAATTAAGGCAAATTTTGATCATATTTTATATATTTATTGGCAATCTACGGTATATGCTCAAATCACGTTTTCTGCTTCCATTTCTGATTCTCGCCATGGTCTGCTGCCTGGGAGTTCTTTCTGAACCGGCTCCAGAACAGACAGCGGATAACTATAATGCAGCGGATATCGCCTGGATGCTCACCGCCTCAGGTCTTGTATTGCTGATGACCCCGGGGCTTTCTTTTTTCTACGGAGGAATGGTGAGCAAGAAAAATATCATTTCCAGTATGTTGCAGAGTTTTATTGCGCTGGGAGTGATTACCTTGCTCTATGTGGTATTGGGCTTTAGCCTGTGTTTCGGCGATAGTTTTTACGGACTTATCGGTAATCCTTTTCAATATTTTATGTTTAAGCAGGTTGGCCTGGCGACCCATCCCACTCTATCTCCATCCATTCCGTTTTTGTTGTTTGCTCTTTTTCAGCTCAAGTTTGCCATTATTACACCTGCGCTCATTACCGGCAGTTTTGCAGAGCGGGTTAAGTTCAATGCCTATCTTTTGTTTATCTGTCTTTTTTCTATATTCATCTATGCCCCCCTCGCCCATTGGACCTGGCATCCCGATGGTTTTCTGAAGCAGTGGGGAGTGCTTGATTTTGCCGGGGGCACGGTGGTGCACATGAGCGCAGGATATGCAGCCCTGGCAGGTGCCATTTTCCTGGGCCCGCGGACCAATTACAACCATCATCAACAGCATGATCCTGCCAATATTCCTTATGTGATGCTGGGAACAGGTATGCTCTGGTTCGGCTGGTTCGGTTTCAATGCCGGCTCTTCACTGGCAGCCAATGCCACTGCAGTTCTTGCTTTCTCAACCACGATGGTTGCCTCTGCCGCGGCCATGATGTCATGGATTTTTTTTGATGCTGTTCGCGGAAAAAAAATATCGGCCATGGGTGCCTGCATCGGCGCTGTGGTTGGTCTGGTGGCAGTTACTCCCGCTGCCGGCTTTATTACCATTCCTCAGTCAATGTTTATCGGGTTTATCTCTGCCATCATCAGCAATCTGGCGGTGCGTGCCAAGAATAAATCGGGTCTTGATGATACCCTGGATGTATTTCCCTGTCATGGTCTGGGGGGTATCACCGGGATGATGCTCACCGCCGTATTTGCATCCAATGTAGGTCTGGTTTATGGTCAGACCACTACTTTTTTCTATCATATCCTCGCATTGATTATCGTTACTGTTTATACCCTTGGCGGGTCCTTCATTCTCTATAAAATCACCGACAAAATTTCTCCGCTTCGCGTAAGTGTTGAGGACGAACTTGAGGGGCTTGATTTTACACAACACGGAGAGTCCTACAAACTGAAACGCAAAGCGGAGGCACCTCAATAGAGGCGGCATTTCCCTAAAAAATCTCAATTCCTTCCAAATTACTACCGCAGCCTGGTTGCAGGCACTCGGACTTGTTTAGATTTGTTTTTATGCTTTATGACTCATTGATCCCTTTATCCGTCATTCAAAAGAGCTGGACGAAAATGGAGCAGTTCGTACTGCCTCTGCTGATCATCGTTTCGGCTGTGGTGATCAGCAGGATTCTCTCCTTCTTTCTCAATCGCTATCTGCGCCGTTCGGCCAGTTTGCTGAAAGTGAATATCACCAATTACACCTTTCTGCTCAATGGCCTCAGTCTGATCATATATTCCCTGGCGGTCTTTTTTGTATTCTATTCCATTCCTCAGCTCAGAACCATTGGCAAAACACTGTTTGCCGGTGCGGGTATCCTGGCAGCCATCATCGGTTTTGCCTCTCAGGAGGCCTTTTCAAATATTGTGAGCGGAATCTTTCTGGTCATATTTAAACCCTTCTCTGTGGGCGATTTTGTGCGGCTGCTTTCCAGCAATCAGGTGGGTGCTATTGAAGACATCACTCTTCGCCATACCATCATCCGCACCATGGAAAACCGGAGGATTGTGATCCCCAATTCAGTGATCAGCCGCGAGGCCATTGTAAACTCTACCCTTTCCGACGAACGCATCAATCTGCACATCGAACTTGTCATTGAACCCAACTGCAATCTTCAGCGGGCTCTAGATATTCTTTCTGAGACCGCTGCCGCTCATCCTGCTTGTCTGGATGTTCGCAGTCCCGAACAAAAGGGCCTGGGTGCACCGAAGGTAATCACCAAAGTGACCGAGGTAGAAGAGCTTGGTCTGCGCATCAGGGCCTATGCCTGGGCTGCTAATCCCGATGATGCGTTTGAGATGCGCTGCGATGTTTTGAAAGATGTTGCCCTGCGATTTGAGCAGGAAGGTCTTAAATTGGCCTTTGCACAAAGATTGATTCCGCAATGAACCGTACCCGCAAAGTCGTGAGAGTCCGCCTGAGGCAAAGCTTCAGCGCGGGATTTAAAATTTTTATGAGCGGTCTGAATTCCAGCGGTTTTCTGATTCTTGCTGCTACACTTGGTTCGATCATCATCACCAATTCTTCTGCAGGAGAGGGATATGCTCATTTCTGGCACGAGGAAATCCGTTTTAGTCTGGGCTCATCATATGCTGCCATGCCGCTGGGGCATTTTATCAATGATGCGCTCATGGCCATTTTCTTTTTGCTGGTAGGCCTTGAAATCAAGCGCGAGATTCTGGCCGGAGAGCTCTCAGATCCCAAAACAGCCTCTCTGCCTGTGGTAGCAGCCCTGGGTGGAATGCTCGTGCCGGCTGCATGCTATGCACTGTTCAACTTTGGAACCGACACGGCATCGGGATGGGGGATTCCCATGGCCACCGATATTGCATTTGCATTGGCCGTGATGGTTGCTCTTGGCGATCGCGTGCCACTCTCACTCAAAGTGATGCTCACCTCCTTGGCTGTGGTTGATGATCTGGGGGCTATTGTAGTGATTGCAGTGTTTTATTCATCGGGGCTATCCTGGTTCTGGCTTGCTTGTGCGGCTCTGGTATTTGGTTTGATGGGTATGCTAAACCGGCTGAAAGTAAAAACGCTGTGGATGTTTCTTTTGCCTGCGGTTGCGCTTTGGTATTGTGTTTTGCAGTCGGGAGTTCACGCCACCATTGCCGGTGTACTGGCTGCATTGACCATTCCTTTCGGAAAAGGAGAGGAGCATAGCCCTCTTATTGCGCTGGAGCATGCATTGCTTTGGCCGGTTAATTTTCTCATACTTCCGCTGTTTGCGCTCAGCAATACGGCCATACATATTGATCTTTCCGCCATACATGAGCTATGGAGTCCTATGGCAGCCGGTATTGCTTCAGGATTGATTTTGGGTAAACCTATCGGTATTGTTTCTGCCGTGCTTCTGACTGCGCGTTTAGGGCTGATCCGTATTCCTGAAAACATCAGCAAACGTCAATTGTGGGGAATGGGTATTCTTGGGGGTATCGGATTTACCATGTCGATTTTCGTGAGCATGCTGGCATTCAATGATCCTGCACACATTGAGTCGGCCAAACTGTCTATTCTTATCAGCTCTGCCATCGCGGCTATATTGGGTTTTCGCCTCTTGCTCACTGCCGGTGAGTCGCGGAACTGAGCCGGCTGAGGTGCAGTGCAAGAATCTATTTCCCACAGATTGCGCATATCAGCGCAGATTTCATTTGCTATATAATTCGTCTGCGAAAATCAGTGAGATCTGCGGGAGTTCACATTAGTCATTATACCGGCGCGGAACTTAGATCCGTGACGCTTTTTTTTCGTCCTTATTGGTGTTATCACCAACAAGCTTTTGATCTCAAAGCAATCAAGGGCTATGAAACATCTGAGATAATCAGCGGGATATGCGGGAGGTTCTGTCTCATGTTATATACTG
>CAZUHX010000121.1:0-7387 GCA_964620795.1 uncultured Chitinophagaceae bacterium
CCATGCTGCCACTCAGATCTTCAATAACAGGCCAGCCGAAACGTAAACCAAGCTGATTACACAGACTGGTTTTTCCGGATGACTCGGGCCCGGCCACACATATTGCCACCGATTTCATGTTTTTTTTGAAGCTTTGAGTATTTTGTTCCATTGATACCAGCCCCAAACAGCTGCCATGGCGTAAATAAGGTATAGAAAACTGCTTGCCTGCAAATCTTTATTCCAATACATTATCGCCGCTGTAATATCTATAACTATCCACAACAACCAACTCTGAATCACCATGCGGGCTGTAAGCCAGGTGGCATACACGGAAAAAAATGTAACCAGCGCATCCGGAATAGACAAAGTTGTTCCAAGAAAGTTCTGCAATAACTTTCCGGAAATCACAGAAAGTAATGAGATGCATATAATCGGAAGCCATAGCTTACCGATACCAAGAGATAGCAATCCACCCGAATTTGCCGGATTTCTACTCCACCAAAAAAAACCGACAATTCCTGCATACACGTAGTAAAGCTGCAACACAGAGTCAAAATACAATTCTGCCTTCAGATTTATGATAATGTACAATACTGAACTCAAAATCCCGGGAAGCCAGCAACACCGATTGCCCGCCGCGGCGAGAATCACATACAGCAAACCACTGAAAACGGCAAGCAACTCCATTATTTTTAGCATATCAGCCTCAAGCATTCTTTATATTTCTTTAAAGGGTGTATAATTGCACCTTAATACGAAAAAAAGGTAAACGGATGAGAAAAATAGTTCTCACATCCACATATAAGGTTGAAAAGGAACATGAAATCATAAACCGTCTGTTTAAAGAAGGTCTGGATGAATTACATATAGTGAAAAGTCAGTTTGAGAAAAGTGATATGTACAATTTTCTCAGAAAGATCAACAAGGATCATCATCACCAGATTGTTTTATACTCCTGCTACGATATGATTTTCAGATTCAAACTCAGAGGAATTCATATCAGAGAAGAGCAGACCCGTCAGCTTTTTTTCAAATGGTTTACCCTCAATCCCATCAGAAAGAAAAATACCGGCAACATTATCTATACAACTTTTTCGTCCCTGCGCGACATGAAAGGAAAAAATGAAGCCATTCAGGAAGTTTTACTCGGCCCCATTTTCCCTCATTTCACAGAAGACGGAGGAAACAATCGTTTCAGCCCGGCAAAAATTAAAGACGGCCTTTCCAATACGAGCTACAAAGTTCATGCCTGGGGAGGAGTTTCCATAGATCGTTTGCCTTTGTTGCACCGCCTTGGATTTTCCGGATATGCGCTTCAGGGAGCCATTTGGCGCAGCACCGATCCGGTAGGTGCGTTTCAGGATTTTGCCAATTTCAAGAACGAATCAAATCTGGGTTAGGCTTACCGTTTCAGCCTCAAAGTTTAATTTTGCCGGCTTCCCAAAAATCAATGAAAAGTTTTCGGGAACATGCCCTGCATGAGCCCCAAACACGACGGGATAATCGTAATCCTGAACCATCCTGAAAATAATCTCTTCAGCCTCCATGCCAAATGGAATAGAATGATCTTTCATATCGGTGAATCCTCCGCACACAAGAGCTGAAAGATGTTCCAGCTTTCCCGCACGCCTGAGGTTAAACATCATTCTCTCTATATGATAGAGGTATTCATCCAGATCCTCAAGAAACAGAATTTTATTCCGGGTATTTATAACGGTTCTCGTTCCCGTAAGACTGTATAAAATACTGAGATTTCCTCCGCAAAGAACTCCTTCTGCTGCCCCGGGCCTGTTGAGCGAATGAGCCGGAAAACACATTGAAGTGCGGCCTTCAAACAATGCCAGTCGCAAACTCTCCAGTACCTCAGCGGAAGACTTTGCAAATTGCATCGCCATCGGAGCATGAATGCTTTGAACCCCAACCACCAAATTGATGTGTTGATGGAGATAGGTAACATCACTGAATCCAATCAGCCACTTCGGATGTTTCCGAAAGGCAGTAAAATCAAGCCGGTCAAGAATTCTTACTGTACCGTAACCTCCACGGGCACATAGAATAGCAGCCAATGAAGGATCATCCAGAGCTGCCTGCAGATCGGCCGCCCTTAGCTCATCGGTACCCGCAAACTGATGATGAATTGGACCAATACTGCCCCCCAGTTTTACATGCAGTCCCCAGCTCTCCAGCACGGCCATGGCAGCAGCAGCATCCGCTGCACTAAAACTCCTTGCCGGGGCAATGATCATAATTGTATCCCCTTTGCGTAACTTTGGCGGTGCTAAAAACATATATGGCAAATCTGCCATCATTTTTTGAATTCCACATCAAAGTATGAAGAAACACGCCTCCCGCCATCTTATCACCGCTGCCCTGCCTTACGCCAATGGCCCTAAACATATCGGCCATCTCGCCGGTGCCTATCTGCCGGCAGATATCTACAGCCGCTTTCTTCGTCTGTGCGGTGAAGAAGTACTCTTTGTCTGCGGTAGCGATGAACATGGAACCGCTATTCCCATTCAGGCAAGAAAAGAAAATACAGGTCCGCAAGACATCATTGATAAATACCATGCCTTATTGAAATCAAACTTCAAAGACTTGGGAATTTCATTCGATGTTTATGACCGTACGAGTGCACCACATCATCATGAAACTGCCTCTGAATTTTTTACCGAGATGCAGAAAAAAAACCTCCTTACTGAACAAGTAAGTGAGCAGTATTATGACGCAGAAGCCGGAATGTTTCTTGCCGACCGCTACATTACCGGTGAATGCCCCAGATGTGCCAACCCCTCTGCATTCGGCGATCAATGCGAAAAATGCGGTAGCTCTCTTAGCCCCAAAGATCTTAAAAACCCGAAGTCAACACTCTCCGGCAACACTCCCGTGCTCAGAGAAACCAGCCATTGGTATCTTCCGCTAGATCGATATGAAAACTGGCTGCGCGAATGGCTACTCGAGGGCCATAAGTCAGACTGGAAGACCAATGTTTATGGCCAGTGCAAATCCTGGATAGACAGCGGTCTTCAGCCAAGAGCCATCACCAGAGATCTGGACTGGGGCGTGAAAGTGCCCGGTGCAGAAGGCAAAGTGCTGTATGTCTGGTTCGATGCGCCCATCGGCTACATTTCTGCCACCAAGAAATGGGCAGCAGACAACGGTCAGGACTGGAATCGGTGGTGGAAAAATGAAGATACTCGCCTGATTCATTTTATCGGGAAAGACAATATCGTTTTTCATTGCATCATCTTTCCGGTCATGCTGCATGCGCACGGCGGTTTCATTCTTCCTGAAAATGTGCCGGCCAACGAATTCATGAACCTTGAAGGTGACAAAATGAGCACCAGCCGGGGCTGGAGTATAGAAATGAATGAATATCTGGAAGCTTTTCCTACCGCTGCCGATGAGCTCAGATATTGCCTGACTTCAAACATGCCTGAAACCAAAGACAGCGAATTCAGCTGGAAAGATTTTCAGCAAAAAAACAACAGTGAGCTGGTAGGTATCTTAGGCAACTTTATTAACCGCGTGCTGGTACTTTGCGATAAGTTTTACGGTGCAAAAGTACCTCAGAGTTCAGCCTGCAGCGAACTGGAAGAAGTGATGCGCTCTCACCTCAATGCCGCTTCCCTGGCCATGAACGATTTCCGTTTCAGGGAGGCACTTCAGGAGGTCATGAATCTGGCTCGTCATGGCAATAAACTGCTCACCGATACCGAACCCTGGAAAACCATCAAGACCGATCCCGAAAAGGCTGCAGCGGCCTTGTTCGACGGCGTTCAGATTGCTGCAAGTCTGAGCATCGCCTTGAAGCCTTTCCTGCCGTTCACTGCAGAAAAACTCGCTTCATTTCTGAATATTAATCCTGCTGAATTCAGTTGGAAAGATGCCGGCAATCCCGCACTGCTGAAACCCAATCATCCTTTGGCTTCCTCAGGACTATTGTTCAATAAGATAGAAGATGAAATCATCGAAATCCAACTCAACAGATTAAAGTTAAAGTCTCAAGCCGCTATGCCTTCATCCAACGAACCCACCCTGCCCGCCTTCGGCAATGAAATCAACTACGACGATTTCGCCAAAATAGACCTCAGATGCGGTACAATTATCTCGGCAGAAAAAGTAAAAAATGCCGACAAACTGCTGCTGCTTCAGGTTGATCTGGGTCTGGAAATCCGACAAATTGTTTCCGGCATTGCCGCCTGGTTTGATCCTGAAACTCTTCCCGGAACTCGCGTTTCGGTAGTAGCCAATCTGGCTCCGAGAAAAATCCGCGGGCATGAATCAAAGGGAATGTTGCTTCTGGCAGAAAAACCCGAGGGCAGATTGGTTTTTGTTTCCCCGCCTCCGGGCACCGAAAATGGCTGCGTGATCCGTTAATTTTGCTTTACTTTGACTTAACAATTACATCAACATGAAAAAAATCTTTACCCGAATCATGCTGTTTGCTGCCTTATGTGCAGGAACAGCTGAACTGCAGGCTCAATGTATAGGCAGCAGCGGACGTTACCTCAACCAGGTATTCAGCAGCTTCGACACCTCCACCGTTCGCTACTCCACAGTTTACAACCTGGATATGGACGTTTATGAACCTACAGGTGACACTGCAACCAAAAGACCTTTGATTATCCTGGCCCACGGAGGTAGTTTTGTCTCCGGCAACAAGAATGCAGACGCAACTGTGACCGACCTCTGCGCGCGTTTTGCCAAAAGAGGTTACGTGACTGCCTCCATCAATTATCGCCTCGCAGGCGGATTATTTGACCTTCTTGATTCTTTAAATGCCATAGATGTGGTCATGAAGGCCATTGGCGATGCCAAGGCAGCCATCAGATACTTCCGCGCCGATGCCGCCGGTGCCAATCGTTTCCGCATTGATCCAGACTTCATTTATGTGGGTGGAAACTCTGCCGGCGCAGTACTTGGGGTTCACCTTTGCTATATCACCAGTGAAGCAGAAGTTCCATCTTATGTTGCACAAAAAATTGCAAGCAATGGTGGTATTGAAGGCAACAGCGGAAACACCGGATTTTGCAGCAATGCCAATGGCGTCATCAATCTTGCGGGAGCAATCAATCAATCTGCCTGGATTTCTGCCGGCGATCCGCCATGCGTTTCTGCCCATGGCGATCAGGACAAAACGGTTCCATTTATCTGCGATGATGCTTTGCAAAGTTCAACGGGGGGATTTGTTGATGTGGTTGACCTCTGCGGCTCCGGAGCCATGCAGCCTGTCCTTAATGCTGCAGGAATCAGAAATGTAATGAAAGTATTTCCCGGCGATGACCATGTGCCATGGATGACCAGTGCAGCGAAGTTTAACTTTATCGACAGCATGGCCGCTCAGTTTGTTTTTGAGCAATATTGCGACCAGCAATTCAGCTACAAAAATTGCTTCGGCGTTTCAAGCCGCGAACTGGAAACAGATCACGGTTTCGAACTTATGCCCAATCCTGCCAAGGGATTTCTCAAACTAAATACTTCTTCCTCTGCAGGCTTCGATATGATTCGCATTTTCAAAACCGACGGAAGCCTTGTTCGTGAATGGAATGCCGCCGGTGCTTATCAGCCGCAGATTCAAACCGAAAGCCTGGGCTCCGGAATCTTTATCCTGCAGGCATCTTACAAAGGCGGTAAAACAGCCCCAAGCACCAAGCGATTTATTCAACAATAAGTTTTCAATCTTTCTCAGCACAGGCCGTTCTTCAGGAACGGCCTTTTTTTTGCCCCCTGCCGGAGTACACCGCTTAAATTTTGATTTACATAAAGATGATATATATCATCTATTCAGCTTTTCTGTATATTTTTCCATTTACATCTATTCAAAACCAATCCCAGCATAACTTCAAATCACATGAAACAGCGAATCATACGCTTAAACACCCTTTTGCTGAGCGCATTTATCTTGTTTTCAAATGTTGCTTTATTTGGAAGCAATTGGTCTGTTGAGCCGGGAAAGCACAAAGCCTTCATTGAAAACAAAGGACAATTCAATGTTCGCCACGCATCGCTTTCCAACAAAAAAATCCTCTTTGCCGTCGACGAACCTTGCAAACTCATTTACTTCACCACTGAGGGAGTGATCTACCATTTTTATTCCTTTGAAAAAAATACCAACCGCAAAAAAGGTGATCATTCAAAGCCCAAGGTCGTAACGAAACATGAACTTTATGAAATGAAGTGGCAGGGTGCTTCTTCGGGTATAACTTACATTCCGGAGGGCTTGCAAGCAGATCAACATACCTACAGCTTACTTTCAAAAGGAAACGAACCGGCTACTTCCGTTAATAACATCAAAGGCTATGATCGTATTCTGGCAAAAAATATATATCCGGGCATTGATGTGGAATACTCTTTTCACCCGCAGGGAGGTATCAAATACAACCTGCTGCTTCAGCCGGGTGCTGATCCTGCACTGATTAAAATGGTGTGGAATGCTTCTGCTTCCCCTGTTCTGCTTGCGGATGGAAGCATAGAACTGAGCGGAACCCTCGGCAAAGTGATTGAGAAAGCTCCCTTATCTTTTTACACCGGTTCTTCAGCATCGCAAATTTCTTCATCTTTTGAACTGAATGGTTCATCTGTTTCTTTCAAAATGGGGAATTACAACCGCCGGCAGGCAGTTACCATTGATCCCTGGGTACAAACCCCAAGCTTTGCCACCAGCTGGGATTGCATTTGGGAAGTGGAGGAAGATGCTGCCGGAAATGTTTATGCCATAGGTGGTATCATGCCTATGCAAATCCTAAAGTACAATGCAGCCGGGAATTTGCAGTGGACTTACAATACCCCTTACGATACAGCAACGGTATGGCTAGGCACCTTTGCTGTTGATCGTGCCGGAAACTCCTATGTAACCGCGGGATCTGTAGCTAAAATCCAGAAAGTAAGCACCAATGGAACGCTGGTATGGGACAATCCAAGTCCGGGCGGTATTTTTTCTTCTACAGAATTTTGGAATATTTCATTCAACTGCGATGAAACCCGCCTCATCATCGGCGGAGCCGGCGGTTTTCTGCCTCCTGTTCCCTATATCTATGAAGTGAACATGAACAACGGGAATATTACATCCAGCCTGCAAATTAGCGGCGGAGCACTCATTCCCACACAGGAAATCCGCTCCCTAACAGCAAGCGGAAACGGAAGATACTATTACCTTACTCATGACTCCATCGGTTTTATCAATCAACGATTCTCTGTTTGCCCCAATCCATCCAGCGCAGTATTCAGAGCCTCAAATGGTTACACTTTAGGATATAAGTGCGAAGACTACCGATTCGACAATTCCGGAATCATGGCCGTAAAAACTTATGGAGCTTTCGCTTTTACCCATCGCGGAAACGAAATTCACAAACGCGACTTTTCAACCGGTAATATTGTAGCTACCGCTGCTATTCCCGGAGGCGGG
>CAZUHX010000122.1:0-7305 GCA_964620795.1 uncultured Chitinophagaceae bacterium
CAGCCAATTTTGAACCACAAAGGGCACAAAGATTTTACACAAAGGGCACAAAGAAATGCTGCTGCTTTCGCAGGCCGATCTTCAAATAAATCAAGGCCCTGTTCTCAGCCTTTAATCCCCTCCAGCATCTCTCGCTTTCCGGGTGGCCCCGGACGCTTAATGACCTCAAAACCCGATGCAAGCATATTCCTTCTCACCAGACTCTTGGAACAGTAGGTAAGCAGCCTGCCCCCGGGCTTTAATGCCAAATACATTTTTAAAAAAACTTCATGCGTCCATAAATCCGGCTGCTTCTCCGGACTAAATGCATCAAAATAAATCAGATCATATTGATTTTTATCCACTATGTTCAGGATGGTTTCATTCAGTTTCCTAAGATAAAATCCGTGCGCCGTTTCCTGAAAACTTCCCCAGGCTGCCCGGTGAAGACTTGCAAACTGCTCTGCATCTGCCGAATCGCAATAATCCAGATGCATCCACAAATCCTCTGAAACCGGATGTGTTTCATAAGCCGTGTACCGGATCTCCTGAGCAGGCTTTCTCTCCCTGCTGCTCAGCCAGGCATTCAGTCCCGTTCCAAACCCCAGTTCCAGAATGTTTAACGGGCTGCCAAGCTCTTTCCTCAGCCCCTGTTCTATAAACACATGCATGGATTCTGTGAGCGCTCCTCTTCTTGAGTGGTAAATCTCATCCAGACCCTCATGATAAAGCGTCATGGAGCCATCGCCCGTCTTCAGCAAACGAACGGCATCAGTCCCGGTAGAAGGTTTCACCCTTGTCTGCTTTGTCGAGCAACAGCGCGGCCGGCTTAAACCGGGCGCCGTAACGCGCCGCCAGATCATTCATCAGCTCAACCGTCTGTTTCAGGCCCAGATGATCACAATAACGGAAAGGCCCTCCCCTGAATGGCGGAAAACCTAAACCAAAAATGGCTCCCACATCACCGTCGAGCGCAGACTCCAGTATTCCTTCCTGCAAACAAAGAATGGCCTCATTGACCATACTCATGCCCATGCGGTTCATGATCACTTCCGCACTGAATTCCTTCCTCGATGCACCGCCGATCAAACCATATACCGAATCGTCAATTCCCTGCTTTTTGCCCTTCTCATCATATTTGTAAAATCCTTTTTTGTTTTTCTTGCCGTGATAGCCCGCCTTGTAAAGTTTCATGACTGCATCAGAAGCCCGTGCACCTTCCCGCTGAAGATAATACTCAATCAAATCTCCACTCATCACATGCGCTCCCACGTCCAGCCCCACTTCATCGAGCAACGTAATCGGGCCTACCGGAAATCCATACTGCTTCATGCATTTGTCGAGCATTCGGGCATCGGCACCCTCCTCCAGCAGCAGCATGGCCTCATTGAAGTATGGAGCCAAAATACGGGTAGTGTAAAATCCGGGGCCATCATTCACCACAATCACGGTTTTGCCCTGCCGTGCACCCAGCTCATAACAGCTAGCCGTAACCCAGGGCGCAGTTTGCGGGGTCTTCACAATCTCGAGCAAGGGCATCTTGGGCACCGGCGAAAAGTAGTGCATACCGATCACCAGCTCCGGATGAGCTGCAGCAGCAGCAATCTGACCAATCGGCAGTGCAGAAGTATTGGAAGCAAAGATGGTTCCCGGCTTTACCGCTGCCTCGGTCTCTTTTACTACCTTCTGCTTGATCTTGATTTCTTCAAACACAGCTTCAATCACCACCTCTGCCTGATCAAATTGAGCATAATCAGTTTGCGTATGCACGCGATTGATCACCGCCTCTGCCTCAGCTTGCGGAATTAGACCTTTCTTCAGCTTTTTTTCAAATCCTTTCCAAATGGTTTTCTTGGCCTGGGCAAGGGTTTCCTCTTTAATGTCTTTCAGCAAAACCCTGATCCCTTCCTTGGCAGATATTTCAGCAATGCCCGCTCCCATAAATCCGGCACCGATCATACCCAGTGTCTTCACTTCTTTAACCAGCTCAGGAGCATAGGGGTTCTTCTTTTTCTCAGTCATATTGAAAAAAATCCGAATCAACTGTCGGCTAACATCCGTTAGTATCAATTCCTCAAACTTGACTGCCTCGGCATCCAGGCCTGCTTTCATTCCCTGATTTAGTCCAATTTCTACACATTCAAGAATGCGCAATGGAGCGGGATAATTGCCCAGTGTTTTGGCCATAACCATTTCCCTGGCCTTTTTCAAAACGATGCCCCGGGTCATGGAATTGCTCTCCAGCACCTTCTCTAAAAAAGTCCTGCGATCCTTCCGTTGAATGGGTTTCGAAATCAGTTCTTTTGCAAAAGCAACAGCGCCCTCCAGCAATGATTCGCGGGTGGTGAGCCGATCCACAAGACCCAGCTTAAGAGCACTTTTTGTATACACTTTTTTTCCGGTGAGCAACATATCCAGTGAGCGCTGCATTCCGATAAGACGGGGCAATCGCTGTGTTCCTCCTCCCCCGGGCAATAAGCCCAGCATCATCTCGGGAAGTGCAAGATGTGTTGATGAGTCCTGAGCTGCAATGCGCGCATGACAAGCCAGTGCAATCTCTGTACCTGCACCCAGACAAGCGCCATGAATGGCGGCCACAACAGGTTTCTTGGATCCCTCCATGCGGGCCAATGCCGCATGACCTTCACGGGTGATGGGCTCAAAATCACCCTTCTTCTTCACCTTGGCAAACATGTCAATGTCTGCACCCGCAATAAAATCCTTCTTTGCGCTGATCATCACCGCAGCCTTTACACTGCTGTCCTGATCAATCTCCCGGAACAATTCGTCAAATGCCCTGATCACATCTGGAGAAATCTTATTGATTTTTTCTCCCTGATGATCAATCGTGATTACGGCCACTTCGCCGCGCTTCGTCCAGGAAGCAAAATGTGAGTATCCCATATATTTGTTTTTATTTAATGATTTCTTCAAGCTTTTTGAGCTGAGCGGGGGTCCAGCTTCCGGTCTCTTTGATGGTGCGTGCCACTTCAAGACACTTTTTGTCCTTAAGCACTTTGCTCAACACCTGCCGAGCCACCGAGGCAAGCCTGCTGTTGAAGTGCAGACCGGCAGGCAGCAATACCTGAACCACCTCCGGACTCTGCAGAGCTGCACCCCTGATGGACTGCATGGCATTGATCCGGCTGCGGAATTCAAATGAAGGTCCGGCGATATCCAGCAGCTCTGCCGCACGACTGCTGTCGCCACTCCTGATTTCAAACTCTATCAGCGTGCAACGCACATTCTCTGCCAAACCTCGCACTCCCCTGCAGGCCTTGCCGATGAGAGGAAGACTGCCGGTATCCACAAAAAAATACAATCTGCGCATGGCGGCTTCCACATTTTCATACGACGAATCCTGCAATGCCTCGACCAACAAAGGCTTGAGATACGGACGGCTGCTGTCGGCCAGACTGATGGCCATAGCCCGCACCTCATGAGATCTGTTCTTAAAACCTTGCATCAGCAAATCCTCCACCGTCTTAGACTCTTTCAGCTTAGAGGCCTGCAGCAATGCCTGACTCATCAGACTGTGATGTCTTCCGCCCTCATAAACTTTCTTCAAAAAATCGGCCTTCCCCTCCCAAACACTGTCCTCCAGCTGAGTAAGTGCATCATAACGGTCAAGCAGATGAACGGAGCGCAATGCAACACGCTGCAGCTCGTCGATCCTGCGTTGATATTCCATCTCCTTCAAAATCCTGCTTCCCGGATCTACCAGCACAAAATCAGGAACTTCATCGGCTGGAACAGCCGCCCTGAAAACCGTTAGAGAATCTTTCATCCAAACCATGCCAGAATCCGAACGACCGCTTTCATAAACCCACTGAATTTTTACCGGCATGGTAAAATAAGGAGTCAATCCTGCCGTGTCTTTCTTCTGCACAATACGAACCTCCAGACTGTCTTCACCGATGGTTTTACTCACCTCCATCACCGGAAATCCGGAGCGGTAAACCCATTCATCAAAAAACCAGTCCAGATTAATTCCTGCTGTTTCCATAAAGGCCCGCCAGAAATCGTGTGTATCCACATTCCCGAACGAATGTTTTTTGAGATATCGGGTAACAGTCTCTTTGTAAACTTCATCGCCAACCACATATCTCAGCATATCAATCACCATACTTCCTTTGGGATAATGACGCGCAGAACCGCCCTTGGTGTGCGCCACCGGATATCGGTCGCGACGGTCGGCCGCCAAGGCACTTAAACTCTCTTCCCTGCACTTCCAGGCATAATAATCTTCGCCATACATCTTCCTGCCAAAATGCTTGGCATAATAGGTGGCAAAACTCTCATGCAACCAGTGGTGGGTTCCGCTCCATTCGGTGATCAAATCTCCAAACCACTGATGTGTAAGCTCATGCGCATTGGTTGCCACATAACTCCTGCCGATACCGCTGCGCTCATCTCTCATGTAATAATCTGTAAAAACGGTAGATGCCGTATTCTCCATCGCCCCATACATAAAATCCTGCACAGGCACATTCGCATAAGTCTGCCATGGATACGCAACTCCAAATTCCTGAGGCATCCAATCCATCATCTCCTTGCTGAATCGGTATGTCGGCTCAAAAGCTTCCGGCTGATCAGGATAATAATATTGCCGGCTCACAATCCCGTTCGAAGCCTTCACATCCTTCCAGGCGTACTTACCGATGGCCAGCATCAGCAGATACGGAACATGCGGCTTACTCATTGCAAAATGCCAGCTGGCAGTTCCGTCGGCGTTCAGCACCTTGCTCTTCATCGGCCCGTTGGAGATTACCGTGTAGGCCGTATCAAAACGTATTTTGGTTTCCGTAATCAGTTTATCATTCACATCATCGTAGCAGGGAAACCAGTGGCGGTTGTCTATTCCCTGTCCCTGCGTCCAGATCTGCTTGCGGCAGCGGCCGGTGGGATCATTCCAGCCAATGAAATACAAGCCCTTTTCAGGCACTGCCGAGTACTGAATTTCAAGTTTGTATTTTTTCTTCCAAACCACCGGAGTCCCAAAACGAATCAGCAAACCGTCCGCAACCGAATCGCATCTAACAACTTTGCCGTTAAGCAATACCTGCTGAACGCTGATTCCCGGACCATCCAGATAAACCGAATCAACTTTGGGCTGAATGGGCTCAAAAGAATAAGTTGCCCGTCCCTGCACCTGCCCGGCTTTAGGCGCAAAAGACACCTCCAGCAACAAGTGCAAGAAATCGAGCGGGTGTTCGCGATAGCGGCCATCGGGATCTGCCGGACGGCAATACAATTCAGCGCCCCTGTGGGCATGCAGGCTCAAGCCGGAGCAAATCAGCAAAAACAGAAAAAGCAGTTGCTTAATCGGATGTTTCATAAGCGCTAAGATAGGGCTTTGCCCGAGCCTCTTCCCAAAATCACTAAAGGATCATAAATTGAAGCAAAACATAGCTGAAAGCAATTATAAAATAAGTAATCCTCCTTGAACAAAGTCCGCTGAATCAAGTGAAATCCTGTGAAGCTTAAAAACTACTTTTCAACCTCGCTCGCCAGCTCCGCGGATGACGGGAAAGATGAATCACGGCTAAGACATTGACGGAGTCTGACTCAGGCACATAAAATATTCCAAAAGGAAACCGTCCGATTTTATGTCTCCTCACTTTTTTAAAAACACGCTCGTTCAAACAAGGGTTCTTTCCAATGAAGAAAACAGCTTCATCCATAGAAACAATAAAATCTTCACCCAATCCCGAAAGACGCTCCTCATACCATTCATAAGCCTCTTTTACATCTTGCGCAGCCTCCGGCAGAAATTCAATTCGGTAAACTACTTCCGGATTTTCTCCCTCAGCCGGTGTTTGACGTTTTCCCACGATAAGCGACTTTTGGAAGTTTCAGCCATTTTAAGACGATCCCTTAAAATCTCTTTATGTTCCAAAGAGAGGGGTATCGTTTCATCCGAAATACTGTCCCAGATTTCTTCAACGAGCGCAATCTTCTCTATTGTATTCAAGTGTGTGTAATCTACTTTACTTTTCATGATTCCCATTCTTACTGCAATTTACCCCAATTTTCTGTAAACTTTTCAAATCAGCACAGCTCGTTCCACAAGCCTGCTACCCGAGCCTCTTCCCAAAATCACTAAAGCATGTATATTTGCCGCCACGGGTCGTTAGCTCAGTTGGTTCAGAGCGCTACTTTGACAGAGTAGAGGTCATTGGTTCGAACCCAATACGACCCACCATCCCCTCTCCCATGACTTCCATCGATTCCCTGAAATACATTATCGAAGCTGCATGGCTAGACCGCAGCATGCTTCAACAGCCCGAAACCATTGCCGCCATTGAAGAAACCATTGAGCTGCTGAACCGCGGCACCTTGCGCGTAGCCTCTCCCGAAGGAGAGCACTGGACAGTTCATGAATGGATCAAAAAAGCGGTTCTACTCTACTTCCCCATACGCAAGATGGAATGGATCGAGGCCGGTGATCTTCGCTTTTTTGATAAGATTCCGCTCAAAAAAGACTTCGAACAAACCGGCGTTCGCGCCGTGCCTCATGCCCTCGCCCGCCACGGTGCATTCCTGGCCAAAGGCGTAATTCTCATGCCCTCATATGTCAATATTGGCGCATATGTAGATGAAGGAAGCATGGTAGACACCTGGGCCACGGTGGGCAGCTGTGCACAGATCGGAAAGGGCGTTCATCTGAGCGGAGGGGTTGGCATCGGCGGCGTACTTGAACCCGTGCAGGCCGCGCCGGTCATCATTGAAGACCATGCCTTCATCGGCTCGCGCTGCGTGGTGGTAGAAGGCGTACGTATAGGCCGCGAAGCTGTGCTTGGCGCCGGGGTCGTGCTCACCTCCAGCACAAAAATTCTGGACGTTTCAGGACCGGAAACCATCAGCAGCCAAGGCTATGTTCCGCCGCGCTCGGTTGTCATCCCGGGAAGCATACCCAAAACATTTCCGGGCGGCACCTACCAGGTACCCTGTGCGCTCATCATTGGCCGCAGAAGCGAAAGCACCGACAAAAAAACATCCCTCAACAGCGCATTGCGCGAGTTTGATGTAGCTGTATAATTGCTGAAATTCAGGGGCCCCGCCCCGGCCTCTTTTTCTGCTGATATTTGCATCTGTGCAATCATCCGGCCGTGTCGCCGGGCCATGCAGGGGTTCCGTCGCCTGCGGCGACCCGCCTTCGGCGGCCCTTCCTGTCCCTGGGCCGGACTTCTTCTCAGCAAAATCCGCCGCGCCATGGAAAAGCCGGAACAGCGGGCATACATGCTCGGCACGGAAGCAAATCAGCGCCGGGTAGAGTAAATACAGCAGAAGTTCTTTGTGCCCTTTGTGGTAAATTTTTCGGGT
>CAZUHX010000123.1:0-2511 GCA_964620795.1 uncultured Chitinophagaceae bacterium
GCTGCGGGGCCTGCAGATGGTTCTGTGGTTTCTCTGGGCGACAGAGGCGAGGCTAAAGTTGAACTCAGTGCGCCTCTTTGGAATGGACCCGGATTTGACTTTGCCGTCTTTGAAAACGGATTTCCCAGCGGAGCTCCGGGCCTGGCATTTCTCGAGTTTGCAGAAGTGGGCGTTTCATCAGACGGAATCCATTTTGTGATGTTTCCTTCGCAAAGTCTTTTGGATACTGCAAGGCAAATGGGACTTGAACCATGCGATGCCGCTCTGGTGCATAATCTCGCAGGCAAATATGTGGGCGGTCAGGGTACACCCTTTGAACTGGACGAGATACCCGACACCTCTGTTCTGGATAAAAATAATATAAGATTTATTTTGATACGTGATGTGGTCGGTTCGGTAGATCCTCGTTATGGAACCAGAGACAGCAGAGGGCGGCTGATCAATGATCCCTGGCCCACGCCCTTTCCTTCTTCCGGCTTTGATCTGGATGCGGTGGGTTTGATGCATGTGCAGGGACTCAGTTCACTGGAAGAGCCGATGTTGAAAGAAGGCATCAGATGGAGAAACCCACATCTGAGGGGAGAAGAACTTCTGGTTTTTTCCGATTATTCTGCAGATGCGGAATGGAGCATTTCCGATGTTTCGGGCAGGAAGATTGCCGGAGGAAAAGGCAAGCCACAGATTGCTTCGCTTGAACGCGGACTTTATTTGTTGAGCATGGATTATACAACAGGGCGATTGCTGGTATGGTGAGGACAATTGCAGTACTTGTCGCGATGATCGGTTTGGCATCCGTGCATGGTGCCGATACGCTTCAGTTGCGCGAGGCTGTGGTTGTGGAGCGAAGCCGGCAAGGTCATTTGCTGCATGAGCTGGAATATTTTCAGACGCGCTCTTTGAATGGTATGCTGGCAGAATTGTCTTCTGTTTATCTCAGGAATTATGGTCCCGGTCAGCTGTCCGGAATGAGTTTCAGGGGGACTTCTTCAGCCCAGAATGAGCTGAGCTGGAATGGCCTTTCGCTGAACTCGCCTATGCACGGGCAGGCAGATCTTTCTTTGTTGCAGACGGGAATGTTTGATAAGCTTAGTCTGGAGAGCGGAAGTTCGTCGGGGGTGATAGGAGCGAGACTGGAGCTCGGCAATGGCCTGAGGTTTGGCGAAGGTTTCAAGTCTCTGGTATCATTCAGGTATGGAAGTTTCGGGCAGATGGTTCCTGCTCTTCACGCAGAGTGGAGCAATGCACGATGGATGGTCAGCGGCTTTGCCATGATTCATCGCTCGGTAAACAATCTGATGTATCGGGATCCTTTTTCGGAAGGCCGGCCAGAGCGCAGGCTGCGCAATGCCGATCTGAGGAGCCTGAGTCTTGGGTTCAATCTGGGATTCATTGCCGGCAAGGCAGACAGTTTGCAGCTTGGCTTTCAGTTTCACGGTGCCAACCGCGGGCTGCCCAACATCGCTCTGGCTCATGCCCCCCTGGAAAGACAGAGCGATGTGCATTCGGGAATCTTGCTGAGGTATGCCCATGGCTGGAGAAATGTTGGCATAGCCTATTGCGGTGCATGGCTTCGCGATGGAATCAGGTATATGAATCCTCTGGCAGGAATAAGGGATACCTCTGTTTCTCATGCGGTCAGAAACATGCTGGGCTGGAACGGACGCTGGGGCAGATGGTATCTGCATGGAGCGGTACACGGCGAGTGGGAGAGCGCAAGCGGCAGATCCTATCCCGCAACTTTTATTTCCAGGGGAAGGTTTCGCATTCAGCAGCAGGTATACAGAGAGATGGGCAAAGGCTTCGGTCTGTTGCTTTCTCTCCGTCAGGAATTGACCGGAAGGCAGGGCAGTCCTTTCATGCCGGGGCTGGAGATCAGCTGGAGGAAATACAATAAAAAAATATCATATGTAACTCGGGTTAATGTGTATCGAAAATTCCGTGCACCATCGCTCAATGATTTGTATTGGTCTGGAGCGGGAAATCCGGCACTGAGAAGTGAAAAAGCATGGAGCACAGAGGCTTCTTTTGGGATGAAATACCGGCAAATATTTGATCTGCAGCTAAGGGCTTACTGGATGCGTGTAACAGACTGGATACTCTGGACGCCTCAGGCAACAGGCAACTGGCAGCCATTGAATGAACTGCTGGTGCTGAGCAGAGGGGCAGAGCTTGATATGCGCTGGAATGCGCTTCATGCCCGATACTCTCGGGCTTGGAAGCTGGAAGTGAATGTGAATTATGCATTCAATCGGGCCGATGTGGTGGAAGCAGGCGGCAGCTTACCGTTGATGTATGCTCCCCGACATCGCTTGATCGCCGGAATGCTTCTGCCCTGGAAAGGAGCCTGGTTCAGGTCGTGGATGAGTGCAATGAGTCTTCGCTATACCGACAGAGAAGGGAGGGAAACACTTCCCGCAGTGGTGATTCCTCATCTTGAACTGGGCTATCATTTCAGCAGGGGTGATTACAGGATCGGAGGAGTTGTGCGCTGCTCCAATCCGGGCAATGTCT
>CAZUHX010000123.1:2521-5487 GCA_964620795.1 uncultured Chitinophagaceae bacterium
GCCAATGATGATATGGTCGGTGGCTGCAATGGCGGAAATGCTTATGCGTCCTATGCCGGGAAGAATGTTTGAAGGAGGAATAACATTTGGATACAGATGAAAACCCGGCTAAGACACATTATTCTTTCGGCTTTTGTTAGCTGTTGTCTGATTTCCTGTGAGAAGGAAAAAGTGCGGGGGCAGGAAGCGGAAGACAGCGGCTTATACATTTTGAATGAAGGTAATTTCAACTGGGGCAATGCTTCTGTGAGCTGGGTAAAACGAGACGGCAGCGGCCTGATTCAAGATTTGTTTCAGTCAACCAATGGTTTTCTTGCGGGCGATGTAGCACAAGATCTTTTGTTTGAAGGAGACACCGCCTATTTGGTCATGAACAATTCAGGCAAGGTAATACCTTGTGATTTGCCCTCATTGAAAGCGATGCCGGCCATCAATACCGGAGGTTCTCCGCGATATTTAGCAGTTGGTGAAAATGGTACGGCATTGGTGAGCGATTTATATGGTAATAAATTACATGTATTGAATCTTCGGGAGCTCAGAAAAACAGGGGAAATACAGGTTTGGGGATGGACAGAGCATCTTGTTTACGATGGAAACGGATTTCTGGTCTGTCAGAGAACGGCTCCTTTTTCTTCTGTGCCGGCCAATGCTTTGCTCTGGATCGGCAGCGATGGTTTGAGTGTTCGGGATTCGGTAGTGCTGTCTCAGGAGCCTGTGCATATGGTGCTCCGAAATCGGACAGAGCCGGTAGTGCTTCTCAGGGGAGATACGTCCATTGGCGACAGGAGTATGCTCATCAGGATAACGGGAGAAGGCCGTTGGGACACATTGAAAATATTTGAATCTGATGCCCGGCCTTCCTTACTGGCCGAAGCGGGAGGAAAGCTCTACTGGCTTGATCGAAACAAGATTTACCAATGGAATAATGGAGCAACTTCCGTTGCTGTCTCACTCAGTGGAATAAGTGTGCCTTATGCCCTTGGCGCAGATCCGCTGAACGGTGATATCTGGATTGCAGATGCTTTGGATTATGTGAGGGCCTCCAGGATATGGGTTTACTCGGAGAGCGGCAGTTTGAAATTTCAATTGAGCGCGGGAATGATCAGCAATAAATTCATATTTCGATGAGAACCTTATTGCTGATCGGACTGCTTTTCCTGCTGTCTGCCTGTGGGCAGCTGCAACATCAGGAAAACGGACTGCAACCCGTTTCCATTTACAAACCCTATAAAGCCGGAGGATTTGAGATCAGGAATTACGGAGACTTTTCCGAATTGCTGATCAAAGATGAAAGCAGGAAAAACATCCTGCAGAAAGCGCTCTTGCTCCGGCGCGGCGCGAAAATTCCTGCGGGTCTCGAAAAGCATACGTTGATCAGGACGCCTCTGGAACGCCTGGTCTGTGTTTCAACTACGCATGCGGCCATGTTTTCGGAGCTGAATGTGGCAGACTTGCTGGTTGGCTTGATGGATACTTCCCTGAGCACGGATGTGCGTCTGAAGGAACGTATCGGGAAAGGAAAGATCATTTCTCTGGGACAGGGCGGACAAGCAGATACAGAAAAGTTACTCGCGCTGCAGCCTGATCTGATTTTGGTGGATGACTATGTCTTATCGGGCATCGGGGGCGAGGAAAAGATCAAATCTTTGGGCATACCCGCTTTGTTACTCAGAGACTTTGTAGAGGAACATCCGCTCGGAAAGGCAGAATGGCTGGTTTTTGCTTCAGTACTTTGCGGGAAGGAGAAGGAAGGAAGAGCGCTCTTTGAGCGCATCAGTCATGATTACGATTCCATCAGTAAACTCGCAGTAAAAGAAGAGGGGCCAACTGTGTTTTGTAATCTTCCATGGAAAGACATCTGGTATATGCCCGGTGGCGGAAGTTATTTTTCCGTACTGCTGAAGGATGCAGGAGCCCGTTATGTATGGGAAAACGACCGCTCGGCCCGCGCGCTACAGCTCGACTTTGAAGCCGTTTATGCCGCAGCCTCTAAAGCCGATTATTGGCTAAACGTGAATATGGCCATCTCACGAGAGGCCATGCTCGCTGCAGATCCTCGTTTTGCCGATTTCGCTGCTTGGAAAAACAGGCGCGTCTTCAACAATGACAAGATCAAGTCGGCAGCTGGCGGATTCGGCTTTTGGGAGTCGGGAAGCATACATCCCGAGTGGGTATTGGCTGATCTGATACATATTTTTAAAAACGATATGGATTCGCTTCGATATTACAGGCAGTTGCCATGAAGAACAGCAAACCAATCCTACTTCTTGCCCTTGCCTGTTTACCGGTTTTCGTGCTTCAGCTTTCGTTGGGCAGCTCCGGACTCGGCCTGACTGATCTCTTGCCATTTCTACTTAGAGCCGAATGGGAAAACACCGGTGTCCGGATTTTGCTTTACACCCGTTTGCCGGGTGCTTTGTGCGCTCTGCTCGCAGGATCTGCGCTGGCCGTGAGCGGTTTGCAGATGCAGACATTGTTATCTAATCCCATTGCCGGGCCTTATGTACTCGGAATCAGTTCGGGTGCCGGACTGGGGGTTGCGCTATACACCATGGGCGCAGGCTGGCCGGGAGCAGAAATGACCGGCACTTACGGGCTTGCTTTCTCTGCGGCGGCGGGCGCTTTTCTGGCTTTCATGCTGCTCTATTTCCTTTCGCTGAGAATATCCTCTCCCGCTTCATTGCTCATCGTAGGCTTGATGCTGGGGGGGACGGCCGGCGCTTTGGTTCAGCTGTTGCAGTATTACAGCGATGCGGAGGGCATCAAAAGTTATACTCTCTGGACGTTTGCCAGTTTTAAGGCCATTACCTGGATGCAGCTGAGCGCACTCTTTGTTCTTTGCAGTTTGGGAATGGCGATTCATTTCAGTCAGCTAAATGCTTTGAATGCGCTTCTGCTGGGTGAAGCGTATGCAGAGACCTTGGGAATCAATGTAGCGGAGGTAAGGAAGAAAGTAATGCTCAGCA
>CAZUHX010000123.1:5516-7181 GCA_964620795.1 uncultured Chitinophagaceae bacterium
TTTTCATCAATTACTGCATTTTGCGGCCCTATTGGTTTCATCGGACTGGCCGTGCCCCATTTGGTGAGGATGTGGCTCGGAACCTCCGATCATCGCCGGCTCAGCTGGCCGCTTATGCTCTGCGGCGCTTTATTTGCAGGCATTTGCAACGGACTCAGTTCAGGTATCGGCAGCGGACCTTCCTTGCCGGTGAATGTGCTCACTGCACTGCTCGGTTCACCCTTTGTGATCTGGCTGATTTTAAAAAGAAAGGTATGAGCGCAGTACTGAGTATAGAATCACTTCAGTTGCATACAGACCGCTTTCTTTTTGAATGCGGACGATACCGCCTGGATTCGGGAAAAACATGTCTTCTCATTGGTGAAAACGGAAGTGGTAAAACCACGCTCTTCCGGGCCATTTGCGGACTTCATCCTTACCTTGGAAAAGTGAGCCTGGGCGATCAGGAAGTGAAACGGCTTAATCATGCAGAGCGGGCCAGGCGGGTGTCGGTTGCCTTTGCAGGTAGAATTAGCGGGGGAGAATTGACGGTTGCCGACGCGTTGCGGGTGAGTGTTGCGGTGCAGCAAAGGCAGAAAGGCAGTGAAGAATGGCTGAAAGAAATCTCCGAAAGCTTTTCACTACAGCCCCTTTGGAACAAGTTTTTGTATCAGCTCAGCGATGGCGAGCACCAGCGGGTGATGGTAGCCCGTGCATTTTCTCAGGACACAGCGCTTGTGCTTCTCGACGAACCTACGGCCTTTCTTGACTATCGCCACAAGCGCAGCCTGTTTGATCAGATTCATGCTTTTGCAAGGCAGCGAGATAAGGCAGTACTGTTTTCCAGTCATGATCTGGAAGCTGCCATTCCCGAGGCCGATGAAATACTATGGCTCAGAGAGAAAAAGCTCCTGAGGGTAGAAGCGAAAGAAGCCCTGCAATGGCTGAGGGCTTCGGTAAAATAATATGAGAGGAAAGTAAGGGCTGAAAATCTTTTGCGCCTTTAACTGTCTATCAGGCGGGCATGTGCAGAGAAACCCAAAGAAATGCGGGTTGGATCCCTGCGTGTTTTGGGAGCAAAAGGATTTCAAAATCATTTCTTCTTTCGGTGATATATTCCTTATGCTTAAATATGACCCATACAAAGAACTTGATTTGGTCATGAATTTGGGCGCCTCCCACTGCTTGGCAAATTGGATTTAAACCAGGCCCCGCATTGCGGGGAGGCGCTCAAACAAATTGAGAAATGAAGCCCTTGTGGGCCATGTTTAAATTCTGAATGACATTAAACATTCACCGATGCAAAAACCTGCTGGTATGCGCCGGTTTTCAGTTTGTGGTTCACCGCTTCAAAAGCAGACAGGGTGTCGCTGATGTCTTTCTGCGTGTGAACGGCAGTTGGGATGAGACGAAGCAGGATGATTCCCTTGGGAACCACCGGATAAACCACGGCAGAGCAGAAAATGCTGTAAACTTCACGAAGTTCGAAAATGAGCTGTGAAGCTTCTTCAACACTACCTTTCAGATAAACCGGCGTGACACAACTGTTGGCATCTCCAATATCGAAGCCCCTTTCTTTCAGTCCGTTTTGAAGGGCGTGGGTGTTTTCCCAAAGCTTGTCCTTGAGCGAAGGATTTTCGCGCAGCAACTGCAGTCGTTTCAGATTGCCGATCACCAGAGGCATGG
>CAZUHX010000124.1:0-4636 GCA_964620795.1 uncultured Chitinophagaceae bacterium
CCAACAGCGCCTGCGGATCCAGTCAGCTTCGCAGTTTACCGATAGGAATGAGTAATGTACCTGCTGCAACAAGCTTTATCAATCCGGACAGCAGTGTGTGCGCAGCTGGGGCTTCATCATACAGCGCAGCTTCCGTGAGCGGCGCAACTTCCTATAACTGGACTGTTCCCACAGGCTGGAGTATTAATGCCGGGCAGGGAACCACTTCCATTTCCGTAACAGCAGGAAGTGTTGGGCAGAATGGCACCATCAGCGTAAATGCCTCCAATATTTGCGGAAGCGGTCCGGTTGCCACCCTGCCTGTTATTGCAGAACCCTCGGCAGGTATTCCCGTTTTTGTGAATCCGGATACCTTCCCCTGCGCTCTTTCCACCGTGAGCTATCAACTATCAGCCCTCGCCGGTGCAAGCGGCTACAACTGGACTTTCCCTACAGGCTGGAACATCATTAGCGGACAAGGAACAAACTCCGTGACAGTGAATGCAGGCAATGCCGGACAAAACGGCAACATCAGCGTGAGCGCCTCCAACAATTGCGGAAGCGGGCCATTGAGCAGTATTGCCGTGCGTGTAAACACAGTACCTGCGTCACCTTCACTTATCAATCCCCCAGGCTCTGCATGTCCTGCAGCTTCTGTCAATTTCAGCATAAGCGGACTGAGCGGCGCCTCTTCCTACAACTGGACAGTACCTTTGGGTTGGAGTATCGTGAACGGACAGGGCAGCACAAGCATCGTTGCTACGGCGGGAAATACCGGACAGGGAGGAAATGTTTCTGTATTTGCATCCAATGCATGCGGAAACGGACCTGCACAGAACCATACAGTGAATGTAGATTCTGCGGTAGGAAATCCGGTATTCATGAATCCTCTTGCCAGTCTTTGTACCGATGGCTCGGCTACCTACAATGCCACGGCACCTGCAGCCTCTGCCATTACCTACAGCGTAAGCGGAGCTGCGAGTATAAACCCGAACAGCGGTCTGGTCACTCAACCAACCGGCAACTTTACCGTAACGGCAACAGCAAGCGGGCTTTGTGGTTCTCCTGCTTCAATCAGCTTTAATGTGGCAGTAAGCCAGCTGCCGGATCCGGGCACCATCAATGGTCCGGCATCTGTTTGTGCAGGAGCTTCCGTACAACTCAGTTCAACAGGAGATACGGGCGGAAGCTGGAGCAGCGGAGATCAGGCGATAGCGGGCATTGATGGATCCGGAAATCTAACTGGAGTATCCTCTGGAAATGTCATCATATCCTACACCATTGCAGGAGGAGGAGTCTGCCGCGATTCTGTTTCTACCCTCAGTGTTTCTGTTGATAGTCTATTGCTGTGGTTTCGCGATACGGATGGAGACGGATTTGGCGATCTTTCTGCAGATTCCCTTGATTGTTTGCAACCGGCAGGATTTGTAGCAGCAGGCGGCGACTGCAATGACGGAGATTTGAATATCAATCCAGGAGCAGCAGAAATTGCGGGCAACGGAATTGATGACGACTGTATCAATGGAGACAGCATATCCGTAGGCATCATGAACAATGAATATGACGCATGGACCAGCTATCCCAATCCCGGAAGTGAATTTGTTGTGCTGCAAAAGAGAAGTGATATCAAGGGAGATTTGCTGTTCCGTGTGCATGATAGCGGGGGAAGACTGCTTGAAGAAGGCCGCATGCCACAGGACCTGAAGCGTCTTCGTTTAGACACCGGCAACTGGTCATCCGGGATATACATTATCCGGTTTTCCGGGGCTGCAAACCATGCGATACGCTGGACTAAAAGAGATTAAAGCAACACAGTAAGAAACCGGAACCTGCTTTATTCGGTTTAGACTAAGTCAAAGATCGGACTTCCGCTTTGGCACAACTTTTGAATTGATGTGAAAAACATCAATATGAAACGATTTAAAATCATTTTACTGCAAGCGCTGATGTGCTTGTGTATGTACCCGGTAATGGGTCAGAACATTGACCGTGAGAAAGCCCGTGAGGCTGAAATTAAGTTTGACCGATTTACTGTTGCTTTATCGAATAAGGTAGCTGCAATAGAACAGGCAGCAGACCTCAGAGAGATTAAGCTTATTGCTAAAGAAATAGAGAGCCAAAGCGGCAGTTTGCTTGATGAAATCGCAGCTATATATCCGGTAGATGAAAACTACTGGCTGGATGCGGCCCTGGATCAGGCGGTGGCAAACGATATACAGTCATATGCGCCTCATACCGCGAATGCACTAAGAACCAGGGCGGCAATCACTACAATTGAAGGTGTTGAAAATGAAAAGGCTGCACGTCCGGGCTACTTTGAAAGACTTCGTAAGATCTATCGCTACTGCAAAGGGATCGGCCGGGCCGTTGTATTGAAAACTGCAGGTGCATATTCAGAAAAAATCAAAGAAGAATACAAGAGCATGAGGGAGATGTAAAGCCATCCATTGGGTATTTTATGCTTTGTATGCAGGCCCCGGTCTTGCTTTTAAATTCTAACTGGCGCGGAACTTAGTTCCGTGCTGCTTTTTTTGGGGGTGGTCAGATTTACATGCATTTTGATTTTGCAGTTCTGTTCTTCATTTGTTTCGTCGCTTCCGCAGCGACTTACTTGTACTTCTTCTGTCGCGTAAGTTACTTTCGTGCCCTCCGCTCTTGGTGTTATCACCAACAAGCTTTTGACCTCAGAGCCATCAAGGCTTTAAAACATCTGTGAAATTCAGCGAGATTCGCTAGTGTCACGCCGGGCTCTCGTATAGAGCTTGATAAGCTCATGAAACAGAAGGACTACCCCATGGGCAGTTGCCCGGATTTGGGGGGCAATATCACCGGCATACACAATTTGAAAAATCAAAGTTAAAAACAGCAAATCCTTAGTGGATAAGCACTACAACCATCACGCCGTGCCGGATGGTTTTTTTTAATGAAGTGCGAAATCTTATTTTTGTTGTGCTTACAAAAGAGCAACATATGCTTACAGTGCATCCACAATTTCTTACGGACATGAAAGGAAGGAAAATTTCTGTGGTGCTTCCGATGAAAGATTTTAAGGCCATAATGGAAGAGTTGGAAGAACTGGAGGATATCCGTTTATACGACAAAGCCAAAAAATCTAACGAGCCGTCATTTGGCATTGACGAGGCCTTCAAAATGATTGAAGCCAAGCGTAAGTTGAAGTAAATGGCTTACCGGGTTACTTTAAAAAAAGGAGCTGTAAAGGCTCTCGAAAGAATAAGTGAACCGTTTTATTCCAGCATCAAGAAAGCGATTTATGGTCTTGCCAAGGAGACGCGCCCGAAGGGTTATAAAAAGCTTAAAGGAAGAGACGCATACCGAATTAGGGTAGCTGATTACCGGATCATCTATGAAGTTTTTGACAATATCCTTTTAATTGATGTTATAGACGTGGGTCACAGAAGTAATATCTATAAGTAATTTTGCATCCCGATAGGGTCTTCTTGAGCCTGGCCTTTTCCGCCCTTTTTGGTGTTATCACCAACAAGATTTTGATCTCACATCATTGCAATGAAATATCCGCGAAAATCAGCAGGAGCTTCGGGAAATATCACGGCCATTTCTGAACCACAAAGGGCACAAAGTTTTTACACAAAGAGCACAAAGAACTTCTGCTGCATTTACGCTTTGTTCTAACAGTAAAAATGTATCTATCTGCCGCCATCTCTTTGTGTTCTCTGTGCCTTCTTTGTGTACTTTGTGGTTAAGACAAAGCCCCCAAAATCAACCACAAAGGGCACAAAGTTTTTACACAAAGAGCACATAGAACTTTTCTTCTGGCGCGGAAGTTACTTCCGTGCCCTATTTCGATTTCCGCCCTTTTTGGTGTTATCACCAACAAGCTTTTGATCTCACATCAGTGCTATGAAACATCCGCGAAAATCAGCGGCAAATATCACGGTCATTTCTCAACCACAAAGGACACAAAGATTTTACACAAAGAGCACAAAGAACTTCTGCTGTTTTTACCCTTTGTGCAGCCTCCCGCTGAGGCCTCCCGCGTGAGGGACAGGAATGGGCCCGAAGGGCGCCGGCTCCGCCGGCCGGAGCGAAGCGCAGCCATGTATGGCCCGACCCCTGTGTGTGGAACGATTCTGCTCCGATGTAAAACTTAATGCTTCTCCACACTCAGGGGGCACGCCCTAATATTGATATTTATATTATTGCTTATTTTCCTCTTTGTCTGCAGTTGCCGTGCCCAGAATGATTTTGTGCCACTCGCTCAGCTGCTGCATGGCCGTGTGCATGCTCCCAATGCCCTCTGCATGCAGTATCAGATGCTTTTCGGTCTGGCGCAGATAAATGCCCTTCCGCTGGCTGCGCACCATTTCTAATATGCGCGCAAATAAATCGGAGCTGTAAAATACCGATTGCTGGTTCTCGGGAAAGTAACAGCGCAAATGCCGCTTGTTGAGCACCACCTTTTCCATGCCCAGTTGCACAGCCACCCACTTGAGCCGCAGGCCGTCGAACAAATCATAAATCTGCCGCGGCACTTTGCCGAAGCGGTCGCCAAGCTGCTTGCCAAATGCACTGAGTTGCTCTTCGGTGCGGATGTCGTTGAGCTGCCGGTACAAGGCCATGCGCTCTGCTACCTGACTCACATATTGATCGGGTATGAGCATTTCCAGATCGGTCTCAA
>CAZUHX010000124.1:4657-7158 GCA_964620795.1 uncultured Chitinophagaceae bacterium
TTCCTTGTACAGCTCGCGGAATGAACTGTCTTTGAGTTCGCGGATGGCTTCGTCCAGAATTTTATGGTACACATCATAACCGATTTCAGCGATGAAACCGCTCTGCTCGGCACCCAGCAAATTGCCCGCTCCGCGGATGTCGAGGTCGCGCATGGCCACATTGAATCCGCTGCCGAGTTCAGAAAAATCTTCGATGGTCTGCAGCCGTTGCCGCGCTTCCTGTGTGAGGGTAGATGAAGGCGGCGCAAGCAGATAGCAGAAGGCGTGACGGTTTGATCTTCCCACCCGCCCGCGCAGCTGATGAAGATCGCTGAGACCAAATTGATGCGCGTTGTTGATGATGATGGTATTGGCATTGGGGATGTCGATGCCCGCTTCAATGATGTTGGTGCAGAGCAGCACTTCATGCCTTCGCTGTATGAAGTCAATGAGTACCTGCTCCAGCTCTTCACCGCCCATTTGTCCGTGTGCAACGGCAATGCTCACATCCGGCACCATCTGCTGCAACATGCGCTTCACTTCGGCAATGTCTTTCACCCGGTTGTGCACGAAAAAGACCTGTCCGCCGCGAAACACTTCCTGCTCGATGGCTTCGCGGATGATGTCGGGATTGAGAGGATGTACCTCTGTTTGTATCGGCTGACGGTTGGGCGGCGGAGTGTTGATGATGCTGAGGTCGCGGGCTCCCATGAGCGAAAACTGCAGCGTTCTTGGAATGGGCGTGGCCGTAAGCGTGAGCGTATCCACTTCGGTGCGCAGGGTCTTGAGTTTTTCTTTCACGCCCACACCGAATTTCTGCTCTTCGTCCACAACGATGAGCCCCAGGTCTTTGAATTTTACGCTGTTGCCTACCAGTCCGTGGGTACCGATGATGATGTTGATTTTTCCTTCTTCAAGTTCTTTGAGGGTTTTGGTTTTTTCTTTGGCCGATTTAAAGCGGTTGACGTAATCTACGGTGACGGGAAAATCAGATAGTCTTTCTGAAAATGTTTTAAAATGCTGCAGTGCAAGGATGGTAGTGGGCACCAGCACCGCCACCTGCTTTCCGTCGGTGGCTGCTTTGAATGCAGCCCTCACGGCCACCTCTGTTTTTCCGAAACCCACGTCTCCGCACACCAGCCGGTCCATGGGCGAGAGGGCTTCCATATCGCGTTTCACATCGGCAGTGGCCTTGGCCTGATCGGGAGTGTCTTCATACATGAATGAGGCCTCGAGCTCAGTCTGCAGATAAGTGTCGGGCTGAAACTGAAAGCCCCGCCTCGCCATGCGTTCGGCATACAGGCGAATGAGATCGAAGGCGATTTCCTTGATCTTCTTTTTGGTCTTTTTCTTGAGGTTGGCCCAGGTATCGGTACCCAGCTTGTTGACCCTGGGTTCGGTGCCTTCCTTGCCCACATACTTGCTGATCTTGTGCAGCGATTGTATGCCCACATAGAGGATGTCGTTGCCGGCGTATTTCAGCCGCACCGATTCCTGCCATTGTCCGTTTACTTCGATTCGCTCCAGGCCCGAATACACACCCACACCATGGTCAATGTGGGTCACAAAGTCGCCCGGCTTGAGTTCTTTCAGATTGCGCATCATCAGGGCTTCATTCCGGCTGAAGCCTTGTTTCATCTGATAGCGGTGGTAACGGTTGAAAATCTGGTGATCGGTGAAGCAGCAAATTTTCAATTGGTCATCCACAAATCCTTCATGCAGCGATACATATACGGGCTGAAAAGGAAGCTCTGCTTTGAGGTCTTCAAAGATGGCATAGAAGCGTTCGATCTGCTTGGGATTGGAGGAGAAGATGCAGATGCGGTAGCCGTTCTTTTGTCTTTCCTGAAGATCGCGGATGAGCAAGTCAAAGTGTTTGTTGAAGGACGGCTGCGGCCGCGATTGCCACTCTATCGTTTCTCCTCCGTAAAACGACTTGCCGCCAAATTCGAGCAGACGGTATTTGCGAATACCTTCCATGAACTGTCCGGCGCTGAGATAGACTTCCTCAGGCGGAGCCGAGGCCATGGGATGCTGATCGCCCATGGGATTGTGATGCCGCATCTCTTCCTTGTATTTGCGCGCGCGCTCCATGCAGCGCTCCATCACTTCCTGCAGATGCGCGATGTCTTTCACCCACACCACGGTATTTTCGGGAAACACCTGCCAGACCGCGCCTTTCTTTTCTTTTTGAAAGAAGGTCTGCAGATTGGGCACGATGCTGACCGATGCAATTTTTTTCACCGAAAGCTGATCAGTAGGATCAAAGGTTCTGAGCGATTCGATCTGATCTCCCAGCAGTTCGATGCGGTAAGGATATTCGTTGCCGTAGCTGAAGATATCGAGTATGCCGCCGCGCAGGGAAAACTGCCCCGGTTCATACACAAAGTCAACGCGTTCAAAGTGCAAATCTACCAGCAGATCAATGGTAAAATCGAGATCGAGCGGGTCTCCGGTTTTGAGGCGCAGCGACTGGCTGTCGAGTTCGCGGGTATCGACCACTCTTTCGAAGAGCGCTTCAG
>CAZUHX010000125.1:0-1426 GCA_964620795.1 uncultured Chitinophagaceae bacterium
ATGTAAACAATGGCGCACGCACCGCCTGGAGTAATGTTTTTCATGGCATCTTTTTGCTTGTGTTTGTTGCCTTTTTTCCATTCATTCTGCATGAAATTCCTTTAGCTGCACTGGCAGCCATGCTGGTTTACACAGGTACCCGCCTTGCCAGCCCAAAAGAGTTTTCACACACCTACCAGATCGGAAAAGAACAACTGCTCATTTTTCTGACAACCATTTTCTTTACGCTTTGGATAGATTTGCTGGTAGGCATATTTGCCGGTGTGGCCGCCAAGTTTGTGGTAGAAATTGTCATGGGTGTGCCACTTAAAAATATATTCCGGCCGGATATTCAAACCGTGCAAATCGATGAATCGCATTACCGCGTAACCATTAAAGGAGGCGCTGTTTTCAGTAATTATCTCGGCATAAAGAAACATTTGCATTCATTGCCTGCAGGTAAACAGATTGAAATAGATCTGAGCGAATGCAAACTGGTTGATCACAGTGTGATGGACAATCTTCAACTGTTTGACAAGGATTATCATGAAACAGGAGGCAGCTGTCATTTGATCGGACTGGATTTGCTTCATTCAGTATCCGATCATCCTGCTGCGGTGAGAAGAAAGAAGAAGCAAAATAAATAAGTGCGCAGATATGAAATCTATCATCCCATGGCTTCAGGGGTTCATTTTGCTTCTTCTGCCACTTTCCGGATTTTCCTATTCTGCTGATTCTGTTCAGAAGCGCACACCATGGACCATGCCGGAAGTAAAGCTGAAATTCAATCAGGAAGGCAGCCGATTCTTTCAGTTCAACATGGTGTTGCAGGTCTGGAACCGCTACAATCAGAGTAATCCGGGTACTTTATACGACGGAAACGACAAACCAAATACCTTCGATATAGGCCTTCGCCGGCTTAGATTGTGGACCATAGTCAAGCCTCTTGAATGGATGACACTTGCTGTTCAGTTTGGCATCAACAATTTTAATAGTCTCTCCCCGCGAAAAGCCGGAGACTTTTTTCATGATGCCTTCATTGAATTCAATCCATACAAAGAATACATCTCTATTGGCACGGGCCTGGTTTCCTCCATGGGGCATGCCCGTTATTCTTCTCCTGCGGTTGGCAGTATACTGGCGTATGATGCTCCTTTGTTTGAGCAGTCAACCAATGATGTTAGCGATCAGTTTTTAAGGAAGCTGAGTGTATATCTGAGAGGTCAGATTAAAGGCTTTGATTACCGTATCGCTTTGGTGGATCCTATGAGTGTAAAGAATTCGCCTGTTTTGGATACCGGCATTACAGTGAACTCCAAATTCAGCCCGCTGGGTAAGTCATTGCAATATTCTGCTTATATGATGTATCAGTTTTTTGATCACGAAAAGCAATTGGTGCCATACTTTACAGGAACGTATCTGGGATCAAAGAAAATTCTGAACATCG
>CAZUHX010000125.1:1436-7096 GCA_964620795.1 uncultured Chitinophagaceae bacterium
ACCAGTTTTCATCACATGCTGATCGCCTCTGCAGATTTTTATGCAGACATGCCGTTGCGTGCAGCAAAGGACGATGCCTTTACCGCCTATGCCGTGTATTCGTATATGGATTTCGGCAAAGGATATTTGCGAAGCATTGGCGTAATGAATCCCGGGCAATCGGTAGATCCCTCGCGGCAGAGTTTATCCGGAAGCGGGAATTCCTATCCCATGATCGGAACCGGACATACCATTTATGTGCAGGCCGGATATAAATTGCCCTCTTCTTTCTTTGGCAAAACCGGATTTACCATTCAGCCTTATGCTGATCTTCAGTCTTCGCGTTTTGACCGGCTCAACGGATGGGTTCATGTTTTTGATGCAGGCATGAATTTTTTGCTGATAGATCACAAAGCAAAGTTGAGTCTGAATTATCAGAATCGTCCGGTCTTTGGTGTTCAAAGTCTGAAACAGGAGAGCAGGAGAAGTGCAGTGATTTTGCAATGGCAAATGGCATTGTAAATTGGGTTCAGCTTCTTAGTATCAATCTCGCAGGAAGTGAAAGGCAATTAATCAGTGAAGCTGCGGCTGAGGGTTTTAATGCCCTGAGCAATGGAATTTTGTTCTCCAGCATATACCAGAAATGTGAGGCGATGACTTTTGCGCATATCTCTTTGCGTCTATGAACATATTCGGGTCTGATTACATCAATGATCAGGATATATCGGTCTTCGTCTGAAAGATTGAATGCATCATGCAGATGGGCATCGCAAAAGGCAAACAGTCTGCCTTCTTGCCAGGGCTTGCTTTCACCCGCCACTCTGAAGCCGCATTGAGGAAGTTGAGCGGGAATTTTGATTCCGAAATGGCAGCGGAAGATGGCATTGGTATCTCCGTGGTGGGGAGAAACGCAGGACATGGCGGCGAGGCAGCTCAGGGATACACTTACCACTTCAGGAAATTTTAGAAAATGCTGAGTGGTAAACGGTAGTTTGCTTAGATTTTTCCTGTGAATGTATCCCCAGCTCATCAGCGGAAAGGTAAGCCATTGCGGACGGGGTGGATTGGGATTAAAACGGTATTCTTTAAGTTGTGATGAACTGCTTCGTATAAACTCTTTAATTTCATTTCTGATTTTAGGATATGCAGACTCTGTTTCTCTATGCCATGAGAAAGAATCGGTTTTAAACCAGGGAGGATCTGTGGCCGGGAAAGACTTTCCGCTGAATCGAAACCAGGGTTCGGTTGTGGATTCCCTACTCATTTTGAATTAAACTAAGCTTTTATAAAAGCAAATGAAGCTAAAATTGTATATCCCGCTACCATAATTGCGAAACCACCTAAACATTATTGATAATATTATAAAATATAATCAGATATATAATGTGTTTACCGATCAGGATCGTATTTCTTGATGATTAATCTTCCTTTTTTATCAAATACGGCATTCCAGGATTTCCTCAGCCGGCATCCATCATCATACAAACTCCCGTCCATGAGCAATAGACGGTCCCGACTGAATTCAAAGTATCTCAATTTGAGATGTTGTTCTCCGGCAACTTCATGATAGATGTTGATCACCCATGATGCACCGCTCACCGTATCGGTGAGCATCAGATTCCCATATTTGCTGTATGGATTATTGACACTTGCATGGTAGTAATAGCAATGATATCTGCCTGCATCAGGCAGACGATAGCGCAGCGAGTCTGTTCGGAAGAATTCTGCCGTATCAAAAGGTTCGTTTCCGAATTGGCGCGATGAAAGCAGCAGAGGGGTGATTTTATTTAATTCCGGTCGCTGTTTCATGGCCTTGATTCCATTGAGTTTATAGAAGACATTTTGCAGGGCATCGAAGGATGCTTGATCAGCTGATTCGTCCTGATCGGCATACGGATCAATTTCCCAAAATATGGAATCGCCGATGTTTCCAAGTTCTTCATAACCAAAGGGGAAATTGGCATTGATACTGATTAGTTGAACAGAAGGCTCATTGACTTTTACCTCAGGATTCGGCTCGACCGGCCTACACTGAGACAGCAAGAGTGCAATACAGAGGCTGAGGAAATAAGATATGCGCATGGTACAAATCTGAATGGAAATGGATGGCTCAAATTACAAATTTTGAATTACGAAATACGCAGCCCTTATCGCAAGGCTCTTTACGCCAGCAACAGACTATTTCGAAGCTCAATAGTTTATCTTTAAAGTAAAAGTATTACAGCACGAGTCCGCGCCCCGGATGGGAAGGGCCGGCCACAGGCCGGGTGGCGGGTATAGGGGCGCAAAATCTTGCGCCCCTATACCCGCCACGGAACCCCTGAACAGCCGGAAAGGCGCCCAAATAAATATTATTTAATCAAATATTAATTATCTCAACAGCATTAAACGCCCTGAGGTTTGCAGGTTTTTACCTTCCAGCTGAAGCTGATAAACTCCGTTTGCATACATAGAAAGATTGAGATCGAATCGGTTGTTGTTGCTTTCAACCATTCCTTCCTGAATCAAAATGCCAAGGCTGTTGATCAGCTTGTATTTAGCACCCAGCATGAGCGCTCCCTGAAGTGTAACGCGAAACTGGTCTTTCGAGGGATTAGGAAAGATGTTCAGCTTAACCTGTCTCAATTCTTCTTCTACACCGGATACTTCGGGAACGTACTCAACGCAATTGCCGCTCAGTCCCATGACTTTCTCGTAATTGGAATTGACTACATCCACAATTTCTTCTACACAAATCACGCTGTCGGTGCGGTTGCTGTAGTAAGCACGCAAAACCGGACTCGGATTATACAGTTTGTTGATGGAGAGTTCGTTTCTGCTCAGCATCGCCACATGCCCGTTGGGATTGGAGTGAATGTCCATGCTCACTACGGGGCTAATGGCTTTCACTGAATCAAGCTGCAGGCCGTGAATTCGAAATTCTGCAGCCAGCAGAAAACAACTGGGATTTTTAACGGTAATGTCCACTGTGTTTTCCGTGAGATTGCTTAGTCCGATAGTTACCGAATCAAACTGATTGGTAATACCGAAAGGGAAGTTGCAGTGTGCGTGATTTCCCGAATAGCCGCCGATGTGCACATGGCTGCTGTCTGCACTCAGTAAACATCCGTTGAGCCTGGCTGCGTCATATACGGTATAGAGGGAATCTCCGGTGAGATCATTACAGGAAGAATTTAATATATTTTCCTGTGCAATTTGTTCCAGATACATTCCTACATCCTGATAACTTCTGACTGTATCGCGATTGAGATCTCCACGGATCAGGCTTCCATTACAGTTTCCTTCACAGTCTGTGGGCGTGTTGCCGAAAGGCACTCCCATACAATCGGTGAAGACCGGACAATTGGGCTCTACGGTAAAATCTTTGAGCCCGTTGGCATCCTCCAGTAAATTGATACAAACCTGCACACCATTGTTGCGGAGATTGGTTTCGCTTCTTCCTGCCTGATCGGGAAGTCCGTCGGGATTAATTTTTAGAACAAGATGATACAATCCGGGATCAAGATCTGTTACATCTACCCACTGGCAGGCGTATCCCGCTCCGTATATATCGCTGCAACCTGCTGCCAGGGGCGGATCGGTGGTGGGAGACTGGCAGGTCATGTTGATGATGGCATAGCTTGTTTTACGGGCAAAGTCAACCTGATTCAGGTTTTCGTCGTAGAGGTAAGAATTGGCAAAGCCTTTGTAATGGTAATGCCCGTGACATGGCGCATACTCATAGGCATTGGGATTATTGGCAGGGGTTCCGGGCCAGTAGGGCTGTGTTCCGCGGTTCCAGATTTGTACCCCGAAATAAAGCAACTGTCTGTTTCCATAACCCTGAATACAACCTTCCTGCACTTCACAGATCTGCGCCGAATGATTGTTGTTGATGGCCAGGGAGTTCACAAGATGCAGTGAATCAGGGAGCAGATCGGGGCCCTGACAAAGCGGGCCACTATACACACAGTTGCTGTCGGCGATGGTGGCGAGCGGATTGTAGTTGCAGGCAGCAGGATCCATACAGCCCGTGACCGGTCCGGTGTAGGCCACGTTCCATGCAATGGGTGCAGTGCCGCAGGCGGTTCCTGCATCTCCTATTCTCAGCCAAACGGTGTCGCCCGCAGCGAGGCCATGATTGGCTTCCGACTGGGTGCCGCAGAAATCGTCATTGTAAAATACGACACCGAGTACGGCATCATCGAACTGAATACCTATGCAATGCCCGTAGCCATATATTCTTGTGTCACATGAATTTCCGGCGCAGGTGCTGAAGCGGTAATTGCCGGTTGAGTCGGCGATGAAACGATACCAGGTATCGGCACGGGGAGCAATGTAGTTTCCTGTTGAAGTGATGGTGACCGGATCTGCACAACTTGTGCCCGGAGGGCAATTGAGATAGTGGGAGATAGAAGTGCGGTAGTTTTGTCCGCCTCTGGCAACAGACGTTCCGTTCAGGATCAGTTCATAATAACCGGGGCCGAATATTCCATCACCGAAGTCGTCGAATATGGTGAAGCGAACGCAGCGGCCCGCAGTAATGCAGAGCGTATCGCCTGCTGCATCGCCGGTATCTATGAGGGCGTTGGTTGCGGCGTCTCTTACAGACCAGTGAATTTCACTCGGGTAGCCGTCGGGCGAGAGGTTTACGATCAAGGCAGATTCTCCGTTACTGCATTGTGCTGAAGACTGAAGAACGAAGGCAGACAGATAAATAAATAATAGTAATTTTTTCATGTGATGCTTTTAATCAAGACAGATTAAAAATAATTTCGAAAAATCATATGATCAAATAAAATCTGTCATATTTCGGATACTCATCTCCAGCGCAACATTATCCGTCGGTTTTCAATTGCCTCCGGCTGTTGTGGTACGGCCGGCATGGAATCTCCGGCGATTTCAATACCCACATTGTAGTATATCCGCGGCAGATTCAGAGACAACATATAGGCTTTTACTGCATCAGCCTGTTTCATGGCCATGCGGTACTCCGCAGAATCGGAATTCATATCTTCGGTGCAGCTGATCAGCATGACACGATCGGCATTGCGGCTCACGCGTGCGGCAACCTCCCGAAGCAGCTGATAACAAGATGTATCGGTGATCTGTCCAGCCGAATCAAGACTGATGCGGAATTCCTGAACGGTTTCTTTTGGTTCAGATGACGGTTGCGGCTGCTCAGGCGAGCTGCATGAATACAACATCATTACAGGGATTGCACAAAACAGTATTCTTTTCATATAAGCCATTTGATATTGGTTTAAAAATATGTTTTTCTCACAGCATCCCTGCTTATATTCGTAATTCATGGCATTTAGAATCCCTCTTTCGGGAATCATCCGATACGGAATGGGCATCTTCGGATGGTCTCTTTCTATCAATATCATTTCGGTGATGTTGCTTTATTTGTATCTGCCGCCCGAGAATTCGGGCATGAAAAATCTGGTACCGCAAACAACCATATTCGGTCTGTTTAATCTCATAGCTCTTGTAACGGCCGCCGGCAGATTGTTTGATGCAGTCATTGATCCCGTCATTGCCAACCGCAGCGACCGCTTGGATCATCGCCTGGGCAGAAGAATTCCGCTGATGCGTTGGGCTGTTCTTCCGCTCAGCTTCTTTGCCATCCTGATGTTTTTGCCGCCCGATTCTTCTGCCAGTATGCTTAACCTCCGCTGGATTTGTTTCACTCAGCTGGG
>CAZUHX010000126.1:0-3470 GCA_964620795.1 uncultured Chitinophagaceae bacterium
CGGCCTGGTGGGAATCTCGCATGTAGACACACGCGCACTCACCATACATGTGCGCTCGCAGGGAGCCATGAACTGCATCATCAGTTCCGAAATCAATGATGTGGCCGAGCTGCAAAAAATGCTGGCCAAGGTGCCCGATATGAATGGACTGGATCTCAGTAAGAATGTGAGTACCAAATCAGCCTATGAGTACGGCGATGCCTCTTCCCCCCTTCGCGTAGCAGTACTGGATTGCGGAATCAAAACCAATATCCTGCGCAGCTTTGCCGAGAGAGGGATATTCTGCAAAGTATTTCCTTCCGTCACTCCTCTTCAGGAAATCCTGGCCTGGAATCCCGACGGATTCTTTATTTCCAATGGCCCCGGCGATCCTTCTGCCATGCCTTATGCCATTGAAACCGTGAAAGGAATGCAAAGCACGGGAAAGCCGCTTTTCGGCATCTGTCTGGGTCATCAGCTGCTTGCCCTGTCTAATGGCATCCCCACACGCAAAATGCACCACGGCCACCGGGGTATCAATCATCCGGTCAAAAACCTGGAAACCGGTCTTTCGGAAATCACTTCACAGAATCATGGTTTTGAAGTGAGCAGAGAACATCTTGACCGGGCCGAAAATGTGATCCTTACACACATCAACCTGAACGATGATACGGTAGAAGGCATTCGCATCAAAGACCGCAAAGCCTTTTCGGTACAATACCATCCTGAATCCAGTCCCGGACCACACGATTCCCGCTATCTGTTCGACCGCTTCCGCGAAATGATGTCGCAAAACTGAAGCATGAAAGCAGGATTTTTTTCCATATTAACTTTTATAATATGTCTTTGGGGGGCTTCCTGCAATATGCCTGAACCTGCACCGGATCCTGAGCAGGAGCAGCAGGCACTACTCAAACAACTGGCCGCCGATACCGCCATGCAGCTGGCCATTGAAAACTCTTATGAATTCCGCAAAAATCTGGTCTGGAATACCCAACAGGCATATGATGTTGTGGCCGGTGGATCTCCAACTGCAGGCGGACGATGGTTTATCCTTTCCATCAACCAAACCGGAACCGATACCATCTACCGCGGAAACCACCCGGCAAAGATGACTGCAGCCTTTCTTTCAGATCCGGATGAAAACCGCATACCTGAGATTTTCCTGGAATTCAAAGACGGCTGGCAGCTGCTGTCGCTTGGCAACCCTCCCCGCCTCATTCCCGCACAAACACTCGACCGGGCACTGGCACAAGACAGCGCCCTGCTGAGATGCAATCTTAAGCAGGCCTGGATCGAATCAGGCAAAGGCAAACGGATGATTACCATTCAAAAAGATAATCTTATCATTTCTTCACCAACCCCATAAAAAAAACATGAGTACGATCGCCGCTATTCACGCCCGGCAAATCCTCGACTCCAGAGGAAACCCCACCGTAGAAGTTGATGTAATCACCTCCAATGGCTCTCTGGGCAGAGCCGCAGTGCCCTCAGGTGCTTCTACCGGAAAACATGAGGCGGTGGAGCTGCGCGATGGTGACAAGAAAGTGTATTTGGGCAAAGGAGTGCTGAAAGCCGTTGAAAACGTAAACAAAAAAATCAGTAAAGAACTGGTGGGGCTGAGTGTATTTGAACAGAACGCACTGGATCGCATTCTTCTGCTGCTGGATGGAACCAACAATAAAGCCAAGCTGGGAGCCAATGCTATTTTGGCTGTTTCCATGGCCATTGCAAGAGCTGCGGCAGAAGAAGCCGCCATGCCGCTGTACCGCTATGTGGGCGGAGTGAGCGCCAACACCCTGCCCGTGCCCATGATGAACATTCTGAATGGTGGTGCTCATGCCGACAACAAAATTGACTTTCAGGAATTCATGGTCATGCCCGTAGGAGCAGATACTTTCAGTCATGGATTGCGCATGGGCGTAGAAATTTTTCACCATCTGAAAGCCGTACTCAAGAAAAAAGGCTACTCTACCAATGTAGGCGACGAAGGCGGCTTTGCTCCGGAAATCAAGAGCAATGAAGAGGCCATTGAAACCGTGCTTGCAGCCATAGAAGCGGCAGGCTACAAGCCGGGCGAGCAGGTGCTCATCGCTATGGATGCGGCCAGCACAGAATTCTATGACGAGAAGAAAAAAGTATATCACTTCCACAAGAGCAGCGGCAAGAAGCTGAGCTCTGAAGAAATGGTGGCCTACTGGGCGGCCTGGTGCAAGAAGTATCCCATCATCAGCATCGAAGACGGCATGGCCGAAGACGACTGGAAAGGATGGAAATTGCTTACCGATAAGGTGGGCGATAAAGTTCAGCTGGTGGGCGACGATCTGTTTGTAACCAATGTGACCCGTTTGGAAAGAGGCATCAATGAAGGTATTGCCAATTCCATTCTGGTGAAGGTAAATCAGATAGGCAGTTTATCGGAAACCATCAGTGCGGTGAGCATGGCACAGAGAAACGGATATTCTTCGGTGATGAGTCACCGCTCGGGAGAAACGGAAGACAGCACCATTGCCGATCTGGCGGTAGCGCTCAATACCGGGCAAATCAAAACCGGGTCTGCCTCACGTTCCGACCGCATGGCCAAATACAATCAGCTGCTGCGTATTGAAGAAGAACTGGGCGCTATGGCCTATTATCCCGGTAAAAAATTCAGAAAGTAATAATATGTAAAAATACATGAAAGGCGGCCCTGAGGCCGCCTTTTTCATTTATCGAGCTGCCAAGGCTTCCTTGTATACTTTCAACACCCGCTCGCGGGCAAAGGCATGCTCAACCACAGGCTTCGGATAGGCAGATGTACCCCATTCAGGAACCCAATGACGTACGTACACTCCTTTGGAATCAAATTTCTCGGCCTGAGCTGCCGGATTAAACACCCTGAAATACGGAGCTGCATCCGTTCCGCAACCTGCCGCCCATTGCCAGCCGCCATTATTGGCCGCCAGATCAAAATCCAGCAACTTCTCTGCAAACCAGCGCTCGCCCCATCTCCAGTCAATCAGCAAATGCTTCGTCAAAAAGCTGGCCGTAACCATCCTCACCCGGTTATGCATATAACCTGTTGATGAAAGCTCCCGCATGCCTGCATCTACCAGCGGATAGCCCGTTTTTCCTTCACACCACAATTGAAACTCGGCCTCATCATTTCGCCAGGGGATTCTGTCGTACTCCCTCCGAAAGGCTCCCTCAGCCACATGCGGAAAATGCCAGAGAATCATATGATAAAAATCTCTCCAGATCAGCTCGTTCACAAAAGTATCGTTGCGGCTCAGAGAAAAGGCAAGAAGCGAACGAATGCTCAGCGTGCCGAAACGAAGATGTACCCCAAGCCTTGAAGTACCGTTGACCGCCGGAAAATTTCTTTGCTGATCATAATTTCCGATCAAATCGCCCTTAATGATCCGTGCGGGAATCTCATATCTGCCCGGCCCGAAGCCCATAGATGCCAGACTAATATCCTCTGTTGCAAGCATGCGATAAAAAGCACTGTA
>CAZUHX010000126.1:3480-7074 GCA_964620795.1 uncultured Chitinophagaceae bacterium
CCGACAACAAACGAATTTTTATGAGAATGTGGCGTTGCAACAATGCGCAGAAAAGCATTGTAATGCGCTTTACAATCGAAGTATTTCGGCTGATCATGCTGCAGCCTCTCTCTCCATCTCCTGCTGTAAGGTGTAAAAACCGTGTAAGGAGTTCCATCTTGTTTCAATACCTCGTCACGCTCAAAAATGACCTGGTCTTTAAAGCTGTGCATTGGGATCCCCCTTGCACCGAGAAGATCAGAAATTTCTCCGTCCCTCTGCCGGGCATATGGCTCATAGTCATGATTGCAGTAAACCGCTTTCACCTCAAATCGGTCCAGCAGTTGCTTCCAGCATTCTTCGGGCTTTCCGTACAGCAGATACAAATCGCTGCCCATCCCGCGCAATTCGGTGCGCAACTGCATCAAACTGTCGTAAATAAAAGAAAGTCTGCTGTCCTGTTTGTCGCTCAAACGATCCAGGATATTGCGGTCAAAAATAAAAACGGGCAAAACGTCCAGTCCGCTGCGCAGTGCATGAAACAAAGCGGTATGATCATCTAGACGAAGATCCCTGCGCAGCCAGCATATGGCAATGCCTTTGGATTGACTCATGATTCAGAAACAAGCAAATGATCTGCAGGTTTAGGAAAGAGCCATTATTTTAGCTGAAAATAATTCTCATGAGAAGTTTGCTGTTCAGTTTTCTGCTGTGTGTCGCCACAGTAACGCTATCTGCACAAAGCATTTTTCCTGATCTCAGAAATCCTGAAGCACAGGATCGGATGGCTAAACTTTTTTCTAAAGAGTTTAAAACCCCTGAAAAAGTAACTGGGCAAATCATGGATTTATGCAAAAGCACTGCATCCAAACAAGCATCCGCCTATGCTCAGTTTCCCAAGAATCAGAATGATTTGAATGTGCGTCTTGGGCAGATTGAATCTTATTTTTACGGAAGGATCGAGCAATTCATCGGCAAAGAAAAATACGATCGTTTCAGAAAGGAACAACCTGAGCTGCTCAAGAAATACAATCTCTGATTAGATAAAAGGATTCATCTCCCTGCAATAAGCAGGAATCTCTCCGCTGCGAACATCTCCTTCCAGCATTTCAACGCCCATCCAGCCATGCAGGGCATTGCCCATCAGCACAAGCTCTGCATGCTCCACATCTTCAGGCCACAAACTACCCTCCGATACCCGATCGGGAAAGTGCTTTAAAAGCCATGCGCGAAAAACGCCGTCGGTGGCGCCTTCATTGAGTGAAGGTGTAATCAGTTTGCCATCTTTTTGAACAAAAATAGAGGAATGAGCCCCCTCAGCCACCCGGCCGCGTTCATTGAAAATGATGGCCTCATTGGCTCCGTTCATTTGTGCATTTCGCAATGCCTCCGCATACAAAAGCGCACTGCAGCTCTTGATCCGCGACAGACTGCCGCTGGCTTTGGGCTGGGCAACAAAACCGCTAAGTCTGATTTTTTCTTGCCTTGGCTGAAACAATGCTGCCTCGAGCTGCCAACGAGCCTTGCCCTCATCCGGCAGATATCCCTGCCCCCCTTCACGCCAAATTTGAAGCCTGAGTTTAAAATCATTTCCGGCCTCTGCGCTCAGCTGCTCCATAGACTGCTGAATCCATTGGCCCGAGCTTAGTATTTCCGGCAAAGAATACCCCAACAGTGAGGCCGTGCGCAAAAGCCTGCGCTGATGCCATTCGGCCAGCGGAATCCGGCCCTTACAATAACGCATGGTTTCAAAAAAACCGTCGCCATAGCGAAATGCCCTGTTGACAGCCAAATGCTCTCCTGCCCCTTCTCCCGCCAGTAAAAATCCGTTCACAGACAGCATATCATGAAAGCCTCATTTTTAACGAGCACACGAAGTCCGGCTGTATCCGCTTCAATCGGGAGAATGGCGTGTGTTACTCCTTCTTGTTTCAGTTCCGCCCATTGCGCTGCGGTCTGGTGCGCATACCTCTTGTCGGCTTCTGCCTGTATCTCAAAACCCTTCTTCTCCTCATCTGCCGAAAGCCGGTAAACCTGCAATACCCTTCGGTACCATTCCTTCACAAAGCGGGAATGCCGAACCACTGCTTTAAAATCGGCATAGGAAGATCTTTGTCCGTGATACTTGAGCGCCGTAAAACTTGCCGGCTGCACAAACAATGCTGTGTCGGGAGTATACCTCCGGGCTTTCTGCGATATGTCGATGTCGGCATACAACTGCACATAGCCCGGCACAAACTGATATTCTGATCCAAAAGGAAGTTCCTTCGGGAAATAAAACATGGCGATAAACATTCCCATCAAACCAAGGCCACCCACCGGCATAGCCAGCCTGAGCGGAATACGTTCCAGAAATTTTCTGAAAGCGGGGAAAAGCAGAAAATGCGCCAGGCTTCCGCAGCCCAGCAGCTTGATCCACTGTGCGGTTTTATACCACTGGAAATTGGCCACAAAAACCCAGTTCAACACATCTACACAAAATATATATGAAATTAATATAGCCGTCGAAATATTCAGCCAGCGTGCCCAGAGATGTTCGCGCCGGGTATGCAGCCAATACCAGCCCAAAATAGCCAGCAGCCAGTAAACAGTGGTGCGAAACGGATTGAATGTGTGATAGAGGAAATGATGCGGATGCCTGAACTCAAACAAAATTTTAAAAACTTCCTCCTCACTTGCTGCCCCTTCCGCAGACTGCTTCCCAATGTAGATCCAGATCAGGTACCAGCCCACCAGCAACATATAAATCAAAGCACCGCCAATCCATGATCTCCATTTCAGTTCGCCATCACGCACCCACCACAGGGCAGAAATAAAGAGCGGTATACTCACATCCAAACCTTCCAGCACTTGTGTCCAGCTCGCAGCAATCAGCAGGCCAAGAGCAAGCGACAGGCGCTGCCGGGCCAATGCCGCAAAACTCCATGCCAGCATTGCGCAAGCGATGTTGCTCGCCTGAAATGCAGAAGTGTAAATTTCATTATTGCCCGGTGCATAATCATTGAAAACCAGCAAACTGAGCACAATGGCCAGACGGGCCGTAAGCCTGCTTCTGAAAAGCACTTTCAGCCATTGCTCAAGACCACAGATCAGAAAAAAAGTAGTGATGAAATGCAGCAGAAAATTGATGCGGTTTCCATATCCCGGAATCATCGAAAGAAAAGTACAGAACACCGTGCGCTCATTGGGAACCTGGGCATGAATGCCCTGAATCACAAAGTCCTTCTGGTACAGGGAATGATCATTCAGAAAGAGAGGGTAAGAAAGAAGCTCAATCTGGTCTTTGGTACCGAAATCATAGCCAAACCGCAACATCAGCATGCCCCACATCAGCAAGGCAAAAAGAGCTGTAGAAAGAGGGCTTCTCATTCTGCAAACATCAGAGCGTCATCTCCCTGACTTCAGGCGAAACAAGCAGCTTACCCGCAGTTTTGGCAACCACTTCCTCTACGGTTACACCCGGTGCAAGCTCAAGCAAATGAAAAGCCCCGTCGCGTATTTCAAAATATCCAAGCTCTGTCACCACCTTGCGAATACAACGCTTGCCGGTGAGCGGTAATGTGCATTCGGGAAGCAGTTTAGATTCACCTTCCTTATTCACATGCATCATGGCCA
>CAZUHX010000127.1:0-6890 GCA_964620795.1 uncultured Chitinophagaceae bacterium
ACAGCAGATGAATTAACCGTAACTGTGGAGTTTTCCGAGTTTACTGAATTGAATGTGATGTGAGTTGTATTGCCCCCCGAAGGAGCAGCTGTGCAACTCCATGTACCCGTACCTACATTGGCGATGTTGCCTGTGAGTGCTGCAGATGTTCCGCCTGCACAGACTGCTGCAGGAGTGCTGCCAATAGTTGCTGTTGTAGGATCTGCAATTTTGTAGGAAAGAGTAGCAGAAGTCCCTGACCACGTGCCGTTGCTTCTAAACATACCGGTAACCACCGTGCCTGTGGGTGAGAGTATGGTCACATTCACAGGAGTAGTTGTATATTGAACACCGCCAACACAAGCTCCGTTTGACTGGGCATTGTTGGTGAAGGAGAACGTGTAGGTAACACCACTGGTGTAAGTGATGTTTCTTGATTCTCCCGCACCCAGGGATAAAGATTGGGTGCTGCAAGTGGGCGCCGCGCTGGTTCCTGTATTGGAAACATTGCATTGAGCGTTTAGTCGGCTCGATTGAGTTATAAATCCAATCACTAGCCAAAGGACTAATCCTATTTTTTTAGAAACGTCTGTAGGTGTCATACATTCGATTTAATGCAATGCTAAAACATATGCCCAAAATTCAATACATGTTAAAAGTGTCATAATTAATGGGATTTGAAAAAAATAGCCACTATTTATAATGTGTAATATGTTGATAATTAATTAATTAACAACAATAATATGCAGAAATAAAATGTTACACCAAAAACACTTTTTTAACTAAATTGTGGATAAATCTGGCCTGATCGGTTTAAAATAAGAGTGTAAACCCTCCTTCATTTTAGCTTTAAATCCTTCTAAGGTAGCATAGCTTCCAAGTTTATCATCCTGCTGTACAAACAAATCAATTGATGAAAATATTATTAATTGTTTTAATGTAATTCATTCGACGGCTTCTCGATCTGACAACGACTCTCGACCCTTATGAGCCATTGGTTTTGGCTTACATCAGAGTTTCATGGCTCTCATTTGCATCAGCTGACGAATCCGGATGTTAAGTATGTTTCTGCTCCCTCTTTTACATGTTTCCTTAGTTTGCCCCCAAATCCGTTACATTCGCATTCCCGAAATACCTACTCATGTTTGAAAATCTTCAGGAACGGCTGGAAGGTGCGTTTAAAGCCCTTAAGGGCCAGCATAAACTTACCGAACTCAATATCGCAGAAACGGTAAAGGAAATCCGCCGTGCCATGGTGGAGGCTGATGTGAATTACAAAATCGCCAAGGAGTTTACCGATAAGGTGAAAGATAAAGCCCTGGGCGGGAATGTGCTGAGCTCAGTTTCGCCCGGTCAGCAAATGGTAAAAATCGTGAGCGACGAACTCACCGAACTCATGGGCGGACAGGCGGCCGATTTTAATGTAAAAGGCTCTCCGGCGGTAGTGCTTATTGCAGGACTACAAGGTTCAGGCAAAACAACCTTTACCCATAAACTCGCTCATTTTCTGAAAACAAAGAAGATGAAGCGTCCGCTCATGGTGGCAGGAGATGTGTACCGCCCGGCAGCTGTTGATCAGCTCATGGTGCTGGGAGAAAAAATCGATGTACCCGTATTCTCCGACAAAAACAGCAAAGACCCTATTTCCATCGCCCGCGATGCTTTGAGTCAGGCCCGCCAAAACGGTAACGATGTGGTGATCATTGACACCGCCGGCCGCCTGGCCGTTGATGCCGAAATGATGGACGAAATCGCCCGCCTAAAAGATTCAACCAGGCCAACAGAAATCCTTTTTGTGGTCGATTCCATGACCGGGCAGGACGCAGTTAACACGGCCAAAGCATTCAATGATCGCCTGGATTTCGACGGAGTAGTGCTTACTAAGCTTGATGGTGATACCCGCGGGGGAGCTGCACTTTCTATCAGATATACAGTCAATAAACCGATTAAGTTCGTCTCTACCGGAGAAAAGGCTGATACCCTTGATGTTTTCTACCCCGATCGGATGGCTCAGCGTATCCTCGGCATGGGAGATATCGTTTCTCTTGTTGAAAAAGCTCAGGAGCAGTTCGATGAAAAGAAAGCCAAAGAACTGGAAGCCAAAATCCGCAAAAACCAGTTCAACTTTACTGATTTCCTGTTTCAGCTTAACCAGATTAAGAAGATGGGTAACATCAAGGATCTGCTGGGGATGATTCCCGGGATGGGCAAAGCTGTAAAGGATATTGATCTGGATGATAATTCATTCAAGAAGATAGAGGCCATTATTCTTTCAATGACACCCTATGAGCGGGAGAATCCGGATGTGATCGATGGTTCTCGTAAAAAACGTATCGCTTCGGGTTCAGGAAACACCCTTCAGGAAGTAAACCAATTTCTTCGTCAGTTTGACGAAATGAAAAAAATGCTGAAAAGTGTCCAGAAAATGAATGCCGCCGGACGAATGATCAAAGGACTGCCAGGTCGTTAAATAAAAATGTGAATAAAGGGTTGAAAAAAATTGGAATTGAGCCGGAAAGGTCCTTTATTTGCACTCCTTTTTAAACCCAAACCTTAAATTAAGTTTAAGACATGGCCGTAAGAATCAGATTACAGCGTCACGGTAGAGGAAAGCGTCCTTTCTACCATATTGTTGCCACCGACTCCCGCTCGCGCAGGGACGGCCAATACATCGAGCGTCTCGGTGATTACAATCCGCTCACCAAGCCTGCTACCATTCATATCGACATTGATCGTGCAGCCGACTGGCTCATGAAAGGGGCAGAGCCTACCGATACAGCCAATGCTATTCTGAAGTATAAGGGTGTTCTTTATAAAAAGCATCTTCTTCGCGGAGTGGCTAAAGGCGCCCTCAGTCAGGAAGAAGCTAACCGCAAGTTTGATCAGTGGGTTGAAGAGCACAAGAATAAGGTTCTTGATCATCAGCATAAGTTGAAGAAAGAGAAAGCAGATGTAGCTGCCAAGCTGATGGAGGAAGAAACCCGCAAGCGCAATGAGCGCGAAGCCAAGCGTGCAGCTGCCCTTTCAGCCGCTCAGTCTGAAGCTCAGCCTGCCTCAGAGGAAGCCGCTGCCGAGGAAACTCCCGCAGCAGAATAAAATCATATGATGAACGCACCCTACAGGGTAGCAGGAAAAATAGGAAAGCCTCACAAACTCAGTGGGGCTTTTCACTTTTATACCACGCTGCCTTTCATCGCCGATGAGTTTCCTTCTGCCCTTTTCTTAAGGCATCAGGATCAATTCATCCCTCAGTTTGTTCAGGAAGTTACTGAACTGGCTGAGACAGAATTTATCATTCAGCTCGAAGATTGTAAAAGTCGCGAATCCGCTTCAGCACTTTCGGGTCAGGAACTCTGCCTGCCGGAAGAAGAGTTTCTGCAATGCTTTGATCAGGAACCCAGTGGCTGGGAGTTTCTTTTGGGCTATGAAGTGCTCGATCAGAGTCGTTCATTGGGTACCATTGAATCTATATCCGATAATGGTCACCAATACCTTGCAGAAGTCCGCATGCCCTCCGGTAAAACTTTTTTGCTCCCATTGGCAGAAGAACTGATTACCGAAATCAACGAATCGGAGCGCAGGGTGAGCTTTGATATCCCCGAAGGACTCACTGACCTTTAACCATGCGCATAGATATCATTTCCGTGATCCCCGAGCTGATGGAAAGTCCACTCTCACACTCCATTCTTCAGCGTGCCCGCAATAAAGGGCTTCTGGAAGTGCACTGCCACAATCTGCGTGAATTTGCCGGAGGAAAGCACAAGCAGGTAGACGATTATCCCTACGGAGGCGGAGCCGGTATGGTGCTGCAATGCGAACCTCTGGCAGCAGCTATACGTCACCTTCAGGCACAACGTACTTACGACGAAGTGATCTACCTCACGCCCGACGGCCAAAGTCTGCAGCAAGCTATGGTCAATCGGCTTTCTCTTCGTGATAATCTGCTTCTTATCTGCGGGCATTACAAAGGTATCGATCAGCGCATCCGGGACATGTTTGTTACTATGGAAGTTTCCATAGGCGATTATGTACTTAGTGGTGGTGAATTGGCCGCAGTTGTTCTTACCGATGCTATTGGAAGACTCATTCCCGGCGTATTAAGCGATGAAACTTCGGCACTTACAGATACTTTTCAGGATGATCTTCTTTCACCTCCTGTTTATACCAGGCCGGAAGAGTTTGAAGGACGGAGGGTGCCTGATATTTTACTCAGCGGTCACGAGAAAAAAATCAGTGAATGGAGGGCGGAACAGTCTTTGGAGCGCACCAAAGAGCGTCGGCCCGACCTCTACCAGCGCTGGACAGGAGAGAAGTAGAGGTTTTAAAGTAAAGGTTTTGCTATTGCAATTCGAAGTACAGTTGCCGGTCAAAAGCCGCGACAAAAAATACATTTTAAATCAATCGCAAACTGCGCTAGTTTTTTGAAAATGCAAAAGGCCATTCAAAAAAACGTCCATGATTTTCTTTGAATTATCAACCATTTTAAATAAATATTAATATTTAATATTTTATAATTATAAATGTGATTTTTTTAAAATTGCTGCCTGGCGGTTGAGGCTTACCCAATCGATTAGCCTTTTTGATTGCTAATTTCGAATGCTCAATTCAATCTTAGTTTGATACATATATGGAAAAAACAATTGCATCAAATACTTCAACTGATAACACTGCAGGGGCAGATGAGACTAAAAAAAACAAGTTTGCCGAAATTCGTAAAAAGATCTCTGAATCAATTTCGGAAGAGAATGCTCCTCTCAAAGAAGACACTAAGGTGATCGGTTGCTTTCTCAGAACCGAAGGTTCAGCTGATTCAGACGATGACCAGAGCTTTTGCATATAGTATTCATTTCAGGTTTAATGCCTTTTCAGCAGGTCAAATCGCTCATGGTCGGAAACCGCATGTTTTATTTTACAGTAATTCAAAACAATAAAAATCAAGGTAAAACAATGTTTTTTCACATCAATATACTGTTTAGCAAGTTTAATTTATATCATACAACTCAATTCGCTTTTGGTGATTGTCTTCATTTTTTTACAGAAACAAAATGATTACTTATGAAACTTAACAGCAAAAAACTATCGGTCTTACTTTTAGGGCTGTCGGTTACCGCTACTCTCTTAGCAGAAAGCTGGACCTACCACAATAATTTCACTTCGGCAACTTCGATTGCTTTCAGAAACACGAACGAGCTTTGGATGTCTGCCAAAGGTGGATTGCTCAAGTATGACCGCTCAAGCGGACAAAAGCAATTTTTCAGCCCTGGAACGGATGATTTGCCTTCATTTCAAATTGAGCAGGTCGCAGTTCATCCGCAAACAAATGAAGTCTGGATCGGAACTTACGACAATGGTCTTGCCGTTCTGAACAGTAATTCCCGCTGGACCCGGATTCCCTTTCCTGATAACGGGGCAAAATTGTATGAAATGAAAATAGCCGCCAATGGAGATGTCTGGGCCGCTACTACCTTGGGGCTTTATCGCTACTCAGGCGGCCGGTTTGAAACTTTCCTAAGACCTGCGCCTCAAAGAACTTCGTCGGTTTGGGGCTTAGACTTTCTGCCCAATGGTACTCTTTTACTGGCGACTGAGAATCCAGCAATTTTCGACCCGGCAAGTCTACAATTTCAAAACATTACCTGCTCTGCCATAGCTTATGGTAATTCATGACCGTGGATCTATCGTAAAGTTTCTCCACTTCAGCCAGCAGTCTGTGCTTAATGCTCCAAGTGAGGTGATTTCTCACGCACAGCTCGGTGAGGATGATTATTTTCTTCTGAAGAACAAATCTGTGGTTAAGCTTTCGTCAGGGGTACTGACAACGTACCCGGAAGCACAGGGTATTGCAACAGCCTTTGCTGTTTCTTCATCCGGAATGTGGATTGGCACGGGCTACAGCAATGTTGAATTCGACAAACAGGCAGCTTTGCTTCAAGTTGCCCCCGACGGACAGGTTTGGGAAATCGATCTTCGGCAGTCTGCCATCAAAGGTGATCGGGTAGTTGACTTTTCGCATTCAGGCGCTGAAAATTTTGTCTATATCACTTTCCCAAGAGGAATTCAAAAATGGAACAAAATCAGCCGTCAGTTTGAGCAGGCTTTTTCGACTACAGAATTTTCTACTTTGTTCAGAACCAAAGCTTTTGAGATCAATGGAACAGTATATGTGGGTTCTACCAAGGGTTTGAATGCTTTTAGCAGCGATGGCAGCATGGAGCTTCTGGGTGAAAATGTATTTGACTATCCCGAACTCAGTTGTCTAACCAAAGACAATCAGGGAAATCTGTGGATGGGCGGTGATGGTTTTATAGCCCGATACGACGGAACCGGTTTTCAACTTTTCACCAGCAGCAATCATCCCGGTCTTAACACCTCAATCAATGATATTCATTATGATGCGGTTCATCAGGTCATCTGGGCCAGCAGCACAAATGGGATTTTTCAGATCAGTAATGGGGTAGTTAGTTTTTTTGATAATTACGATCCCGGTGCTCAAATGACTTACAAGGCGGTCTTTGAGATTGAGGAGGACAGCGAACACAACATTTGGTTTACTTCCCTTTCGCATTTTGTAAAATTTGATGGTGTAGGTTTCAGCCTGCTGCCGGTAATCCCAAGGGAGTTAAACAATGGTTTGCAGTTTGATGGTACGACCATGTATTCAAGCTATACCAAAAGTGGTTTGCTGAGGTATGAAAACGAACAATGGGACAGTTTGACCCGCAGCAACTCACCCATGGGGACCAATAATATTTTTGCTCTATACATAGATGAAGAGTCTAATGTCTGGATGGGTCACGAGAATGGGCTGATCATATACAATCGCGATGCTCAGGTTTCATCTATCTCTGAACTTGGAGGAGGTCTCACTTCAGAGATTTTCCCTAATCCGTCGAAAGGGCTTTTTGCTATTA
>CAZUHX010000128.1:0-5259 GCA_964620795.1 uncultured Chitinophagaceae bacterium
AGCATTTCGCTTTGAAAGGTTCTGGGTATCAGGCTAGATGGATTGATTCTTTCGAGAAACAGAATCAGCCGCTCATAGGCTTGCAGCCGGAGCATTCTCACTTCTTTAGATTGATCTGCTTTTATTTCCAGCATCCTGATGCGAAGTGTATTTTCCTGTGAGGCTTTCAGCCAGCGAAACAGGAAGATGAATATGCCTGTCTGGGGCAGGATAATAATTAATGTTAAGACGGTAAGCACTGAAAAAGAAATCCCTTCCATGATGTGGGTTTAGCGTGGGTTGAAAACTAATTTAGCGTATAATTATTCTGTTCAGCAAAAAAGAACTGCAAATGAAGCAAGATTTGGAACAACTGCAGCCTGCAGCAAGCAGCGAGAAAGGAATTCTTCTCACCGAAGGGGCAAGATTGGAATTGATCCGGCTGAAAAAGGAAGGTGGATATGGCGAGGATGCTGTTCTGAGACTTGGTGTGAAAGGCGGCGGCTGTGCGGGTTTTTCTTATGTGCTGGAGTTTGGCAAGGCGGCAGAAAATGATTTGTTGTTTCCTTATGAGGGAATCACGGTGGCCGTGGAGCCGCTGCATGAAATGTACCTGAGCGGCACTGAGATTGATTTTGAAGGCGGACTGGGAAACAGGGGTTTTACTTATCGCAATCCCAATGCCGAAAAAACCTGCGGTTGCGGAAGTTCTTTCGGATAGAGCAGAAAGCCGCGCCAGGGGGTGGAGGGGCCGGCGCAGCCGGGTGGCGGTACGCCACGGAACCCCCGCAACACCCGGCCCCCGGGCTGCGAGACGAAGGCGAGAAGAGCGGGGGAGGCGCCCTCATTTTTTAATATATATATGTTCTGATAAAAAATAAGTCTAATCTAAATATAATATTCAAATTAATATATTAAAGTTATATATATGAAAAGTGTGTTGATGTTCCTGATGTTGCTGCCGGTCATGGTTCATGCGCAGAGCTATACCGGGATGAGCAGTGAAAAGTTTTTTGACCTTGAATTGCTTGATACGCCGATCGATCTGAAGAATCCGGACATTGAATTGCTGAATGCGGCTTTGTTTCACCATGTGAATCTATGCAGGCGCAAGGCGGGCCGCAAGGAGCTTCGTTTTGATATGGGATTGCAGAAGGCGGCGGATCTGCACAGCAGTCAGATGATTGAGCGCAATTTTTTTGATCACCATAACCGCTTCTCCCGGAAGTGGGCTGATCTTGACGACCGGCTGAAGTGGGCCGGATTTTCATGGTCTGCAGCTGCTGAAAATATTCATGAAACCTATCTCTCGGATGAGCCCAAAACATACAGAGCGCTTGCAGAAGAGATTACTCAGGCTTTTATGGATTCAGCTCCCCACAAGGCCAATTTGCTCAATCCTAAATTGAAAATGCTTGGCACTGCAGCGGCCTTTTCGGAAGAGCCGGTTAGGGGCAATTTTGTTTGTAAGGCTACGCAGGTGTTTGGCTCAGCTTTGTGATGGGCTTAAAAGTCGTCTTGCATACAGCCCTGTGAGCGATGCTGTTCCACCCACCAAAGCTCCGCAAAAGCCGGTGAGTGCAATCATGAGATAGCCGTTTTCTGATTTGAGGATGAGTTGCGAAAGGCGTTCGGAAAGAATATGTGCGTTTTGGTAATCAAGCCATGCCGCATATCCGGCCCACAACAGCAGAACCGCACTGAAGGAGGCCAGAAAAGTTTGTATTCCCGATTGCTTAAAAAGATATCCGGCAACCAATGCCGCCAAAGCAATTGTCCACCAGGGTAGAAAGTACTGAAGCAAGGCTGCAAGCAAGAAGCAAGTGAGGAAAGATTTCAGAAACTGCATATTCAGGGTTTGATCAGTTTGCCTTTTTTAGCCAATGCTTCGAGTTCATTTTTGGGGGAGGGGAAGAGCAATTCGTCATATTCGCCTTTTGCCCATGTGTTGACCATGTTGTCATAGAACGGACTTCCCGGATTGCCTGATGGACCGCCGGGATAGATGCCCCATTTTTTTCCGCCCAATTCAGCGATCATTCTCCATGAAGGTCCATGTGTTTTGTTGGTGGCATTCACGATGCCCAGATCACCTCCGCAACGGATATCGAGTCTGCTGAAGGCATCCAGTCTGGCCAGATGCTGAATCATGGTGGCTTTGTATGTTCCCCAGTCGGGCGACGCGGCAGGATTGATGTTTTTGCTTTTCAGGCTATCCATGCTTTGTCTTAGCGCGAGTGCCAGCAATTGAGAGCGGTTTTCTTTTTCCGGACTTGGTCCGTAATCATATAAAGGGGATTCGGGAACATCGCTGATAAATCTGAGACAGGCATAACTTGAAGGCTTTCTCAGTGCCAGTGAGTCCTGCAATAGAAGTTCATCCCACAGCACTCTTTGAATGGCCGTGAACCATTCGCTGAAAAACACAGCTCCCTTTTGCTCAGGATCGTTTCTAAAATTCCACCCGGCAAGCAGGCTGAGCGCTTTCATATCTTCTTTTCTCAAATTTTTACGCGCTACATTTTTCAGTAAGACAGGGAGCAATTCTTCGGCCAGAAGATTGAGGTTGTCGTTTTGCAGAGACATCATATCCTTGGCAGAGATATTGCTGTCGGCGGCAAGTACTTTGTTGATTCTTCTGTTCCGGAAATATTCAAACGGGCCGATGCCGCAGGAATAGTAGGGATAGCTGGTATCAAAAGGATGTTGATTGGCCGAACTCACGAATCCTCTTTCCGGATTGAATTGCCCCGGATTGTGTTCATAAGGAATAAACTGCTGCCATTTGCCTGAACTCAATTCTCCGTTCATTACAAACTTTCCCTGCTCTTTTTGAAGGATCGGAAAACGGCCTTGTTCGCGAATGGCGATATCTCCTGAAACGGAGGCAAAAACGAAGTTTTGGGCAGGGCAACTGTAATGATCTAATGCATGTAAATAATCCTGATAAGTGTTTGCTTTGTTGAGATGGTAAAATGTCAGGAACTCATTGGAACCGAGAAAGGCTGTCCATTGCAAAGCCAGTGAATTTTCTGCTCCCCCCGGAAAGTTTCCGAAGCTGTGGTCATAAACTACAGGGCCGAAGGTGGTGTAGGCAACCGTATCGAGAAATTCCTGAGCGCCTCTGATTTTTATTTTTTCAACTTTCATCCGGCTCGCCTTCCATTGTCCGTCTAGTTTATACTCTTTTTTACTGCGGTCTTTGAAGCTGATTCGGTGCCAGTCGCGAACATCTCTTCCGGCATTGGTTACGCCCCAGGCGACTGATTCGTTGAATCCGATAATAACTGCTGGAGCTCCCGGCAGCGTTACACCATAGACATTCATGCCGGGACAAACCAGATGCATCTCGTACCAGATCGAGGGAAGCGATAACTTTAAATGCGGATCGTTACAGAGGATAGGACGTCCGGTCTGCGATCGTGTGCCGCTCACGGCCCAGTTGTTTGATCCCAAAATGGCATCGCTCTTGGGCTGGCTATGTGTATAGGCCGTCAGCGGTGTGGCTGTCAGTGAATCGGCAAGCGGCGGAACAGGGGTAAATGACCAGGGCGTTCCGGCAGGAACTATGGGATCTTGTTGGGCAAAATATTCAGGGAACAAACGATTGAACTGATCTCTGCCCAGCAGAGTCATGGCATTGGTGTTTTCAATATCCCATTCGGTGGCCGAGAGCATCAGCGCCATGTTCTTCAGCAACAAGGCTGTTTTCAGCGGAGTCCATGCTTCGGGCCGGTAATCGAGCAGTTTGTATTCGAGCGGTAATGTGCGCCGGTCGAGGCTGTTGATCCAGGCATTAACTCCCTGAGAATACGCCTCGATCAATTCAACGCTTTCGGGATTGGATCTGATAAAGGCTTCAGCCTCTTCTGCCGCATAAACCAGTCCGATTCTTCTTTGATTCCGGTCGTATTCAAGCGTTGAAGGCCCCATGATTTCTGAAATTCTTCCCGCGGCCGAATGGGTCTGGATTTCCATTTGCCAGAGGCGGTCTCTGGCGGTCAGATAGCCTTGCATGAAATAGAGATCCAATTCATTGGCAGCAAAAACATGCGGCACTCTTCTATGGTCGAAGTAAACCCTGGCGGGCTGTCTGAGCCCGGGTATGTTTTCGGGAATTTCGGGTTCAGCATTTATTGCTTCGGCCTGCTGCCAGCATCCGCCGAATGGATCCAGAAATTTTCCGAAGGGCGGTGCCACGCCCATTCTTCGGTCAAGAACCAATACCAAAGCAAGCGTAATGAGAAAGGAAAGTACAAACCGGAGGAAAGCCAAGGGGATAAATTTCTTCAAACTTAGGCAATTTGGCGTTCTTCGCCTGATGAAAGACAAGAGGCGATTTTACCTGAGCTTGTTATTGCTGACGGTTCTTTTGTTTCCGGCCTGGGCGTTGTCTGTACTGGAGTATGTATTGCAAACCGATTGGGGCAGGTATGGAATTCTGCCGCGACATCTGAGCGGACTTCCCGGCATTCTGTTCTCTCCCTGGATTCACGGCGACTGGAACCATTTACTTTCTAATTCATTGCCTTTTCTTGTGTTGGGTATGGTTTTGCTCAATGCTTATCCGCGCGCCGGACTAAGGGTTTTGCTCTTGCTTTGGCCGCTTACGGGTGCATTGGTCTGGAGTTTTGCGCCCAATATGGGTTATCACATCGGCGCCAGCGGCATGATTTACGGAATGACCGGTTTTCTGATTTTTTCGGGTCTCATCAGGGGTAAAGGGCGGGCAACAGCCATTGCCATTTTTGTGGTTTTGATGTACGGCGGACTGGTCTTTGGGTTTGTTCCCATGCCCGGTGTATCGTGGGAGTCGCATTTTTTTGGAGCGGCCGCCGGAGGTTTGCTGGCTTATTTATTCAGAAAGTATGATCAGGAGACTCTGCCTGAAAGGGTGGAGGAGGATTTTTCGGAAGAGGACAAGCCGTTTTTTGAAAGGTTTCCCGGGGAGGGAAATAAGAATTGAATGTCTGAAAGTGCACTCCATCTAAAGAAAATTTCTCGTTTTTTTCTTTTGGCTTAACTGTTTTAACCAGCTGTTGTTTCAGATGGATTCCGGGTATCCTGTTCCATTTGTGTTTTTTGCGCCTTCTTGGTGTTCATTGCTGTTAAGGATTAATCTATTTAAACACAAAGGGCACAAAGACATTCTCCCACTTTGATTCTGGGTTCTGTAAATAAAGTTGAATCCATCTACCGCCATCTCTTTGTGTTCTTTGCGCTTCCTTTGTGTTCTTTGTGGTTCACTCCTTAAATCGTTTAACCACAAAGGGCACAAAG
>CAZUHX010000128.1:5359-6827 GCA_964620795.1 uncultured Chitinophagaceae bacterium
TTATTTTTTGAGAAAGCGCTTCATCAATGAAGACTTCAGGTTCGAAGCTTTATTGGGGTGGATGTAATTGCGCTTGGCGAGTTTATCAACCATCGCAATAACGACAGGCAATCTTTTTCCGGCTTCAGCTGGGTTTTTCTCACTGCGCAGGTCGCGTATAGCGTTGCGGGTGGTTTTGGCATAGTAGCGGTTAAAAAGCCTGCGCTTGGCAATCTGACGAATACGCTTTTCGGCTGATTTATGGTTGGCCATAAGGGTTACTTTTAAAGGAATGCAAATATAAATGCTTTTGTGAAAAATCCAAAGCGGAGGGATGGAATATCAGGCTGCGGGAGGTTAGGCAGGCAGTTGATCAAGGATTTTCAGCAGTTTGAGGCAGGCCCATTCGGCATCTTCCCGTGTTATATTGAGGGGAGGGGCAAGCCGCAGGCAGTGGGGGGCAAAGAGAAACCAGTCGGTAAAAATTCCTTCTGCCACACAATTCTGAATAGCTTTTTGAACCTCGGCGGCATCCTGAAGTTCAATGGCCATGAGCAGTCCGGCCCTTCTGAAAGCTTTAATTTTGGGGTGTCTGAGCATGGATTCCATGAAAGCCCCGGTCTGCTCGGCTCGTTCGGGCAGATTTTCTTCAAGAATTACCTCCAGGGCTGCCAGTCCTGCCGCACAACTCACGGGATGACCGCCGAAGGTGGTGATGTGACCCAACACGGGCGATTCCTTAAGCCCCGACATGAGTTCCTGAGAAGCAATAAACGCCCCGAGGGGCATTCCTCCTCCCAGTGCTTTGGCTGAAAGCAGAATATCAGGAATTACGCCTTCTTCCATGAATCGGAAAAGTTTTCCTGTTCTGCCCATCCCGGTCTGGATTTCGTCGAAAACCAGAAGTGTACCCGTTTCATCACATCTATCGCGCAAGGCCTTCAAAAAACCTGCAGGCGGCACGCTCACTCCCGATTCGGCCTGAACCGGCTCAACGAATACGGCTGCGGTTCGGCAACTGATTTGCCCGAGCATCCCAAAATCTCCGTAGGTGTAGTGACTGATACCCGGAAGAAGCGGGCGGTAAGCGGCTCTGAAATATTCATCTCCCAGCAAACTTAATGCACCCTGAGTACTGCCGTGATAACTTTTATGAAATGCGATAAATCGGCTTCTGCCGGTGGCTTTTTTGGCGAGTTTCATGGCGCCTTCGGCAGCTTCTGCACCCGAATTGGTGAAGTACACCTGATTGAGTTTGTCAGGAAGATGGCGGCAAAGCGCATGTGCATAAAGAACCTGGGGCGATTGAATCAGCTCACCGTAAACCATCAGATGCATGTAGCGGTTCATCTGCCGGTTCACGGCTTCCCTCCCGTCTTGTGACCCACCCACCCGACCTGGTGACAGCTCGCGCAGTCGCCAGCGGGCTGGTGGTTCTTCTGCTGCTGGTGGCAGGACAGGCAGACGCCGCGCGAGGGCGCGACCGCCT
>CAZUHX010000129.1:0-6701 GCA_964620795.1 uncultured Chitinophagaceae bacterium
TACAGGCAGAAATAAAATTACTGCGCGCCGGTCATTTTCCATTCAAGTACAACTCTTCTCTCGGCTGCCGCTTCCGTTGAATATACAGACACTGGCGTCTGGTCCGCTCTGTCACTCAATCCCGGAGCTGCATTTTCTTCACCCTTCGGATTTGTTTTAACAATCAGCTTTCCCGAACGAATCCACTCTTTCCAGTCCGGATGGTTGCGCTCGAGCTCAAGCAGTACCGAATGTATTCTTCTTGCACTGAGCTGCAGATTGTAGTCATTACCGGTAAGCGGACTGCAGTATCCGCTCAGACTAATTTCGAGTTTAGCATTGCCATTCCATTTATTCAAAAATTCATGCAGTTTTTGCAATGAGTCTGTGAGCGGCCTGAGCTGTTTTTCAAAGAATGCTTCAATGGCAGCATTTCCCGAAGCGGAGCTGTCAAGATAGGATTGCTTTTGTGCGAGGTAGGAATGGTACCAGTGAAGATATGACTGAGTAGTTTTCGACTTCCGTGAGCGGGGATCAGGCTCATCATTATGAAAATAAAAATTGAGTCTGTGAACCACATTCTCCGCCAGGGTAACTGAAGGAGTGGCTGTTGGTGGTATTGGATTGGAAGGAATACTTTCATCGGGTCTTGAAGGAATTTCAAGTTTAGGATTTCCGATGACCAATGCAGGAGTTTCCGAAATTATGGCCGGAGGAATGAGTGTTTGAATGAATGAATCGTTCCAGCTCAGTGTCCACAAGTCATTGCAGCAAGTGGCCGACTTGAGGGACTGTGAGCCAAGTCTGTTGGAAGTGAGCCAGGCTTGTTTTCTATCCCGCCCGATCAGCAGTCCCCAGTCGTTGGTGCAAGTATTGAATGGTGCAGGTAGTCTAAACACCCCCGCTCCTGTTTTGTATCCAAAAATATCTAAGCCGCCTGTGCCGTAATGCCAGTCGGAAGCAAACCAGAGAACGCCTAAATGCTGATCCCAAAAGGGCGATGATTCTTTTCCCGGAGTATTGAGCTGAGCGGAAACCGCACTTACTATCCAGCGGCCGTTGTTTTCCTCTGCCATCCAGATATCATCATCGCCTTTGCCCGCCAGGCGATCAGAAACAAAATAAAGAACATCTACATTTCCATTTTTTCCAAAGGCCGGCTGAGAGCTTGAATAAGGAGTTTGATTGACCGGCTCGGGTAAACGGACTGCTGTGCTCCAGTCCGTTCCTTTTCTCCTGCTCATCCAGAGTTCACAATGGTAAATGGAAGCAGAATCGCGGCATAAGGTAAAAACCATGGCAGAGCTGTCGGTATTCCAGACCGCATAAGCCTGATGTTTGGATGCATAGGCGGGGTCAAGCGGCAGTGAAAGTACTTCCTCCGCAGTGGCATTTTTATAAACTCTGGAAAGAAAAAGGGGCTTGCCCTTTTCTTTTGAAATGTTTCGAAGAGAGGAAAAGCTAATCTGTCCGTCGGGCATGACCGAGGCACCAAAGTCGGTGTATGGCGAGTTAAGGGGAGCGGGCGGATGATTGAGTTCTGAGTCCGGTGCTGCATTTTCTTTACTCAGCAAAACTGCCTTTTTGCAAGCTTCGATTTCATGAGATGCGCGGCGGAAGAACGCATCGGTATTTTTATAACGAATCAAAAACAAACGAAAAGCCTCTTCTGCTTCAGTGTAATTCCCTGACATTTTCAGCATGCTTCCGAGCCAAAAGCGCGACATTGGGTATCGCCCGGCGGCGTCGAGATCATTACACTTTTGGAAGGCTTCTGAAGCGGGTAAATAGTCATTGAGGTTTTTGAGGGAAGTCCCGAGATCGAACCAGCAAGCTGTGCAGCCGGGATCCAGTTTCAGCGCATCGCGGAGGTAAACCGCCGCCGCATCATAACGACCGTTCTCCATGGCTTCTGCAGCAGCCTGTTCATACTGACGAAAGGTTTGTGCATGCAATGAGCCTGCCATCAGAAATATAGAAATAAAAAATATTAAAAAAGTGGACATGAGACTCCTTTGTCTTTTATCTTTTTAACCCTGGAGAAGATCCAGCCTGCGGTGATTTCTACCGCTCCGAATGTTCGGGTGGGATTTCTGAAAGAAGAAATATTGATATCGTAGGAAAGATGGGCAGACCATGTTTTCCACTGCAAGCCTGCCAGAAGCCAAAGTGCATCCGCCGGAATTGCTGATGACGGCATTTGACTTGTGGGATTGAATCGCGTGTATACTCCCGCATCCCAAAAGTCGGGGCCTTTTTTTCCGGAAGAGTGTATTCTCAGTATGGTTCCGAAAGACTGTTCGCTTAAGGTAAGCTTGCCGTCTTCGGCAGTATGGAATGAGGCAAAAAAATCAGGAATGATATCCAATGCTTCCGTGAGCTGAATCTGGTAACGAGAATGAATGTCATATCTGAGGCCCATTGGGTTTGCTGCGCCTTCGTTGAAATTGATGACAGGCCGGTTAAGGTGTCTGAGTCCCAGTGAAATTTGAAACTGATGCCGGTTGTTTTTAATATATCTATAATGAAAGCCTGCAGATACATCTGGTTGCAGTCTGGAGTTTGCCGTAAACTGCTCACTGCTTTGCTTGTTGGGATCAAAAGCATCGCCCCGGTACTGATCGTCGTACCGTAGTCTTGATGGATCAAAGCCCATCTGAATGATACCGATGCCGGCGCCTACGCCAAGGGCGTGGCGGTTTTCTTTTCCCAGCCGATATTCTGCAGCTGCCTGAAGGGATGTTTGCAGATTGTTCATCCGCGAGGTCCCGGCCACATCATAAGAGAGTATCATCCCGGCACCGATGCGGAGCTTTTGGGATGGGAGTTCATATACTTCAAAATCGGCATTGACCCCTGCCGATTGATAATTGACAGGAACAGAAATCCATTGCCCGCGGTAAATGGCATTCAGTCTGATCTGACCGTTGAAAGCATTGAGTAATGAAGGACTAAGAGAACTTCCGAAGAAAGGGGCTTGCGAAAAATGAATATCCTGGGCAGATAGCCCCAGACTAATACATATAAATAAAAGCAAATTAAAGTGCTTCATCGGATGAGGGTGATATTGCCTTTAATTTCAAATGGATTCCCGTCGGCGCACTTGCCGTTTGCAGCATAGCCGAAAACTCCGTTTCCAAGCATTTTGCCGGCAAAACTTCCATCCCAGCCTTTTCGCGGGTCATTCGTTTCAAATACCAGCTGACCCCAGCGGTCATATATTCTGAAATTCAATTCGGTAATATCGGGAGCGCGCAGCAACAGCAGATCATTCAAGCCGTCATCATTGGGTGAAAAAGCATCAGGCACAAAAACACTTTCATTGGAGCAAGGAATTCTTTTGACCAACACCCTGACCGAGTCAGAAAGCGTGCAGCCCGCGGGGTCTTCTACCTGAAAGTAGTAAGTTCTGTTCTCTGTGGGGAAAGCCCACGGATCAGGAATAAGTGTATTGCTAAGGCTTGTATCGGCCTGCCATGTCACACTTTCATTGGTCAGTGGCTGAACCTGCAAACGGCTGCTGTCGCCTAAGCGGATTTCGGGAGGAGTGGCCGTTGCCTGAAGATTGCCAAGAAAGGAGGAGACCTGAAGCAATGCCGAGTCGCGGTAACTGCAGCCCAGTGCATTGGTTCCTGTTACAAAAAACCAGCTATCTGCTGTGCCGGTGACCAGCGGACGATTGCTATTGGCTCCCTCCCTGACAGATGAAACAGGTTGCCAGGAGAAACTAAGTGGGTAGGCCGGGAAAGAACCAAGGGCAAAGAGACGGGCAGTATCGCCGGGGCAATTGATTTCTGCGCCTGATGTCCGGATGCTGTCGAACAAAACCTGTACCCTCTGGGCAAAGGTATCTTCACAGGCTCCGTTGGAAACGATGAGCAAATAATCCTGAGAGACTTGTGTAAAGGTAAACGGATTACTTGCCGAAGGATCGCTGAGGGTAGAGTCGGGAGACCAGCGATAGCTGATTCCCTGGGTATTTCCGCTGAGGGTGAATCCTATCTGACGGGAAGAGCCGGGACAAATGGAAATTTCAGACAGCGTATCTTTCAAGCCATCCAGTATAACCAGCTGAATGGAGGCTGTATCGGCTCCGTTGCAGCTTGTGCGGTCCTTAACAATCAACATGATGGTGTAAACTCCGGCAGAATCGAATACATGAGTGGGTTCAAAAGCCTGAGAAGTATCCCCATCTCCGAAATACCAGTGAAAGCTTGCCGAATCTCCGGCCAGGCTTCTGTTGTTGAGGGTAATGGAGGCCGGAGTACATACAGGAGGCGGGGCTTCAAAATCGGCGATGCAAAGCGGAAGTTTAAAATCGAATTTAAACACTGCATTGTTGCAATTGGGACTGTTGTTGGTGCGGGAAACCACATTTGCAGGTGCGGTGGGAAAATCGCTGAAGCCGCCGCAGCCTGCACAGACCGATTGGTAGATTACCCCTTTTTTGTCGAATCGGGAGGTACCGCCATCAACGTGTTCGCCTCCGTTTTGGGCTCCTCCAAAGTAAGTTGCATAAGAAATGGCGGAAGCATCATCTTCCAGGACCATCAAATAAAAATCGCGTCCATCTGTTGTAGATTGAAAAGCATCTGAGGTGACGGGCAACCCCTGGGTAGAAAGCGTGCCAAAAGCTCCCCATCCCGCCATGTAAATTTTATTGCAAAAATCAACCAAAAAGGCCGTAGGAGAAATATCAGGCCGACCTCTTCCGGAACCAAATACGGTTGACCATACACGACTTCTTAGATCGGGATTCAGCTTGGCTATAAACTGACCGGATCGAAACACATTATAAGCCGCATTGAAAATGAAAGTTGAGTCAACCGCTTCTGTCTGACCGAGTACAAAAACTTCATTGCGGCGGTTTACTTCCACAAAATAAACCTGATCATAAGCAGAAGAACCCCAGTAGGTTGATTGAAGTAATTGCCGACCTGAGGGATCTATTTTAGAGATAAATCCGTCACATCTACCCCCTGCATTTAAAGTTTGAAGGGTGCCCGGGCTAACCGGAAAATCCTGCGATACAGTACCACCTGTGAGGTAGAGTGAATCGGTCTGATCAAATGCAATGGAATAGGCTGCATCATCATCACTGCCGCCGAGTACAGTTGACCAGATGATGCGGCTCAGATTGTTGTCCATTTTAAAAACACAGGCATCCATTCCTCCCTGAAGAAAGTTCTGAACGGCCTGAGCACTGATGGGGAAATCAGCAGAGCGGGTGCAACTGGCCACATAAACATTATTACTTCGATCAATATCAATCTCTCCGCGCACCTCATCTGCGTAGTTGTAATTCAAACCGCTTCCCACGGGAAAATTCAATCCGTCGTTTCCGGTTCCGCCCACGTAAGTAGAAGCCATGAGTGCTGTGCCGTCGGGATTAAAGCGACTGATGATAATATCACTGCCTGCAAGATAATGTATGGCCAGTCCGCTGAAAGCTCCGGGATCTGGACCTCCGGCAAATGTTCTGTCGTAAGCGTTGGCGGTGGTCGGGAAATTGGATGATCCGGTGGTGCCGAAAACAAACAACTCTTCATTGGAATTAACCACGATGGAATGCGGTAGTTCATCCCCATTTCCGCCGAGATAAGTCGAATAAATTCTGCTCAAACCATCGGCTGAATACTTGGTGATAGCGATATCGGTTCCTGTTCCCGCCGGAGAGCCCGGCTGTTGATTTCCCACTCCGCCTGCCCAGCTGATCTGAAATGCACCAAGCGTAACGGGATACTGCCCGATCTGAAAGACCGAACCTGCAGCATACGCATTCCCTTCGGCATCATAAGTAGCGGTATAACCAAAATTGTCTGCCGTAGATCCAGAATAAGTTGAAAATACCAGATCAGGATCTATGGTGATTGGAAAAGCCGGATTGAATCCTTCGGGAAATGCAAAACCAAAAGTTCCAGATTGATCGCTAAACACACAAGGAATCATTTTCCTGGATCCATTGATCTCCTGCCATGCCAGAGGTGGATTTTCAACGACCAGTCCGGCATCGGTTTCAATTTCAAGCCTGCCGTTTCTGATCTTTGCGCTGGCTCCTTCTACTTTAAACTGAATCTGACTGGGCTGCGCGCCTGCAGACAGCAAATAATCGTATTTCAAACCGGATGCGGTAGGGCTAGCCAAGAGCTGAATACCGGGATAAAGCGCGGGATAGGAAATCTTCTGAAAGGCCTGAACCCGGCTCGCCCATTTGGAGGCATCACTGCCCAAATAATAATTGAAATATTCTTTGACTGCAGAAAGCCCTGTGGCAGAAACAGAAGCGGAGGACAAAAAACGAATCTGAAATGCATGTCCGCGGATGAAAGGGCGATCGGGATCTGCGGCATCATTGCCGTGACCATGACGTCCTCTGCTCCGGCGCAAATCCTCTTGGTTGAGCAATTGATAGGTAACAAAATCTTTACCGAAGTAGATCTCATTTCCATTGAATTCAGTGCGAAACAGGACCTTACTATCCCATTGTCCTTTGTTCTCCTTAAACAGCCATTCAGCCTTCAGGAAAAGTGGGAAAGAGAGCAATAAAATCAATAGCCGACCAGCGGTTTTCATGATGCTAAAAGTAAAACAATAAGCGAAAGGAGAACAGTTGAATTACTGAGAACTAGCCCGTAACATTTAAAATCAACAATTGGCAATCACTAAGATTCAGGCCGCAGAGAATTTCCGACTGAAACAGCTACGATGTACGCGTGTGCTAA
>CAZUHX010000130.1:0-6623 GCA_964620795.1 uncultured Chitinophagaceae bacterium
GTGCATATTGAGAAAAGCGATCAAGACGGCGAACTTCTTTCCGGTCTATGAAGGCTGTGGCATCAAACCCTTTGAGCTCGCAGGCAAAGCGGGTTTTAAATGCGGAGGCATCAAAACGAGTGATGGCAGCTGCGCCGCTTTCTCCGCGCAGGAGTGCAGCCCAAAATTCACCCGTGGTGTTTCCGATGGGCGTCAGGGCGCCCAGGCCCGTAACCACGACCCGAGGCAGCGGCATGGGATATAAAACTTATGGGTTGATGTTCTTTTCGAGATACTCGATGGCCTGACCTACGGTCTGAATGGTTTCGGCTTGTTCGTCAGGAATGGAGATGCTGAATTCTTTTTCAAACTCCATGATCAGTTCCACGGTGTCCAGCGAATCGGCTCCGAGATCATTGGTAAAGCTGGCTTCGGGAGTCACCTGGCTTTCTTCAACACCCAGTTTGTCGACAATGATCTTTTTAACGCGTTCTGCAATAGAAGACATAAGGAGAGATTTAAGTGCTGCAAAAATAAGATAATACTGTAAAAAAGGGTGATCTGTTAAATTTTGGTCGAAATTGAAGATTATAAATAGCCCCAAAGCTTCAGCTGCAATGCTAATCCGGGCTTATATTCAGACAGGCAATTTAGTTTAAAGCCCCCGGCATGCTCATTCCGCATTGCCCTTTATACATCTGTCTACCGCCCCCCGGGCATCTTTCATTCCGAATCCCCGGGAAAGCAAAAATCTTAGCAGTTTGTTCCTGCGCTCCCTCAAATCACCGCTGCGCAGGGATCTCCACTTGCGCTCAGCAACCTCCTGAAGCTTTTCGGCATCCTCTGCTCCCGAATTGAATTCTGTTACCACAGCAGACGAAATCCCCTTCCGCAACAAACTGTTTCTGATCTTGGCCGAACCCCAGCCTGCCTGACGCTTCACCCGCACATAGGCCTCGGAATAGCGCATTTCACTCAGAAATCCAGCTTTGCGTAACTCAGATTCTATTTGTTCCTGTTCAGCTTTACTCAGCCCCGACATACGCAACTTGGTTCTGACTGATTCGGGCGCGCGTTCGGCTCCTGCGCAGTAGTCCTGAAGCCGCAGTAACCAATAACGGTAGTCCCGAATAGTCTCCTCAGGCTTCATCAGTCAACTACCGTCACTTTTACCATATTGGCCCGGCCACGCTCTGCAAGTGGCATCGAGCCTACGTTTACCACAATGTCTCCGCTGCGAACCTCCGAGGCTCTCTTCAAATCCTCTATTACTTCTTGTATGGAGGTATTTGTTCCAATAAAGCTCTTGTGCAGGAAACCTTTCACCCCCCAGCAAATGCTCAGCGCATTGAGCAACCTCTCGTTTTCTGTAAAAATCAGAATCGAAGCCTTGGGTCGGTAGCTCGACAGCTTAAATCCGGTGTAGCCCGAAAACGTCATACCCACAATGGCCCGCGCACCAAGCTCCAGACTCATGCGGGCAGCGTTGAAACAAATGGCATCAGAAACAAAGGTGTCTGAATTTTTCTGCGCCCTGAGCTCTTTGTCATATATGAAATCGGTATGCTCAATGTTTCTCAGAATTTTTTCCATCACCTGAATCACCTGAAGCGGATGTTTACCGGTGCTTGTCTCGCCGCTCAGCATCACCGCATCGGTTCCGTCCAGCACCGCATTGGCTACATCTGTGATTTCGGCACGGGTGGGTACCGGATTTTCAATCATACTCTCCATCATCTGTGTGGCAACCACCACGGGCCGCGCATTACGAATACATCTGCGGATGATGTCTTTTTGGATGAGTGGCATGCGCTCCTGAGGCACCTCAATGGCCAGGTCTCCTCTTGCAATCATGATGCCGTCGGCAGCTTCAATAATGGCATCGATTTCTTTGAGTGCTTCCGGTTTCTCAATCTTGGCCATTACTTTCATATAGCTGTTGCGCTCGCCCAGCAGTGCCTTCAGCTCGCGCACATCTGCCGGACTGCGCACGAAGGAAAGCGCAATCCAGTTGGCACCGTTTTCCATCGCAAACTCCAGATCGCGGCGGTCCTTTTCGGTAATGGCCGGAACCCTGGTTCGGGTGTCAGGAAGATTAACACCCTTCTTGGAGCTGATTTTGCCGCCGTTGATTACCTTGGCCTTCAGCATATCCTTGCCGTTGGTCTCCAGAACCCTCAGTTCGATTTTGCCGTCGTCAATCAGGATTACTTCGCCCGGATTAGCCTCTTGTGGCAGAGGCTCGTAACTAATGTATAAGCGGGAAGCCGTAGAGGGCATTTCGCGATTGGTGATTTCAACTACTGAGCCTTTTTCAAGCACATGGATTCCTTCTACCACGCCCAGCCGGATTTTGGGCCCCTGAAGATCGGCCAGAATGCCAATGTTCAGGCCGTGCAGCCGGTTTAGTTCACGGATTTGACGGAATCCCTCCAGATGCTGCTCGTGGGAGCTGTGCGAGAAATTGAACCTGAACACATCCACTCCGGCCTTTACCATAGAAGTAAGTACATCAGGATCGCTGCATGCAGGGCCATAAGTGGCGATGATCTTGGTTTTATTGTTATGTATTTTCATGAATTACGATGGGTTTCCGGGCTTTCCCGGTCTGATAACGGAATTAACGGGCAATTCTTCTTCAACCTGTAGCGGTCTGAGATTATTGAGCACCGGCCCTGAAATGATCTGGGCCAGAGCAACTCCTTCAATGAGCTTGATTTTCTGAAGCTGATCTTCACAGACATCTATATCGGGCAAGCCGCCAAAGCGAAAGAAAAACTCGAACACGCGCAATTTAGGCAGCAGAAAATCATTACCCTGCCGGTTTACAAACAGGGCGGGTGCTGCCGGGCCCTCGGGATCAAAAATACCTGCAGTAAAAACCGGAAAACTCAGATTTCGGTTTTTCTCGCGTCCACCGGCGCGTATGGGCATCACCTGTCTGAAATCGAGATCCAAAGCCCTTCCCAGAAGGAAGGCCATGCGGTAATCGCGCAGCCCTGAGGCAATACCGGCAAACCGATACTCGGGTACTTCGTCCGGCTTGAAAAGTGTGGTTTTAGCCATAGCCGATTGGTTTATGCAAGTTTAACCAATCTGCATGGCATACTGCTGCAACTTGGATTTTCTTAACGGCTTATACCAGGCAGACATTAAATGATTCTCATTCATGGAGAGCCATTAGGGCGCACAGTCCTATTCCTTTCTGTTGAGCAGGGCGGTCGCAGAAGCAGAAAGCCGCGCCAGGGGGTGAAGGGGCCGGCCGAAGGCCGGGTGGCGTATGGTATGGGCGGAAAGGGCAGAAAGGGCAGAAAATTTTCTGCCCATACCCTACGCCACGGAACCCCCGAAACACCCGGTTGCCGCGGCGTTTGGGCGGGCGGGTGGGTGGCAGAATGGAACACATAACGGCCGGCAAAGCCGCGGCAAGGCGCCAAATGAAAAAAGTAAAAAGAACCCTAATGGAATATATGAATTAATAATATATGACTTTCAACTTTCTACTTTCCAACTTTCAACTCACTCGAACAAGCCCCTGCAGGCTCCGCCGCCCGCACCACCGTAAATCCCGCCGGGAAGCGCACCCTTGTAGTCTCGAGGACTACCCCCTCTTCCGTTGCATCCCGAAAGGGCTCCGGCCAGCGCAGCTTTACCCGTTTCCAGACAGTGTTCATACCATCCGCTGCAATTGCGGCAGCTGCTTTTTCCAGATTCTAAAATCACAGGCCTCCAGATATCTGCGTTCTTTTCCCAATAAGCCGCTGCATAACGATAAGCTGAAGCAGATACCAGCAGAGCCGACTTATTTGTGCTGTCAAGCCGGCTGTCGTTTAACAGGTCTTGCTCAATCCCTTTCAGCCAAATACACAGTGAATCTGAATTGATTTCCAGAAACTTGGCCTCCATCACCGTATCAAACATAGCCACCGCCCAGCTTCTAGGGATGGAATCCAGATTATTGGTTTTCAAATAGATTGTATAATCGGCAGCAGTACTGATGCCGTCCAGAAATTCCTGATTGGTATTGTAAAAATTATTGAACGGGAAACTGTCGGCCGGAAAAATGTCCTGCAGAAAAAAACGAGTTTCACGCATGACCTCTTCCCGGTAAAACTGCGGCCGCAAGAATACCTGCCGTATAATTGTATCGCTGCCCTTAATGATCAGTGCCCCTGCCGTATCATAGGAATTCAATGCATTGGGTACGCCTGCAGATACACTCAGGTCGGTAGCGGGAGCTACAATGGCGGCTTCCTTTTCACAGGAGCTCAGCATCAGCACAAAACCGATAAGCATCAGAAAAAACAAAAGATGTGCGTTCTTCAGCATGCCCCAAACCTAACCAAAATGAAGGGCATTACCGATATCCGGGCCCCAAACGTTCATATCTCCTTAACATTCGCGCATGGCCTGCAACTATCTTTGCAAAAACATAAGGCATGAATATTGAACTCGTCATCTTCGATATGGCCGGCACCACGGTGCACGATGAAGATTTTGTGAACCTCTGTCTGCAAAATGCACTTCGCTCCGCCGGTGTGGAAGTGACAAGAGATGAAGTGAATGAAGTGATGGGTATGCCCAAGCCCTTGGCTATCCGACTTCTGATGGAGAAAAAACTTCCCGCTGCTTCAGTTACAGACCGTTACAATGAAGAGTTGTATCAGCGCTTCCTCAGCGAGATGCTGCAGTTTTACCGCACCGACTCCCGTGTGCGAGAGGTGGAAGGCGCCTCAGAGGTCTTCCGCAGTTTGAAGTTGGCCGGTATCCGCGTGGCTATAGATACGGGCTTTGCACGCCCCATCGCTGCTGCCATCATCGAAAAACTGGGCTGGGAAATCAATGGTCTTATCGATACCAGCGTGGCTTCCGACGAAGTGACTCACGGACGACCCCATGCCGATCTCGCCCTGAAGGCTGCATCTCTGCTCGGCATCAGCGACATGAGTCGCACCGCCAAGGTAGGCGATACGCCGGCCGATCTGGGCGAAGGACATGCCGCCGGCTGCGGGCTCAACATCGGCGTGCTCAGCGGCGCAAGTACAAGGGCCGAACTCGAAATTCATCCACACACCCATCTGCTTGGCAGCATCCGCGAAATCCCCGCGCTGCTCGGCATCCAAAAGCAGTCCTGAATCATGCAAGACAAATGGCTTTTCACCCCCGGTCCGCTCACCACCAGTAAAACCGTCAAGGAGAGTATGCTGCACGATTACGGCAGCCGCGATCATCAGTTCGTTGAAACCGTTCGCTTCATCCGCGCAGAATTGCTGCGCATTGCCTCTCTTAGCGCTCCCCAATGGCAGAGCGTACTCATGCAGGGCTCCGGAACCTTCGGTGTAGAAAGCGTAATTTCTTCGGCCATTCCGCCTCAAGGCAAATTGCTGCTGCTCGTCAACGGCGCCTATGGCGAACGCATGGCTGCCATGGCCAAAGTGCATGGAATTGCGCACCAACTGCTCGTCTTTCCCGAAGATGTTTCTCCCGATCCTGCATCGGCCGAAAAAATTCTGAGCAGCGGAAGCTTTACCCATCTTGCCATGGTGCACAGCGAAACCACCAGCGGCATCTTCAACGAACTGGAACCCTTCGGCGCACTTTGTAAAAAACACAAGCTCAGTTTTATCGTCGATGCCATGAGTAGTTTTGGAGGAGTGCCCATAGACATAGAAAAATATAATATTGATTTTATCATCAGTTCATCCAACAAATGCATCGAAGGCGTTCCCGGCTTTTCGTTCGTCTTGTGCCGCAATGAAGCGCTTCAAGCCTGTGAGGGTCGCGCACGAACGCTTTCGCTCGATTTGTATGCGCAATGGAAGGGCCTGGAAAGCAACGGGCAATTCCGGTTTACTCCGCCTACCCATGCGCTGCTTGCCTTTCGCCGGGCCCTCGAAGAACTGCAAGCTGAGGGTGGCATCGAAGCAAGATACCGCCGCTACCGCGAGAACAATTCCATACTCATGAAGGGGATGCAGGAGCTGGGCTTTCAGGCTTATCTGCCCGCCGAGCGCCAGGGCTGCATCATCAACACCTTTCGCTTTCCGGCATCGTCGCGTTTTAGTTTCAATACATTTTACGACGCACTGAATGCGCGCGGCTGTGTGATTTATCCCGGCAAACTTACACGCGAAGACTGCTTTCGCATCGGCAACATCGGAAGGCTTTATCCTGAGCACATGCACATCCTGCTTCAGGCCATCGCGGAGGTGAAGCAGGAAATGGGTTTCTAAAATTTGGGCGGCCATCCCCCTCCGCCAAATATATGTTTGTCTTATATATGATTTTTTCGGCAGGCGGCGGGGTCTGCGCGTCTTGCACCGCTCCGCTTTGCTGCGGCCCTTCGGGCCCGGGCTTCGCCCGGCGGTTACAGCCGCTGCCGCAGCGCTTCCGGATCATTTAACCACAAAGGGCGCAAAGACATTCTATTGTAATGCCTCTTCTTTTAGAAATTCAAAATGAATCCATTCACCACCATCTCTTTGTGTTCTCTGTGCCTTCTTTGTGTTCTTTGTGGTTAAGACAAAGCCCCCAAAATCAACCACAAAGGGCACAAAGTTTTTACACAAAGGGCGCAAAGAAATTTTGCTGTAATGCCTCTTCTTTTAGAAATTCAAAATGAATCCATTCACCACCATCTCTTT
>CAZUHX010000131.1:0-6585 GCA_964620795.1 uncultured Chitinophagaceae bacterium
CCCTTCGGTTGAACATCTCCACCATAGGCCGGCTCAATTACCGTTGTGCTCTGGCTCTCTGCTTTTTTGCATACGGCCTCCGGGCTTTGATCCCAAAAAGTTTGCTGATTAGGAATCTGATTCCTAAAACTACAATCTGCTTCGCATAGAAAAAGATGAATCACCCTGGTTTACTTCCGTGTTAACCTTATCCTGAAAGTGTCTCCAGACGCTGTCGCAAGACATTTGATGTAGGCCTGTCAGTCGCAGGCAAGTGCGGATAAACTGCCCGGAGACAGGATCTCCCGGAAGCAGGTAATATATAGTTTCAGGAACCTGCGCCGGGTAAAAAAGCCTGGAAGAAACGAGACTTGTTGAAAAATCCGGCGAAAATTCCACTTTTTTCTACAAGCCGTAAACTTATATTTGCCCTACAATTAAACTCTTAAACATGAAAAAGCTATTCTTATTTGCCACAGTAGGAACCCTTGCGTTAAGCAGCTGTAACCTCGGAAAAAACTACATTTCAGACGCAAATGCTGTTCTTAACCTCAAAAGAGATGACCTTGAAATTTCCAAGCCCATTACCGCTGAAGTTAGTCAGACACTCATTTTTGGTATCGACTTCAAGCGCCTCTTCAAAGCAGATCTGGGTTATATCTCTCAGTCTATGAGCGGAACTTACAAAGGCGGAGCGATTGGTAATACTGTTTCTATTCCGTTTATTGGAAGCTACATTGACAAAACTTCCCTTGTTGAAAGTTATGCCATTGCCAAAATGATGAACGACAATCCCGGCTACGACTGTGTTATCTATCCCAAATACATGCAGAAAACCAAGAATATTCTTGGTATCTACAAAAAGACTACAGGTAAACTTGAGTTGAGACTTGGTAAAATCAAGTAATTTGATTTCAATATTGTTTAGGAAGCTGCCTCCGGGCAGCTTTTTTCTTTTATCTCAAATCAAAATCATGCGGTACTTAGCAGTCTTTACTCTCTTGCTGTTTTTAGCAGCATCCTGCAACGAAAAGATGTTGAAGAGGAATTATGGTATTAAATTTCATACTCATTTACAAGACGAGCAAATCATAGAGTATACCCAAAAAATGGGTCTCGGAAAATTTAATCTGTACAAACTGGATACCTCCTTTTATTCATATCTGTATCGTTTCGACGAAACATATACTTTCAAACGAGAGAACCATCTGCACCCGCTGCAGGCCATTTTTTACAATAGCAAGGGAGAAATGATTTCTTTCTTATCCGGTTCCTTTGCAGATGCAGGTCTTTTCAATCTTAAATGGGGAAAAAAAGAGATATACCATTCCCGATTCCCGCCTCAAAGTCAGACGCCTGTAGATGATATGCTCCCATTGGATTCTCTTCGAAATTTTATTGGGCCATTGAAAGTTTCGGATACATCTTCCTCTTCAAAAAAGTTTACAGTAGTAGTTTTTGTAGCAGACTTCACTGGACGACAGTTGGAAAGATTTCTCCGGTTTTTAGATGTTTCAAAGCTTCAGCAAGATGTTCACGGAGGTGTTGATGTGATGGTGGTAGCTGCAGATAACTTTTATCCGGAAGACAGGAGAAAGTAGCCCATTGAACTCAAGAACATTCTAGCTTACTTTTAATTTTTAGTAAAAAGTCTTTTACTTAGCCTTCAAATAAATTATTATTTATGAAAAACCTCTTTTTGGGCAATCTCTTTGTTGCCCTACTTCTGAGCGCTTCTTCTGTAAATGCTCAATCAGTTCCCGACTTCAAAAACTCTCCCATGGCAGTCGGTGCAGACGGAAACTTATTAAAACTAGAGAAAAAATCTGTAGAGATTAAAGCTAAGGTTAAAGCTATGGGTTATGGAGGCATGTCTACTTTCCTAAATATCGACGGAAAGAATTCTCCGGTCAGGCTGAAGCCCAATGCTCAATTCATGCTCAAAGTAGATGTAGATACCGATCCCGAAACTGTTTTTTATCTCACGCCTACCAAAGAGGTAAGAAATACCCGTGAAGTAGAAATGAACAGAACCAGCGCTTTTGCCGCATACGGGGCCAAGGGCAAATCAGTTAAAAAAGATGACATTACTCTTGAATTTTCAAAGGTATCCGAAGGCGTTTACAAACTTGTGCCCTCTGCTCCATTGGTTTCAGGCACAGAGTATGCTTTTGTGAGTGCTGCACAAGGTGCAAGTGGACAACAATCAGTTGTTTTCCTCTTCGGAATTGATTAAAAATAGTTCTTCAAATCTGTTTAAGGCTGCCGGAAGGCGGCCTTTTTTTATGAAATGATTTTCGACAGCAATCCGCTCAAAACTTTCCCCGGTCCGGTTTCTATAAACTCGCCTTCCGGAAAATCGGCATGCATCTTCAGTACACTTTCTGTCCAGCGCACCGGTGCAGTTAACTGCCTGATCAACTTGTCTTTGATTTCTTCCGGGTCCATAGAAGGTAAACCATCCACATTTTGATAAACCGGACAAACCGGCTTCTTGAAAGATGTAGCAGCAATGGCTTCTGCCAACTGTATTCTTGCCGGCTCCATCAAGGGCGAATGAAACGCTCCACTTACTTTCAACGGAATAACCCTTTTGATCCCCGCTGCTTTCATGGCCGCAGAAGCCAGTTCAATCCCTTTCAAACTTCCGCTGATCACCAGTTGTCCGGGGGCATTGTAGTTGGCCGGAACGATGACCTCTTCCTCAATTGCTGCACAAATCTCTTCTACCTGCCGCTCACTTTCATATCCCATTACCGCGGCCATGCCCGAAGGCAACAGTTCACAGGCCGTCTGCATGGCCAATGCTCTTTTCAAAACAAGTTGCAATCCGTCTTCAAAACTGAAAACACCGGCCGCCGCCAGGGCAGAAAACTCTCCCAGGCTATGTCCGGCTGTGGCCGCAGGAACAAAATCCCCGCCGGCCAAAGCTGCGACTACTCCATAAATATATACCGCAGGCTGCGTCACTTTGGTTTGCCGTAAATCTTCTTCGCTTCCCTGGTTCATGATTCCCCTCAAATCAAATCCCGCCACCTCATTGACCTGGGACATCCATTGGGCAGCTCCGGGAAAACGCCCTTCCAATTCAAGCCCCATTCCTGCAAACTGTGAACCCTGACCCGGAAACAGATAAATTTTACTCATGATAATTTTGCAGATATCAAATTGATGAACTCGTTTCGCGTACTTTGCTTTTCAAACTCACCTTTAAAGGCAGAGGTGGTGGTTACCGAGTTTTGCTTTTCTACTCCGCGCATCATCATACACAAGTGCCGGGCCTCAATCACCACCGCAACGCCCAGCGGATTCAGTGCTTCCTGAATACAGTCTCTTACCTGGGTCGTGAGGCGCTCCTGCACCTGAAATCTGCGTGCAAAAACATCAACCACCCGCGCAATTTTACTTAAGCCAACAATCTTTCCATTGGGAATGTATGCCACATGAGCCCGTCCGAAAAAGGGCAGAAGATGATGCTCACACATGGAATAAAGTTCTATGTCTTTCACGATTACCATCTCGCTGTGATCTTCTTCAAACAGCGCCGAACTCAGAATTTGCATGGGATCCTGCTGATATCCCTGAGTGATAAATCCCATGGCTTTGGCTGCGCGCTCAGGCGTTTTGAGCAAACCTTCGCGCTGAGGATCTTCCCCAAGCAGCTCAAGGATTTGGCGGTAGTGACCGCTGATATTTTCAATAGACATGATTCGCTTTTTATTGGCCGTAATACTCCACAAAAATATTTTCTGTTTCCCAGAGCTGAATTCGGTGCAGACTGCATTCTGTGATGCATGGCTCCAGCCATTTCCAGATTTGCATTACCAGATTTTCGGTGCTGCACATTTTCCCTTCCAGCTCGGGAACTTCAAGATTGAGGTTTTTGTGGTCTAAACGCTCTACTACTTCCTTTTTAATGATCCGGCTCAGCAAATGCGCATTCATGATGAAACCCGTTTCGGGATGAGGTTCACCTTTTACCGTGACATAAATATCAAAGTTGTGCCCGTGAAAATTCTTGTTGGCGCATTTGCCGAAAACTTCATTGTTTTTTTGCTCGCTCCAGTCGGGATTGTATAACTGATGCGCTGCGTTGAAATGTTCTTTTCTGGTGAGATAGACCATGGCTCAGGCTTTTTCAATGATCATGGCGTGACCGTGAGCTCCTGCGGCACAGGCTGCGATCAAGGCGTATTTGCCGCCTTCGGCAGCAAGTCTGTTAACCGCCGTAGTAGCCAGACGAGCTCCCGTGGCACCAAAAGGATGACCCAGAGAGAGCGAGCCACCCCAGAGGTTAAACTTGTCCATCGGAATTTCTCCTACGGCCTCATCCCATCCAAAATTGGCCTTGCAAAAATCCGCATCTGCCAGTAGTTTGAGATTGGCAAGAATCTGTCCGGCAAAAGCTTCATGAAATTCAAATACGGAAATGTCGCTGAGTTTCAGTCCGGTCTGTTTAAGCAATTTGGCAGTGGCATATGCCGGGCCGAGCAGAAGCTCATCTTCCAGTCGCTGCCCGCTGAAACTGAAGGAGTGAATATATCCTTTTGGCTGCAGGCCCAAAGCTTTGGCATTCGATTCTGTGGTGAGCAAAACCACTGCCGCACCGTCTGTTAGAAATGAAGAATTCGCAGCTGTAAGTGTACCGCCATTCTTAACGAAAGCCGGCTTGAGTTTACTCATCTTTTCTGCTGTGGTATCTCCACGGTAGCCATTGTCTTTTTCTACTTTTTTGAAGGCTGGCGGGAAACTCACCGCAGTGATTTCTTTTCCCAAAAGACCGGCTTCGGCAGCTTTTGCAGCCAATTGGTGTGAGCGGGCAGCAAATTCATCCTGTTCCTTTCTACCAATTCCATGTCTTGCGGCAAGCATATCGCAATCAAGACCCATGGTGCGATTGGTAAGAAACTCGGCCACGGCAGGTGCTTCCGGCACAAAGTCCTTAAAACGCAGTCCCGCTACAAAAGACAATTTCTCTCCGGTGGTTTTAAGCTTTTGTGCCAAAAACAGTTTTTTCCTCATGGGGCGGTTGAAGAGTATAGGCGCATCCGAGCAACTGTCGGTTCCTCCGGCAACCACCGTTTTGGCCAGTCCGGCCCGGATGGCCAGCACACCGCTCACAATGGCCTGATTGGCTGAAATACATGCCATGGTAACGGTATGGGCAGGGGAGGAGGCAGGAATACCCGCGGTAATGGCTGCTTCTCGTGCCACATTTCCGGTTTTTACATTCTGTATGGTGGTGCCCATCACGGTATAATCAACCGCAGAAGGATCAATACCGGTTTTTTCCAGCAGCCCGCGAATGGCAAACTGCCCGAGCTGATAGCTCATGAGATCCATATAATCGGTTCCTGACTTTAGAAAGGGTGTGCGGCAGCCATCTATGATTGCAATTACCTATTATTGGCATTGAGCCAAGTAAAATGACGATGAGACACGGAAAGCCGCATAGTCTGGGAAGCAGGGGTAAGTGCATTTCCCTGGAAGTGCCGCTTATCATGGGAATTCTGAATATTACCCCTGACTCGTTTTCTGATGGGGGGCAATTTGAGCATTCAGAGGCTGCGCTTGCTCAGGCAGGACTAATGCTCGAACAAGGCGCCTCCATCCTTGACCTGGGAGCACAAAGCAGCAGGCCCGGAGCAGAAATGATCTCTGCCGAAGAAGAGTGGGAGAGGCTCAAAAAGCCACTGAAGGCAATCAGAAATTGTTACCCTGAAGTTTGGATTTCAATAGATACTTTTTATTCTGAGGTGGCAAGGAAAGCAGCTGAGGAGGGGGCAGATATGATCAACGACATTTCCTGCGGGAATTTAGACCGGCAGATGCATGAAACCGTTGCTGCAATTAAGATCCCATATGTGGGCATGCACATGCGGGGCACTCCATCCAACATGCAGCGTCTGGCCGATTATCAGGATCCCGTCAAGGAAATACTGGAAGAACTCCTGCCCCGATTGCTGGCAGCAAAAGACAGCGGAATAGCCGAACTGATTCTGGATCCCGGATTCGGTTTTGCCAAAACACCTGCCCATCAATGGGAAATGCTGAGAAGGCTGGATGAGTTCAGTGCTCCCGGATTTCCGGTTTTGATCGGTATTTCAAGAAAATCTTTTCTCAGTAAAACATTCAACAGGCCATATGGCGAACTGATGCATGCCTACACCTCAGTTCATTTGCATGCGCTCCAAAAGGGAGCGGATATTCTGCGGGTGCACGACGTTCGGGAAGCAGCCGATGCCTTGAAGCTCTTTCTGGCTCTTCAGGGCCGATGAATGCTATTTTGCTATTTTTGCGCCTCTTTGAGCACATCACATGGACAATAAAAACACCCTGATCGGAACCGTATTGATCGGTATTTTGCTTGTATTCTTTGTTTACTATCAGCAATCGCAGCTTGAACAGGAGAACGCACAAAAGCCTCAGACAGAATCCGTAAAAGCTGCCGGCAGGCCCAAGCCCGGCAAAACGCCCTCCCTTTCTCCGGAAGCATCCGAAACCAAGCCTTTGCTTGCAGATACGGCAACTGTGGCAGTGGTTCCTGATGGCCCATTTGGCCCCGAAGGAGCGGGTAAGGAGCAGCTGGTGGTAGTCGAGACTCCT
>CAZUHX010000132.1:0-4648 GCA_964620795.1 uncultured Chitinophagaceae bacterium
TCTGAATGGCACAGGACTGGGAATCATACCTCCGGCTCCGCCATGCTGCAATTTGCAGATCAATGTGAATGCAACTTACAATGGCTGCGACTCTCTTGCCAATCTGCTGATCTCTGTCAGCGGCCCCAACGCAGTACCGCCTTATCAGTTCAATTTAAACGGCGTGAATTACACCGGTGGAATTCTAAGTACCAATATCGGCCCCGGCAGTTACACTTTGCATGTGACAGACCAGACAGGATGTTCAGACACTTTTCAGGTGGTGGTGCCTTCTTCCACCAATTTTATTCAGGTTTCCTCTTCCGTTACCACCATCAGTTGTCCGGGTTTAAGTGATGGTGCCATTGATCTCACCGTTCAGGTGGCCAATCCGCCTGCTACTTTCAACTGGAGCAGCGGCCAGAGTACCGAAGATTTGAGCGGTCTTTCTGCAGGCACATACAGTGTAACGGTAGCCGAACAATCCGGTTGTTCTCTTAGCAGAACGTTTGTACTGGCAGATCCGCCGGCGAGCATGCTTGACCTTGGTGATGATCGTCTGCGTTGTTCGGGCGATACAGTGCTGATTGATGCCGGCATGCCCGTGCTCTGGAGCGACGGAAGCACGTCTTCGGTATTTGTAGCCTCTGCTTCAGCACAGATCAGTGCGGTATTTACCGATACCTCCGGATGCGTAGCCACGGATACTGTACTTGTAAATATTGAGCCGCTTCCCGTAGTGGATGCAGGTGAAGATACCCTCATTTATGCAGGAAATACATATACATTAAATCCTCAGATTATTTCCGGAAACCCTACGGGTTCATTTGTCTGGAGTCCGGCAGCTTATCTTACATGTACCGAGTGCAGCAATCCGGTTTCTGCTCCGCGTGAAGATATGGTGTATATACTCACTTACCTCAGTGAGACAGGTTGCGACGCAACAGATTCAGTGCGTATCCGTGTACGCAATGATTTTGCCTTTTTCCTGCCCAATGCGTTTACTCCCGATGGAGACGGAAACAATGATCTTTTGCTGGCTTATGGCAATGGAGTGATTCAGTTTTCTCTCAAGGTGTTTAATCGCGTAGGAGAAAAAGTATTTGAAAGTACCGATTTGCAGACAGGATGGGATGGCACATACCGGGGGCAAAATGCACCTCAGGCAGTTTATGTATATGAAGCCAAAGTCACTTTTGCCAATCAGCGCACCGAATACTTTAAAGGAAGTATCAGTTTGCTGCGATGAACAAAAATGAGAGGCTCTTGTTTGAATCTGAAATCAACACACCATGAAATTACTTGTTATCATCACTGCTGTTTTGCTGTCTTTTTCTGCTCAGGCAGGAAACATCTATAGCTTTACCATGAAGGACATTGACGGTAAAGACGTCTCCCTTTCCACTTTTAAAGGCAAAGTGATTCTGCTCGTCAATGTGGCCAGCCGCTGTGGCAATACTCCTCAATACAAAGATCTGCAGGCCTTGTATGAAAAATATAAAGGCAAAGGACTGGTAGTTCTTGGGTTTCCGGCTAACAATTTCATGGCACAGGAGCCGGGCAGCGACAAGCAAATCAAGCAGTTTTGTACCACCCAGTATGATGTAAGTTTTCCGATGTTTTCCAAGATTTCAGTGAAGGGTGGCGATATGCATCCCTTATACAAGTTTTTAACTCAGAAGTCAGAGAATGGTGTGGGTGATTTTCCGGTGAAGTGGAACTTTCAGAAGTTTCTTGTGGATAGAAACGGCAAGCTCATCAACAGCATCGCCCCGGGCACATCAGTGAATGAGCAGGAAGTGATCAAAGCCATCGAAGAGGCGCTTAAATAGCGAAGGTGGGTAATCCCGCGAAGCAGAAACAGGAGTCGGCCGGCAGGCGCAAAGAACTGATCAGAGCCTACGATAAGGCCGCTAAAGACCGTCATATACTTCGAAGTCTGCCCGATTGGCACGAAGAAGTATTCGGGGAAGTGAACTGCCTGGATTGCGCCGGCTGTTGTAAAAATATTTCTCCCCGCTTCAAGAAGCCTGATCTGCAGCGTATAGCAAAACATCTTGGGCTTCGGGAAAGCCAGCTGATAGAACGTTATCTGCGGCTTGACGAAGACGGAGATTATGTGGTTCAAAAAAGTCCTTGTCCGTTTCTTGGCGAAGGCAATCTCTGTGGTATTTATGAAGCCCGTCCGGGCGATTGCCGCAAGTATCCCCATACCGACAGCAGCGACTTTTTCAAATACCCTGGCACTGCTAAACTCAATCTGGATATCTGTCCGGCAGTAGTCAAAATCATGGAAAAGATACAGAAGGAATTAGGTCGGTCTTAGAGTCGGCTTCAAATATCAAGGGGCGTGTCCCTCCTTTGTCGGGCCGGGCTCTCCGCCAATACTCCTCGCTCGCTGCGCTCCCTGCGGGGTAAAGGCTTCGATCCCTCACGCGGCCTTCTGAGTAAAAGCTTAAACTCCTTTTTAGCAATGACATAATCGCATGATCTGATTTTTTAATATCCATACATCAGTCCGAATCCGGATGTATTATCCCTTCGGCCCAACAGTCCCTTTTTCAATACCATTTTGGCCAATCTGTGCTACAGAATCTGTCATTTCCCTGCCAAATCTTATCTTCCGCTCCGGATTTGAAAATCTATGCGCCCTCAAAACCTGAAATCTAAAGCAGGAAGTTCTACTCCTCCCGCAGAACCGGCTCGATTACCTGCTGTTGCTTCAACAAGTACTTACCTCTGGCAGGCCGCGTTGCTTTTTCTGCTGAGCATAGGCATATACAGCAACACCCTGCAAAATGAATATGCCGTGGATGACACCCTGGTGCTCACCGAAAATCGTTATACACTTCAGGGACTGAAAGGTATTCCCGATCTCATGAGCCGAGATGCATTTGAAGGCTACTTTGGGGAGCGGGGAGCCAAGCTGGTGAGCGGCGGCCGTTATCGTCCGCTGTCTATGGTGACCCTCGCCATTGAATATGAATTCTACGGACTCAAGCCCGCCCGTTCGCATGCCATCAATCTGGGTTTGTTTGCGATTACAGTACTGCTCATTTATGTTTTACTGAGAAGACTTTTTCCTTCAGAAGAAGAGACTTGGTTCAATCTGCCGTTTATTGCGGCGCTCTTGTTTGCGCTGCACCCCATTCATACCGAAGCAGTTGCCAACATCAAGGGGCGGGATGAAATCATGGGGATGCTCTTTTCCATAGCTACTCTTTTCACGGCGGTGGTTTCTGTTCAAAGCAGAAAAATCTGGCTGCTCCTGCCGGCCTCTGTTTTGTATTTCACGGCACTGCTGAGCAAAGAAAATGCCATCACCTTTTTGGCCGTCGTTCCTCTTACATATTGGTTTTTTACCCATGCGAAAAGAAGAGAGTACATCATGACCCTGCTTGCCATGATTGTTCCTGCAGCGGTTTTTTTGGGGATGAGGCAAAAGTTCACTGCGGCCGGTCTGGCTGAGATTTCTCCGGAGATTCTCAATAATCCCTTTGCCTACGCTACCATCGCAGAGCGCTACGCCACAACGCTCTATACTTTTGTTCTTTATCTCAAGCTGCTTTTGTTCCCCCATCCGCTCACGCACGATTACTATTTCAATCAGATCCCTTATGTGAAGTTTGATTCGTTCATGGTGTGGTTTTCTGTAGCACTCCATCTGGCCGCATTGGTTTGGGCTTTGAGCAAACTGGCCGCGGCAGGGGGTGCAGCGGGCAGACCCGCGCAGGAGCAAGTAGTTGTAGTTCAGCAAAGGCCGTCCGGGCGCGGGGATGCGAGCGGAACACCCGACCCCCGCAAGGCGAAGTCCGCAGCGGGGGAGCCGCCCCATATCTACGCATGGTCTGTTTTATACTATCTCATTACTTTTTCCGTGGTTTCCAATTTGCTGTTTACAGTAGGCGTATTGATGAATGAAAGATTTATATATATGTCTTCTTTGGGTTTTTGTGTGGCCTTTGCAGCATTTCTGACTTGGAAAAAATTGCCCTATGCCCTGGCGATGGGAATACTTCTGATTACATCAGGATTATATGCTGCCAAAACCTGGACACGCAATTCCGACTGGAAAAATAATTTTGTTTTGTTCTCAACCGATGTGGTTCACTCGCCCAATAGTGCCAAGGTACAGACTTCGATTGGCGGAGATCTGACAGCCGAGGCCGATAAGCAGAGCGATCAGGGAAGGCGGAACGCCATGCTGCGCGAAGCCATCGTGCACCTCGAAAAAGCGCTTTCCATTTATCCGGGACATTCCAACGCCATGTTGTTGCTCGGCAATGCCAGATACAAGCTCAACAAAGATGCAGATGAGGCGCTCAGGATTTACAGCGAGGCCAATCGTATGCGCGGAGGAGGCTTCTATGATGCGCAGTATAATCTGGGTTGTGTGTTTGCCGAGAGCAAGCGTCCGGCAGAGGCCATAGATTGGTTTCTTCAGGCAGTGCAACAGAGAGATGATAAGTTTGAGCTGATGTACAATCTGGGCGATTGCTATTTCCAGATCGGGAAAGCCGATTCTGCCATATACTGGCTGGGCAGGGCATTGGCGATTAATCCCAATAGCGGACTTGCCTGTTACAAGCTGGGAACCACTTATGGGCGGCTTGCCGGAAATCTTACCGAGGCCATTCCTCAAAAACCACCCAAATTCCCGCGAGGTATT
>CAZUHX010000132.1:4658-6529 GCA_964620795.1 uncultured Chitinophagaceae bacterium
AACGTTCGGTAGAATTGTCTCCGGCAGAGCCGGTGTACCGCGAAGATCTGGCCGTTGCCTATGGTTTGAACAAGCAGTTTAACGAGGCCATACAGACCTCTGAAGCACTTCTTAAAATCAAGCCTGATTATGTTCCGGCGCTTATGAATCTGAGTGTAACTTACAGGATGCTCGGGCAGTCGGAAAAAGCAGATTCGCTTTTAGAAATCATCAAAATCATGCAGACTGCCCGGCCATGATTGGGTTCAAGGATTTGCAATACATTTTCAATGAGTTTAACCGAAAGCTTAACTCTCTGCTTGTGCTGCTTTTCTGCGCTTGCAGCCTGCAGCTCACTGCCCAGCAGACCGAGGTCTATGGCGTGGTGCGCGATGGAACCAACAAAGAGTTGCTTCCTTTTGTGAATGTGCGTTTTAAAGGAAGTCTGAAGGCCGTGCAAACCGATCTGAATGGTGCTTACCGGATCCGAACATCAGAAAGAACCGACAGTATCTTATTTAGTTTTTTGGGATATGAAACAGCTGCCGCGGCCGTGCGCAGAGGAAAGACCCAGGAAGTGAATGTGGATATGGGAAGCGGGAAAATTCAACTCACGGAAGTATTGATCAAAGAAAAGAAAAGGCGAAAAAAAGAAATTGATACGGCAGCGCTTTATGTCTTGGCACAAGTCATCAGAAATAAACCGCTGAATGATCCGGCGCAGCTTGAATCATATGGTTTTGACGGTTATACCAAACTGAGTCTGGGTTTGCTCAATGCTCCCGAAAAGTTTATAAACAGAAAGATTTTTCGGCCATTCCGATTTGTTTTTGACAACACAGATACGACCGAAGCCGGGAACATTGCTATCCCCGGCCTGATTAAGGAAACCATCACCCGCGAGTGGCACCGCAGGAAACCGGAGGCTTCCAGGCGCGAGGTTTTGAGTGATGTGGTTTCGGGAGTAGATCATCCCTCACTTTCCAATCTTGTATCCTGGCAGCTCAGAGATCTTGAAATTTACAATGAACAACATGTAGTGATTGGTCATGCGTTCCTGCTTCCTTTTTCCAGTGGCTGCAGAGCCATATACCGCTACTATCTCACCGATACCCAACTCATCAATGGCAGAGTGAGCTACAAACTCAATTTTCAACCAAAGTCCAAAGACGATATTGCTTTTTCGGGTCATGCCTGGATAGATTCTGCCAGCTGGGCGGTGGTTGCGGCAGATCTCACACCCGCCATCAGCAGCAATATCAATTATGTGAATGAATATCAGGTGAAGCAGGAATTCACATTGCTTCCTTCGGGATATTGGGCATTGCGCAAAGAAGAAATGCAGGCGGTGGCCAGTCTGTTTAAAAAGGAGAAAAACAAGCTATCGCTCCTGGTGCGAAAGACAACGGTGCGCAGAGACATTCATGCAAATCCCGAAGTTTCGGATACTTTGTTTAAGTCGAATAGAGATATTCTCAGAGCGGGCGCTTCATCTATGCCGCGCGCTTACTGGGATACGGCTCGCTTCATTCCGCTGGAGGCACAGGAAGCCCGGATATATGCCAATTCAGACACCATTAAAACCGTTCCTGCCTGGAAGCGATACGAATGGCTGATCAATCTGACCACAACAGCTTTTCTGAGGGCGGGGCCCGTAGAGTTCGGGCGGTTTTATCAGTTTGTAAGCCGAAACAATATTGAAGGAACAAGGCTTAGATTCGGATTGCGCACAACCCGACGTTTTTCAAAGACATTTCACTTTTACGGATATGGTGCATACGGACTGCGGGACAAGCGGATCAAGTATGAAATGAATGTGCGGATCATGCTGCCGCGTCCCAACAACAACTGGCACGCCTTGGGTTTCATGTACCGCTATGATCTGAACCAGC
>CAZUHX010000133.1:0-6328 GCA_964620795.1 uncultured Chitinophagaceae bacterium
GGAATCAAACTGTGCTCCAGCGTATGGGAAAAAGGCCCGTGACCAATATCGTGCAGCAATATAGCAAGCCCCGCTGCCAGCTCCTCCTCTGCCGAGATCTGTACACCCTTCAGCCGCAACATGCCTAAAGCGCGCTGCATCAGATGAAAGGCACCCAATGCATGATGAAAGCGCGTGTGTAAAGCCCCGGGATAAACATAATCGCTCAGACCCAGTTGCTTAATCCTTCTCAATCTTTGAAACCAGGGATGCTCGATCAGATCAAAAATCAGTTCATGAGGAATGGTAATAAAACCATGTACGGGATCGTTGAATATCTTTCGCTTGTTCAGCACGGGTACATTAAAATTGTTTAAATCAGTCTGTTCAGGCAAAATAAATGCGATATTTCCGAATTAGGGTAAAAACATCAGACAGACATGAAAAGCATCACCATCCTCTGGGCCGACGACGAAATTGATTTACTCAAGCCACAAATCCTCTTTCTCCAGGAAAAAGGATATCATGTGATTCCGGTTACCAACGGGCAGGATGCCGCAGAAGTATGCAGGAAGGAAGCTGTTGATGTGGTTTTTCTTGATGAAAGCATGCCGGGCCTGAGCGGACTGGAAACCCTTGCCCTCATCAAAGAATCCAACCGACATATTCCAGTGGTGATGATCACCAAAAATGAAGAAGAGAACCTGATGGAAGAAGCCATCGGTTCGCAGATTTCCGATTATCTCATCAAGCCGGTGAAGCCGCAGCAGATCCTTTCTTCACTCAAAAAAATTATTGAACACGAACGCCTCGTGGGCGAGAAGACCAGTTCTGCCTATCAGCAGGAGTTTCAGAAACTTTTCCTGCGTATGCAGGATAAAATGGATCACAAAGAATGGTCCGAACTCTACAAAAAACTGATCTACTGGGAGCTTGAGCTTGACAAGGCCGAAGCCAAAGAAATGAAGGAAGTGTTTCAGGCCCAGAAAAGCGAGGCCAACAATGAATTCAACAAATTTGTGATCAAAAACTACAAAAGCTGGATCAAAGCAGACCCCGCTCAGCAGGCTCCCATCATGAGCCACAATCTGCTGCGCAACAAACTTCTCCCCCTGCTTCAGGACAACAAGCCTACTTTTCTCGTTCTGATAGACAACCTGCGATTTGATCAGTGGAAAGTCATTGAAGGCATGATGAGCAGTTCTTTCAGAGTGCTGGAAGAAGACGCTTTCTACAGTATCCTGCCCACCGCAACCCAATACAGCCGCAACGCCATTTTCAGCGGACTCAGCCCGTTGGAAATTCGCAATCAAATGCCACAATATTGGCTGAATGATGAGGATGAAGGAGGAAAAAATCAGTTTGAAGAGCAACTGCTGGCCTCGTTTCTGAAGAGAAATTTCAGAGATCCGGTGAAGTTTCAATACACCAAAATCACCAATCACCGCGACGGTGAAGAATTGAAAAACAACATTCTCAACTACCTCAACAACAAGTTGAGTGTAATCGTTTACAATTTTGTAGATATGTTGTCGCATGCCCGCACCGAAATGGAGGTACTCAAGGAACTGGCCAGTGATGAAGCCGCCTACCGTTCCCTTACTGCATCCTGGTTTGAGCACAGTCCGCTGCAGGATGCCCTGAAAAAGCTGGCCGGCAAAGACATCAATCTTCTGATTACCACCGATCACGGCACGGTTCGCGTAAAAACGCCTTCCCGCTGCATCGGAGACCGGCAAACCACCACCAACATCCGGTATAAAACCGGAAAGAACCTTTCCTATGAGGAGAAAGATGTTTTTGTGGTTAAAGATCCGGCCGAGATCATGTTGCCCAAAAGCAATCTCACTTCATCCTACATTTTTGCCAAAGACGATCGCTACCTGATCTACCCCAACAACTACAACCACTTTGTAAACTACTTTCGGAACACCTTCCAGCATGGAGGGATTTCTCTGGAGGAAATGATTGTACCGGTAGTGCGCCTGGGCAGCCGATGAAGATTTGCTGAGGCGTTTTGTTGTTTAGAAATTAATCACGACAGACCAGATTCTTGATAATGGCAGACTGACATTCTATCGGTCCGTTATCATCCTAAATAATTTAAAAAATGGCTCATGAAGAACTTGGTTTCATCATGAATCAGGGCGCCTCCACCCGCCTGGCAACTATTGCTTCAAAATCGGCTGAATCTCAGGCGGGGGCCGGGTGTTGCGGGGGTTCCGTGGCGGCAGGTAGTGGCGCAAAATCTTGCGCCTGTCTTAACGTAATTTTTCCCGCCACAACCGCCGCCACCCGGCTTCGCCGGCCCCTCCACCCCCTGGCGCAGGCTTTCTATTCAACGGAATCCCGGCCGCTGTCAAGAGAGAACAATCGGACTGCCCGTCCTGACTGTTTTGTAGATTAAAACCTGATTAAATTCGGCTATTGAATAGACATGGGCATGAATTACTGGCCTAGATCAGGCAAAAAAAAAAGCGGCTTCAAAATTGAAGCCACTTCGGAGTAGCGGGGGCAGGACTCGAACCTGCGGCCTTTGGGTTATGAGCCCAACGAGCTACCATCTGCTCCACCCCGCGATATGGATGCAATGATACAACTTATTATCGAGCCGGCAAAGGGTATCTCATTGTTTAGCAATCTTTTGCAAAATGCAGGATTAGCAATAGGTTATGCTACCTTTGCGCAATGAATCACCGGGCAGGTTTTATTAGCGTGGTTGGAATGCCCAATGCCGGCAAGTCGTCTTTGATCAATGCGCTCACCGAAAGTGAGCTCTCTATTGTAACAGCCCGTCCGCAAACTACACGCACCAAGCTGATCTCTATCTGGAACACAGAAACCCATCAGTTGATCCTTTGTGATACACCCGGATATATAGAACAGGAATCTTATTTGCTCCACAGATATATGAATAAGGTGGTATCGGAAGCTTTTTCAGATGCCGATGCCATTCTGCTGGTTCTCGATGCACGCCTCGGGCTGAAACTTCCGGAAGCATTCTCCAAGCCTTTGGAGGCCAATAGCCTGCCCCTGTTTGTTTTCCTGAATAAATCAGATCAGGTAAAACCTGAACAAATGCTGGAACTGCTCTCGCAAACGCAGGCGGCACTGCCTTCGGCAAAACTGTTCCCGGGATCGGCACTCAAAAACGAAGGAGTAAGCGTATTGCGCAGCGCATTGGAAAATGTGTTGCCAGAATCTCCTGCATTCTACGACAAGGAAGACCTCAGCGACCGGCATCTGCGTTTTTTTGTAGGTGAAATCATCCGGGCGACCATCTTTGAACTGTTTAGTCAGGAAATACCCTATCACAGTGAAGTGGTGGTTGAAGACTACAAAGAGTCTGAAAAGATTGACCGTATCAACTGTTATGTAATCACCGAAAGAGAATCGCAGAAGATCATCCTGATCGGATCAAAAGGATCTGCTATCCGGGAACTTGGTATAAGAAGCAGAAAAAAACTGGAAGACTTTCTGGGAAAGAAAGTGCACCTTGAATTAACCGTCAAAACCGCAGGAGACTGGAGAAACGACCCTTTGCAATTAAAGCAATTTGGGTATAATTTGTAATCAAATGGGATTTACCGTAGCCATCGTAGGCCGCCCCAATGTGGGCAAATCGACCTTATTTAACCGCCTGATCGGCGAGAAAAAAGCCATCATTGATGATTTCAGCGGGGTGACCCGCGACCGTATTTACGGTGAATGTGAATGGGGCGGAAAAATCTTCAATGTGATTGATACCGGAGGTTTTGTGCCTCAGTCGGAAGATGTGTTCGAAAAGCACATCCGCGAACAGGTTCACATTGCACTGAATGAGGCCGCCCTGGTTCTTTTTATGGTAGATGCCAGCTGCGGCATCACTCCGCTCGACGACGACATGGCCGATATTCTGCGTCGTTCGCGAAAGAACGTAATGCTGGTGGTCAACAAAGTTGACAATAACGAGCGCAGGCAAGATGCCATGGAGTTTTACAGCCTTGGCTTTGAGCAACTCTTTGAAGTGGCCTCCATCTCGGGCTCCGGTACCGGCGAGTTGCTGGATGCCGTTGTAGAGCGTATTCCCGAACAAACCAAAAATGAGGAAAGGCCGGAAGGCGTTCCTGCCGTTTGTATCATCGGCCAGCCCAATGTGGGCAAATCCTCGCTGATCAACGCGCTGCTGGGTGAAGAGCGAAACATCGTGACCGACATTGCCGGAACCACAAGAGATTCAATTTCTACCTTCTACCAGAAATACGGAAAGCAGATCATTTTTGTAGATACGGCCGGAATCAGAAGCAAGGCAAGGGTTACAGAAAATCTGGAATTCTATTCGGTGATCAGAGCCATCAAAGCACTTGACGAATCAGACATCGCCATCTTGGTGATTGATGCCGTTAAAGGCATTACCCATCAGGACCTCACCATCTACAGAATGGCTGTCAAAAAGAAAAGAGGCCTTATTGTAGCAGTCAATAAGTGGGATCTGGTAGAAAAAGACCAGAACACCGCCCGGGAATATGAAGATTTCATCCGCAAGAAACTGGCGCCATTCAACGATGTACCCCTGCTGTTTATCAGTGCGCTGGAAAAACAGCGCATTTTCAAAATTCTGGAAGCGATCGAACAAGTATATGAAAATCTGAAGCGCAAGGTATCCACCTCCGAGCTCAACGAAGTGATGGGGAAAGTGATACAGCAATATGGTCCACCTGCCACCGACGGTAAACTGGTGCGCATCAAATACATGACCCAGCTCCCTTCACGCACACCCGCTTTTGCGTTTTTCAGCAACCATCCCAAATACATCAAGGAACCTTACCGCAACTATCTGGAAAAACAATTGCGACAGCACTTCGATTTCTGCGGAGTTCCGGTGGGAATTTATTTCAGGGAGAAGTAACAGAAATCTATCTTTAAAATGTTGATGTGTTAGAGAGTAAAAAGTGAGTTTTTTTTCAAGGGCTCTAAATCAACCTTATTGAAAATACCCGCTTTTGGAAATTCATCCTCTAACACCTGCCAATTTCAATTCCGTTGATTTACTGAAATTCGTTGAAGGGCTGACGTCTCATATTCAAACCACGCGATACCCCAGCAGCCGATCTGCAGAATAAGCGGCTATGCTCACCGCATCTCCCTGATTGCCACCCAACACCTTGACATTGCTGCCCGATTTGCCCATATAAAATCCTACATGCCCTCCGCTCCCGCGGCTGAAAACCACGATGCAACCTCTGCGCGGCTTCTTCAACTCCTGTCCCCAGTTCAGCCAGTTGCGCGCCCAGGCACTGTCGGTTCCCGCATAGCCCGCCTTCTCTACACACCAGTTCACAAATGCCGAACACCAGGCCGTCTCATCCTGATCAGCCATAGACTTCGACAAATTCGTTGAACTTAAATATTCAACGATACGAGGATTGTCGGCATCTCCATTGAACTCTTTTACTCCGATCTCTGCTATGGCCGGCGGCATCCACAAAAATTCTTCCTGCGCAGCAATCAAATCATCCTGTGCTGCCGCACGCAAATATTTGTGACTTACCCAGCCCGTCTCGTCATCATTGGTTTCTACCTTATACCAGTATCCGTCGCCGGAAATACTGATCAGATTCAACTCCTCCTCTTTGTTCAGCATTTTCAAAACCGCAGCGGTAAGCCTGGGCTCGGCTCTTAGATTTAGCCTATGGGCAGTTACAATAAATTTTGACATATTATTTATTTTTTATTTCGGTAGTGAATTTAATCACTTTACACATGGAAAACAAACTCCCCCTAAGCCTGCCCTGCCGAAATGACTATCTTTACGCCAAAGCTTATTCTCATGCGCTCTGTTCTTGCTGCCGCTCTGCTCAGCCTCGGTTTACTGTATTGGTCACTGCCCTCCGGCACTGCAGGTTTGCTCTCTATTGAGAGTGGCCCCATGGGCAACGGTTTTCCCGGAACGCCGGGAAGCCGACTGCATTATGAATGGATGCGTGCCAGAAATCCGCAAACCAATCAGATTCCCCAAAACATCAGAGAACGCGAAAAAGCCTTTGTACAAAGACGATTTGCAGCAGGCCGCGCCTCCGAAAACTGGTTTCCTGTGGGCCCGCTGGATTGCGGCGGCAGAACCCGCGGCTTTCTGATTGATGCCACCGACGAAAACATCCTTTGGGCAGGGCAAGTGAGCGGCGGGCTATGGAAAAGCACCGATGCCGGACTGAACTTCAGCGGAGGAGCCTATGCTTCCGGCGGAAACGCAGGCGATTTCCCTTCGGTGCGCTGTCTGGCACACGATACCATGCCGGGCGCGGAAGGCACCTACTACCTGGGCACAGGCGCATATTACGGTCTGGTCCCTGCCGCCTCTTTCGCTTCC
>CAZUHX010000134.1:0-6246 GCA_964620795.1 uncultured Chitinophagaceae bacterium
GTTTGTTTGTTGCTCGAATTACTTCTTGAAAACCGCTGTAGACGAGGGTTTCAGCATTTATTTTTTGTTATCTGTTCATGTATCGGAAAGTTGAAAGTAGAAAGAACCGCAAAACATCAGACCCATTGCAACCAGATGAGCGAGTTTGGTGTGGGGATGTATTTCCGCGAAGACTGCAGCACAGATTACCTGGCCTTGCGAGAAAACAAAACCATGCTCAATAAAATCAACTGGATGCTCGACCGCGTATCCAGCAATCTGGGCAGGGTAGGCCCTCTCATTGGTGATCCATGCCACGACAACAACAATCTTTTTCCTTCTAATCCGATCGGCATCCACACATACAATTTCGATTTGCCCGGTGGTCCAAGATTAGCCCCTGATGTATATTATGCAGACCAGGATTTTAATCCCGACATCAATCTGAGTTTTACCGGTCGCGGTGAATTTAGGCGAGTCCCAACATTTTGCTCAGGCCCTCCGTCTATATCCAGAGATTGTAATTTTGCCGGCCCCGAGAGTATGACGGGTAATGTTAGTGGTATGGATGAGTTGCTGTATGCCATCAGCGATAGCGTGAGTTATCCATACCTGTCAGAAGGAAATGATTGGATGAACCGTTTAAAGGTATTTGAAAAATTGCATCAAAACACCGATCTGCTGCTGCAAGCCCCGGAACTGCAAACCTTTTATGCCCAGCATCAAACTTCTGAGATTGGCGGGCTGTATGAGGCCAAATCACTTCTGCAGCAGCTGGCAGATACTTCGATCCTTTCGGATGCAACGGCCTACACAGGCTATCTTCAGGAAATGAAAAACGGTATCTTATCCATTGAGGACGAAAGCATTTTTGCCTACAACGAAAAATGGGCCATGACCATAGAGGAGAAGATCATGGAGGTGGCACATGATTCACTGCCGGAAGAGGAGGTAAACGCTTTGCGTGTTTTGGCCGAAAGTTGTCCCTATCTCGAAGGCCCCGGGGTGTATCGGGCAAGAAAATTGCTGGCCTATTTTGATCCGGGCAGTTTTTACGACGACAAGGAAATCTGCAGCAATTTGGGCAATAGCCGATATGGCGAATCGTCTAAGGTAGCTGATGAGTATGCTTATGAAAGATCGGAAGATCAAAAAGCCGCTGAAGCGAATGTGCGCATCCTGCAAAATCCGGTCAATGAAGCCTTGAATCTGGAATTCAGCCCGGGATATTCAGAACAAGTGGCTTTGCAAATCTGTGATGTGCAGGGCAGAATGCTTTTTGAGACCGGCATCTATCAAAAAGGACGATTTACATTGCCATTGCCTGAACTGAATTCCGGAACATATTTTCTGCGACTCACCGGCTTGGAAGAGGGTTTGAAAATCCTTACATTCATTAAATATTAAGCGGGATGAAAATATTTTCGTTATTGATATGGTTGTTTTGTCTGGGTATAAAAATACTGCCGGCCCAGCTGAGCGACACCCTGTATGAGTCTAAACTGATTACAGGACTGGGAGGCCCGTTTTGCGTCAAACTGTCTTATGAAGCCGGAGCCTTGAAGGCTTTGCGGGATACCAATTACACCTATTTCACCCGAGCTGCCAATACAAGCATTTACAATCCAATCAACGACAGGGTTTTTTACACCAATGGGATACATGTATTCAACGATCGTCATGAACTGGCAGAGAATGGATATTGCCTGGTGAGTGATATTGAATGCACGATTTTTCGTGGCGGGGCTACGACGATCCAGGGCATGGTCTTCATCCCCTCAAAAGAACAGAAGGCCTGGCTCATCTATCAGGCCGGAGATGATGTGGTCTTCAATGAAGTGAGGCGGTTGTATTGGGCAGAGCTGGACATGTCATACGACAACGGCCGCGGCCGGATTACGAAATCGAAACAAATGCTTCTGGATGGTCCTGTAATGAACCCTAGTGAAATGACTCAGGTTCGGCATGCCAATGGCCGCGACTGGTGGGTGGTACAGCCCGGGCGTTATGGTTTGGATTATCATGTATTTCTTGTAACAGCCGACACCATCGTTTTGGATCATGTACAAACGATCGGGGACTCGGTGATAGGAGGTCTTTATGGGATGGCCCGGTTTAGTGCGCAGGGCGACAAATACTGCATCACCGGAGTTGCATCACCGCCACAGTTGTTTGATTTTGACCGCTGCAGTGGATATTTCAGTAATCCGAAGCGGATATGCACGAAAGAGCCGGAGGTAGATTTTTGGGGAGATACCACGTATAGGTGCGGAGGTCGTCTGGGGTGCATCTTTTCACCATCGGGCAGGTATTTGTACATCAATTCGTATTCAGACATCAGGCAGTACGATCTGGAGTCCGGCAGGGACTTGGATGAATCTTATGTAAGGGTGGCGGCATACGACAGTACATACAGCACCAATAGAGATCCGACCGCATTTTTTTATGCGATACAGGCATTGGATGATAAGTTGTATTACTGTACCTGGGCAGCGTATGCCGGGGGGTATTCTGTGATACATGCCCCTGAGCTTCCGGGCTCTTCCTGCCGCTTTGAGGAAGGGGGATTAAGTGCTCCAACACTGAATGTGTATAATACGCTACCCAATCTTCCCTTTTATCGTTTGGGCAAGCTGGAGGGCAGTGGTTGCGATACCATAGTGGGGGTTAAAGAAGAGGGTTCGCGTGACATGGCGATTGCATTGCGTCCGAATCCTGGCCGCAGGGTAGAGTTGGTTTTGCCGGCGGCACTACATGAGCCGCTGAGCTTTGTGCTGCTGAATTTACAATCGGAGAAAGTACTGGAGCAAATTATTCGTTCGCAAAGCAGCATTGCTGATTTTACGCATTTGTCGGCTGGGATGTATTTCTGGGAGTTAAGAAATACAGACGGCAGCTTGTTGCAAGTCGGCCGGCAGGTGGTGGAATAGGGAGGATAGGTGTTCGGTGATTTTCCGGATTATAAAAAACGAGGATATAAAAAGAGTGCGGTTAAGATATGATTGCGAATGCCCGAACTGAATTCCGGAACATATTTTCTGCGACTCACCGGCTTGGAAGAGGGTTTGAAAATCCTTACATTCATTAAATATTAAGCGGGATGAAAATATTTTCGTTATTGATATGGTTGTTTTGTCTGGGTATAAAAATACTGCCGGCCCAGCTGAGCGACACCCTGTATGAGTCTAAACTGATTACAGGACTGGGAGGCCCGTTTTGCGTCAAACTGTCTTATGAAGCCGGAGCCTTGAAGGCTTTGCGGGATACCAATTACACCTATTTCACCCGAGCTGCCAATACAAGCATTTACAATCCAATCAACGACAGGGTTTTTTACACCAATGGGATACATGTATTCAACGATCGTCATGAACTGGCAGAGAATGGATATTGCCTGGTGAGTGATATTGAATGCACGATTTTTCGTGGCGGGGCTACGACGATCCAGGGCATGGTCTTCATCCCCTCAAAAGAACAGAAGGCCTGGCTCATCTATCAGGCCGGAGATGATGTGGTCTTCAATGAAGTGAGGCGGTTGTATTGGGCAGAGCTGGACATGTCATACGACAACGGCCGCGGCCGGATTACGAAATCGAAACAAATGCTTCTGGATGGTCCTGTAATGAACCCTAGTGAAATGACTCAGGTTCGGCATGCCAATGGCCGCGACTGGTGGGTGGTACAGCCCGGGCGTTATGGTTTGGATTATCATGTATTTCTTGTAACAGCCGACACCATCGTTTTGGATCATGTACAAACGATCGGGGACTCGGTGATAGGAGGTCTTTATGGGATGGCCCGGTTTAGTGCGCAGGGCGACAAATACTGCATCACCGGAGTTGCATCACCGCCACAGTTGTTTGATTTTGACCGCTGCAGTGGATATTTCAGTAATCCGAAGCGGATATGCACGAAAGAGCCGGAGGTAGATTTTTGGGGAGATACCACGTATAGGTGCGGAGGTCGTCTGGGGTGCATCTTTTCACCATCGGGCAGGTATTTGTACATCAATTCGTATTCAGACATCAGGCAGTACGATCTGGAGTCCGGCAGGGACTTGGATGAATCTTATGTAAGGGTGGCGGCATACGACAGTACATACAGCACCAATAGAGATCCGACCGCATTTTTTTATGCGATACAGGCATTGGATGATAAGTTGTATTACTGTACCTGGGCAGCGTATGCCGGGGGGTATTCTGTGATACATGCCCCTGAGCTTCCGGGCTCTTCCTGCCGCTTTGAGGAAGGGGGATTAAGTGCTCCAACACTGAATGTGTATAATACGCTACCCAATCTTCCCTTTTATCGTTTGGGCAAGCTGGAGGGCAGTGGTTGCGATACCATAGTGGGGGTTAAAGAAGAGGGTTCGCGTGACATGGCGATTGCATTGCGTCCGAATCCTGGCCGCAGGGTAGAGTTGGTTTTGCCGGCGGCACTACATGAGCCGCTGAGCTTTGTGCTGCTGAATTTACAATCGGAGAAAGTACTGGAGCAAATTATTCGTTCGCAAAGCAGCATTGCTGATTTTACGCATTTGTCGGCTGGGATGTATTTCTGGGAGTTAAGAAATACAGACGGCAGCTTGTTGCAAGTCGGCCGGCAGGTGGTGGAATAGGCTTGGGGGGCATCATACGCCGGTTTACCATTCAAATGAAAATCTAAAGCCGCGCCAACGGCTGTAAGGGTGCCTCAGGCAGCCGTGTGCGGGGACATTGCAAGCCAGACGCAGCTTGCTGCGCAAACATATGCGCGACAAACGCACACGGCCGGAGCGAAGCGCAGCCCTGCAAGACGTGACCCCGACGAAGGAGGGGAGGCGCCCTGTTATATTTTAAAAAACTGAAATGATATTTTCTGAAATGTATCGAAGACTCCCTGATGAATTTTTTCTTGCGGCTGCGTATGTACGGTCAGGAAATCAAGTTACAATACAATCTTAAGTTTTGTGCCGATCTTAAGTTTACTCTTAGGACTCAGGCCATTGTCGGTGCGCAGCTTGCTTACGCTCAGACCTTTGTCCTGATAACGCTGAGCGATGTTCCAGAGGGTATCGCCGGGCTGCACCACATAATACATCACTTTTGATTTGGACGGATCCTTTTTGGCAGGTTGAATTTTTACTGTAGGGGCTGCATCTTCTCTTTCTTCAGGATGAACATCTGCTGCATTCTGAGTGGTTGAGTCCTCTTGTTCGTCGGCCTCAGCTGAAGTGTTTTGATCGGCTTTTGCGATTGCATCATCGTTTACAGCGGGTGCCGCTGCAGGTTTGGAAGGAGAAGGTTCTTCTTTCTTCGGAGAAGCCGGAGCCGCCGGGAAGGTGAGGATTTTCAGCTTCTGGCCTTTCTGCAGGTATGAGCTTTTCAGCTTGTTCCACTTCATGATTTCTTTGGTGGTACAGTGGTATTTCCTCGCCACATTGGAAATGGATTCGCCGCTTCTTACCTTATGCACAATGAATGTGGGCACAGCACTTAGCTCTGCTACTTTCACTGCTTGTGTGGTATCATTAAGAATGGCGTCTTTTCTGCTTTCAAAGATTCCGAAATAATTCACCGGCAGGTTCAGCGCAAAGCCTGCGGCGGTATTCGGGACTACCCCTACACGGAGGGAGGGATTGAGCATTTGCAGTTCATCCTGAGGAATGCCCACCACATTTGAAATATGCTGCAGACTCACTTTGGCGGAAACCATAACGGTATCAACCGAATACAATTCACGTTTGGGCTCGGCAGGGTAGAGGTGATAATCTTTGGCGTAGTGCATCACATAGACCGCTGCAATGAAAATGGGCACATAGGCACGGGTTTCTGAGGGGAGAAAATTCTTGATGGCCCAGAAGTCTTTCACGCCGCCTGCACGCGCGATGGCTTTGTTTACATTTCCGGGACCTGAATTGTAGGCAGCCAGAACAAGCTGCCAGTCGTGATAGATGTTGTACATCCTGCGCATATACTCCACAGCTGCCTGGGTTGAAAGGCGTGGGTCTTTTCTTTCGTCCACGTAGGAGTTGATATCGAGACCGAGCAGGCGGGCGGTTCCGGGCATGAGCTGCCAGAGGCCCACGGCTCCGGCATGCGACTGTGCCAGCGGATTGAATGCCGATTCTACAATAGGCAGATACTTGAGCTCGATGGGCATTTTTTTGCGGTCGAGAGCCTCTTCAAACATGGGGAAATAGATCTGTGCATTGGCCAGCATGCGTGTCATCATTTCGCGGCGCTTGTACACAAAAGCGCAATGATCCAAGTGCTACACACTCAAGGA
>CAZUHX010000135.1:0-6169 GCA_964620795.1 uncultured Chitinophagaceae bacterium
ACCAAGCGGGTAGATACCATCTATTTCAGTTACCGCTATCTCGGGGCACGTGCGGGAGACAGCGCCGTCGCAGAATTTAACCTTACCGCTGCAGGTACAGGTTTGTTTGGCGGATCCCTCGGCCTTAACCTTGCTCCTTCTGCCAATATGCAAAGCGTGGTCATTCCACTCTTTAAAAATGCCACTACTTATTATACCAATACCACTACCCTGCCCGACAGCATGCGCATAACGTTTTATTCCTCTACCGATTCTGCCGCAGCCTCTGCCGGAAGTATCCTCTGGATCGACAATGTTCGCTTTGATGCCGGTGTCGAAGTTTCCACAGGAATCGAAGAGTTTAACAGCCCTGCCAATGGTATTAAGGTCTTCCCCAATCCCGTTGCAGATCTGCTCCAGATTGCGGTGGAAGAAAGTGAAATCGGCAGTCTGTTCCAGCTTTATGACCTTAGTGGACGCGAGGTTCTCAGCCGTCCCGTGGCCGAAACCCGTTTCAGCATCCCTGTTCAACATCTGCCCGCAGGTACCTACAACATTCGCATGAACAGCAGCGATAAGCTCACCACCTACAAAGGAAGAATTCTCATTCAACACTAAACCTTCCGGACTCAGAATTTCTTTCTGAATTCGGGCGCCCCGCGGGCGGATCAGGAACGGGTAGAGGCTCTGGCTTCACCCCTCCCGGTTCGCCCGCGGCCGTGTCGTGCGCAGCCCGGCCCTTCGGGCAGCCTCCTTCGTCGGCTCTGCTCCCGCCACTGGCGCGGCTTCTTGCTCAGCATCATATTACCGAGCTTATCTGCAAGCTTTCACATGATCAATGAGCAGTCTTTATCTCCATTTTCTTCTATAAGGTGAGCCATACTCTTTCAAGTTGGTCTGTTGATAAGTGTATCTATTAACATTCTAAATTTTATAAATTCACAAGTGTTTTTTCTTCATTCTCCCGGAATCAATTCGTCGCTCTGCTGTAGCCGCTTATGTTGGATTGAAACCGGGACGAAAACCCCAAGCCATGAATAAATTTTTACCCCTGTTTTTTGTCGCTTTCTTATCCACCGGACTTTTCGCCCAATCAGCAGTCGGTTATCAGGACTATTGGTGGAAGCCCAACGGAGATGTCAATGCCATCATGGTCAATGGCAATAACGTATACATCGGAGGCGATTTCACTTACGTTGGCCCGCTCGAACCCAACGGGGCATCCATTAGCATATCAGGCGGGCAGCCTGATCTTTCTTTTGTAAATCCCAACGGGCCGCTCTATGCCGTGATTCCGGATGGTTCCGGTGGCTGGTACATCGGCGGCGCTTTCAGCAGTGTGGGCGGGCAGGCCCGTGCAAATATCGCTCGCATCAACTCCAATGGAACCCTGAATTCCTGGAATCCGGGAATAGACGGAGCCGTTTTTTCACTTGCTTTGAATGCGGGTGTGGTATATGCCGGTGGGGCATTCGCCAATGCAGGAGGCAGCGCCAGAAGCAATATTGCCGCTCTGGATGCCTCGGCAGATACCGCAACTGCATGGGATCCTTCGGCCAATGATCCCATTTATGCCCTGGCATATGGCAGTGGCATTGTGTATGCAGGAGGGGCATTTACCGGCATAGGAGATTCTGCCAGAAATCGAATCGCGGCTATTGATGTGGCTACCGCCGCTGTAACTTCCTGGAATCCTGACTCAGATTTTGATGTTCTTGCTCTGGCTGTTTCCGGATCAACACTTTATGCCGGAGGATCTTTCACTAATATCGGCGGTCAAAGCAGAAACTTTATTGCCGCACTAAGCACATCCACCGGAAATGCTACCTCCTGGAATCCGGATGCCAATGCGGATGTGACGGCAATTGCCGTATCCGGCGGACTTATTTATACCGGAGGAGTATTTGGTTACATAGGCGGAGAAAGCCGAAATTATATAGCAGCGATTGATGCGGGCACAGGAGCTGCTACTTCATGGAATCCGGATGCCAATAATTTGGTTCTTTCTCTGGCAGTTTCGGGAAGTTTCGTTTATGCCGGCGGAGCTTTTACAACAATTGGAGGCCAAAGCAGAAACAGCCTCGCTTCTATTAATATATCTACCGGCATTGCCGGTTCATGGAATCCTGCTGTGTCAGGAAATTCTACCATTTATGCTGTGTCAGTTTCCGGCGGCTCGGTATATGCCGCCGGCGATTTCAGCAGTATGGGCGGACAGGCAAGAAGCAATATTGCCGCGCTAAACTTATCGACCGGCGAGCTTACGGCTTGGAATCCCGGTGCCAATTTTGAGGTTTTTACTCTGGAATCAGGGAACGGAATCATATATGCGGGCGGCTCTTTTACTCAAGCAGGCGGTGCAAACAGAAACGGTTTGGCTGCCATTGATTCTGTAACAGCGGTAGCCACTTCCTGGAATCCCGATCCCGATGGCGATGTGTATACCATCTATTCTTCACCCGGTGATTATGTGTTTGTGGGTGGTAATTTCAGTACCATCGGCGGCCAGCCGAGAGCCAATATTGCTTCTATCAGCGCGTCTTCCGGAAATGCCTATCCATGGAATCCGGATGCCAATGGAACGGTATACAGCCTCTTGGGTTCGGGTCTCTACATCTATGCGGGTGGAGAATTTACAACGGTTGATTCCCAAAGCCGAAATCGCCTTGCTGCAATAGATATGTTCTCCGGTAACGTAAATTCCTGGAATCCCGGGGCTAATGACACTGTTTTTTCCATAGCCATAGTGTATAATAATATATATGCAGCGGGCTCATTTACTCAGTTGGGTGGTCAGACCCGAAATCGAATTGGTGCTGTAGATCGAATATCAGGACTGGCAACGGCATGGAATCCTAATGCAAATGCAAGTATTCGTGCCATCGCGGCTGCAGGAAGCCTGGTTTATGCCGGTGGGGACTTTAGTACCATCGGTGGTCAAAACAGAAACAGAATTGCAGCTCTCGATGGTGCTACCGCTTTGGCAACCTCCTTCGACCCCAATTCAGGCAACACCATCAAAGCCCTGGCCTATGATGGAAGCGTACTTTATGCCGGTGGAGTTTTCTCAAGTATGGGTGGAGATGCCTCCCGTGGTTTTTTTATGGGACTTCTCGATTCTTCTCAAACTCCTCTTCCGGTCATTTTGGTTCACTTCAGCGCAGCTCCCGTGGCCAATACACATATTGATCTGGTTTGGTCTACAGCCTCCGAACTTCAAAACAAAGGATTTGAAATCCTCAGAAGCACTGACGGCGTTTATTTTGAAACATTGGGTTTTGTATCCGGCTCAGGGACCAGCTTAAAAATGAACAATTACTATTACAGCGATAAAACAGCTCTGGCAGACGTTACATACTACTATAAAATCAAACAAATAGATTTCGACGGCTTTTTTACTGAAACCGAAATCAGAACAGCGAGACTCAATTCAGCATCAGAATTCAACCTCAATGTTTACCCCAATCCCGTCTCCACAACACTTTTTGTTAATACGGGTATGCCGGATGCTATCGTTTTTACCTTCGAACTGTTTGATTTATCAGGCAGAAGGTTAATTAGCCGTCTATCAGAATCAGGTCAGCTGGAGGTGGATCTCGGCAACTGGCCCACAGGAGCTTACCTCTACAGAGTTTCTTCCGAAGGCCGGTCTTCTACAGGAAAAATATCGGTAGTGCATTGACCGGCCTCTTATTATGAGAAGCTTTTCCTCGCCAAAGCTCAGTCGAGAAATGCGTCATCCTCCATAATTATAGTCTTGAAAATGATTTACTGCCTCCAGTGTTTTAAACGATTTCTTTCAGCAGATTCATCAAATCAACAAGACTAATTTCAAAATAATGGAATTGAAAATCATCAGATTATGAACTTATATTCATAAAACTCAGTGCTTTTTGCTTAAACTTTCTATATTTCGTCTCAATTAACAACTTTTCAAATGAACAAATTTTTACTCCCAAACACTTTAACGCGCCTAAGCAATCTGATCCTAATTGCGTTCACAGTGCTTGCAATGCCCCTTTATGCGGTAGATTATACCTCAGCAGCATCGGGACAGTGGTCTAATCCTGCAAGCTGGACTCCTTCCGGAGTTCCGGGAAGCGGAGACAATGTGAACATCACCTCCGGTCGCACCATTACTCTTACAGCTTCAGTAGATCTTGGCACCGGAACCCTTACGAACGCCGGTACCATTGCCCTTGCAGGTTTCAACCTCTCGGCCGGATCCCTGACTGGGGCAGGAGCCATAGGAACAACAACCGGAACACCCTTGCTTACCGTGGGAAGCAACAACAATAGCACAACCTATTCCGGTGTGTTTAGCGGAACAGGAGCCAGACTAACCAAACTAGGTTCTGGAGCGCTTACCCTCTCAGGGGCAAACACCTACACCGGAGCAACAACTGTTTCCGAAGGCACACTTCAGATTGGAGTTGCAGGAGAGCGCATCAGCAACAGCAGTGCTTTATCAGTTAGCAGCGGAGCAACATTTAATCTCAACGGCTTTAGTGAGACAGTCGCGTCCATTGAAGGTTCCGGAACCATCAGCAGTACAGTAACCGGCACACTGACACTTTCATCAGGTGGCAGCAATGCTTCAACAACTTTTTCCGGCATCATTCAAAACGGCTCTGCCACCTCTGTGGCTCTAACAAAAACGGGAACGGGAACCTTGACCCTTACCGGTGCTAACACCTACACCGGTGCCACTACCATCAGTGCAGGTGTGATTTCTTTGGGCGACGGAGGAACTGCCGGTTCAGTGGCCGGGAATATTACCAACAACGCCAGCCTGATCATCAACCGTTCCAACGCACTCACATATTCAGGAATCATCTCCGGAACGGGTTCTTTGAATAAACAAGGATCAGGAACACTGACCCTGACAGGAGCAAATACCTACACAGGGGCTACTACAGTTTCAGCTGGTACGCTTCAGATCGGGGTAGCTGCTGAGCGTATCGGCAACAGCAGTGCCCTTACAGTAAACAGCGGAGCTGCCTTTGATCTCAATGGATTAACGGAAACTGTGGCATCTATTGCAGGTGCCGGTACCATAAGCAGCAGTTCTGCCGGAGCTTGTACCATCGTTCATGCCGGAACTGCTTCAACTACTTTTTCCGGTGTAATCCAGGATGGAAGCGGTACAGTTGGTCTTACCAAGCAAAGCACGGGCACATTAACACTTACCGGTGCCAATACAAACACCGGGACTATTACCATTAGCGGAGGAATTCTTTCCGTTGGTGCCGGAAGCACCATTGGTTCTATTGCAGCTAACGTGTCAAATACGGCGGCAACGCTTAGGTTTGATCGTTCAGATGCTTACACTTATTCAGGGGTCATTTCAGGAACAGGAGCTGTGACCAAGCTTGGCGCCGGCACTTTAACTTTTGACGGGGCAAACACTTACACTGGTGCAACCACAATCAGCGCCGGAACACTTTCGCTTGGAGCAGGAGGAACAACGGGCTCAGTGGCGGGCAATATCACCAATAATGCCGCTCTGATCATTGATCGTTCAAATGCATACACATATTCAGGTGTAATTTCTGGTTCGGGTTCTGTAACCAAGCAGGCTGCAGGAACTTTGACCTTTTCTGGAGCCAATACCTACACGGGATCAACTACAGTTTCAGCTGGCACACTTCAGATCAGTGCCGCAGAGCGCATCAGCAACAGCAGCGCTCTGGTCTTGGCCTCAGGTACCACTTTCAACCTCAACGGTTTTTCTGAAACAGTAGGTTCTGTGGCGGGTGCGGGAACTGTAAGCAGTTCTGCCGCCGGTACAATTACGTTCAATGCGGGCAGTAACAATAGCTCGACTACCTTCTCCGGTATCATTCAGAATGGAAGTGCTACGGTGCTCAATTTTACCAAGGCAGGAACAGGGGTTCTGACACTTTCCGGTGCAAACACATATTCGGGTACTACAATCATCAGTGCAGGTACGCTTGCGCTCGGAGTCTCAGAGGTGCTTCCCAACGGAAGTGTAACCACTGTTACCGGAACTCTTGATTTGAACGGAAACAGTGAAACGGTAGGTTCTATTACCGGAGCCGGCACCGTTACTTCTGCAGCTGCAGGCACTTCAGTGCTGAGCTGTGGTGGTCTTAACAGCAGTACCACTTTCTCAGGAAGTTTCCAAAACGGCTCAGGCAGCGTAGGTTTAACCAAGCTGGGAACCGGT
>CAZUHX010000136.1:0-2673 GCA_964620795.1 uncultured Chitinophagaceae bacterium
GCACGCTCATCACCGTTGTAGATCAGCCAAAGAGTGCGCCTGATACAGCCATCACCAGTCTTGTGGCTACCGATACTGCAGTTCATGGATCTTTCCTAATGCGTCGTTACTGGAATGTAGATGTATTCTCAGGCAACGATTCATTCCCCACTCCCGTAGATATTCGCTTTTATTACGATCCGGCCGATAGTATCACTGCAAGAAATAAGAGGGATTCTGTGCAGGCTATGTTCTCCAACACTACACCCTCTCCATGGAAGTGGTTTAAAACTGTTCGCACGCAATTTGATCCTCAACGAATCAGAGGAAATGACTTTTCTGCCTTCCAGAACATTGAGTTGATTCCTTACGCTTACGGAATGGAAAACGGAGTTCATTATGTTCAGTTCAATGGTATTACATCCTTCTCCGGTGGTGGCGGTGGTTTTGGTTTCACAGGTGGCGGTGGAGCATTGCCTGTTACCATGCTGTATTTCAATGCTGCTTCTAAATCATCTTCTATAGTACTTGACTGGGCTACACAAACGGAGTTGAATAACCGCGGATGGCAAATTGAAAGAAGTACAGACGGTGACCGTTTTGAAACACTGGGATGGGTCAATGGCAACGGTACAAGTTCACAGCTTCGTCAATATCAGTTTAATGATGAGAATGTAGTTCCGGGTCAAATGTATTACTACCGCCTGAAGCAAATAGATTTAGATGGACAGTGGTCTTATTCCCGCACCGTTTCTGCTATCACAGGTCAGAGTGAACTGATGATTGGCGAGGCTTATCCCAATCCTTCAGAAGGAAGAGTGAGCATTCCCGTAATCAGGAAGGGAGCAAATGATCTGAACGTCGAAGTTAAAGATGCACTTGGCAGAACAGTATTGGTGCAGAATATCTCTAAAGTAACTGATCAAATCGAGATTGACGGGTCAAACCTGAACTCAGGCTTGTATTTTGTTGTCATCGAAAGTGGTTCAGAAAAACATCTCCGGAAACTCCGGATCTATTGATAGCGGTAAAGTCCCCCTACCGTTATCTTCAAGTGGCAGGCCGAAAGGCCTGCTATTTTTTTTTCTATGACCAGCATCCGTTTGTAAAGACATTCTGCTCAATCAAAATGAATCTAACCGCCTCAAATTCTTTGTGTTCTCTGTGCATCCTTGATGTTCTTTGTGGTTAAGCATTTAAATCAATCCGGAGCGGAACTCAGTCCCGTAACTTTTTCAATCAATTACGAATTACGCTCTTAGCTCAGAACTCTTGCTCCCTTCCGGCGCAAACAAAACTTCATTCACAGAAGCAGCATACAAGAAAATCTGCAGCGGGAGCCCCCAAGCTACTTAGCTCTTACTTCCCTGATGAAATCAGTTAAGTCATCCTTTCCTAAAAAGGTCTTTCCCTTTTCAAGATAACGGTTGTATGTTTTTGAAAAAGGATCATCATCTTCCAGTTTTTCAGCCTCCAGATCAATTCCCAGAAAAACTTTTTTCCTTGTCAGCGGATCATAAGTATAACGAGCGGATCCGCAGCAGCACACCATGCAATCGGCATATTCCATAGAAGATTCGGTGGTGTCGTTCCAACTCATCAGGCGGTTGGGTGTAATAAGCTCGGCATAATGGAGCAGTCCATCTTTGAAATCAACCTCCTCAATTTTTAAACCGCGCTGACATCTATCGCCTCCGGCAATCCCCTCCAGCAGCCGAAATTCCGTTTCACTCTTTTCCAAAAGTATAAGCCGGCTGAAGACCCCGCTTCCCGGAGAATTGTACAACATATTAATCACATATAGATTTTCTTTATTGAATTTAAGCTGGTAATAAAACCCTTCCTCCTTGCAATAAGTCCATTTCCCCTTTTGGCTCCACTTCCATTTTTCTTTACATTGATTGAAACTCACCGGTTTGATAAACTCAGCCGGAAATTCACTGTCAATGAAAGACATCAAACACTCGGCATGTTCAATTTGATCGGGATTGCGCGTGCCGGAGGAACAAAATATAACCCATAATAAGAGGAGTAGGAGGTATCTGTATTTCATTCGCTAAATCTAAGTAAAGCCCGTCTTTTATTTCGATGGGCTATTCTGCTTCGACTTGCCGAACAACTGCATTACATACCAGCCACACCAAAGAACTGAGAACAGGCTTGCGCCTGTGGTATTGTACTTTAAATCCAGGGGATCAAAATTTCCGTGAATCCTCTTTCTGAAAAATTGATTGGAATAGTCCTGACTGAATTCGATGAGTACACCAAACAGAAACAAAATGCAAAAAACCAGGAAGTGCTGTCCGGGCTTTCTGATTTGGAGTAAAACATTCAGAAATGCCGCAGCTGAAAAGAAAAATAAGGCATGACATTCTTTGTCTATTTTTCTGAAAGGAACCGGCAGCTTGATCATGAAACAGTAGACAGCCAGCCCAAAGCAAATGGCAATCAAGGTATATCTCCATGGAGATGAAATCATAAGTATGTGTAATTGGCTGATTTCTTATTGGAATAATTAAGCCCGGATTTTGGCTGTGCAATTGGATTCACGGCCTGAAGAATAAATCAGCCCAGACCGGTAGCCTGTCGGAATATCCGTTCCTGTATTTCCTGCCCTCAAATGTGCGGAATGGCAAGCCATTGGAATCCATAAGCCAGGGGGCCGTAAAAATACCAAGCTTTCCGTTCTTCAGC
>CAZUHX010000136.1:2683-6130 GCA_964620795.1 uncultured Chitinophagaceae bacterium
CACTTGTATTGAGGCTCAAGTAAATTTCCGCTCATCATGATCTGATCATACAATACAGGCCTGCCGTTTTCCTTCCCGCTGTAGATTATCTCATTAGGACCGGCCGGCATCACTGAAACCAATGCTGCTTTAGTATCCGTAGCATCCATGCTGAGTTGCAGACTGTCTTTCAGCAAGCCTGCATCGGGATTTTCATTGAAATCACCCATCACTATCATGCGCGCATAAGGACTTCCCGTGCGGATATCCCTCAACTTAGATTGAAGCAATGCTGCCAGCTTTTTTCTGCCGGCAACAGACTTCGATCCGGCTCCCTCCGGCCATTGATTTACAAAAACATACACGGCAATTTCCTCATTAAAAAAACCTTTGACATACAAGATCCCTCCAGTCTCTTTCCCGGCATATTTATCCTTTTCCTGCTTCAGCCGAAGATCATACTCAGGTACAAAACAATCGGGCCGGTATAGCAGTGCCGGTTCGGTTCCGCTGCTTCCCGCAGGCTCCTGATGAATGTATTTGAATCCATAAGGTTTCAGTGCAGGGCATGCCACTAAATCTTCAAGAACCTTGCGGTTTTCTATTTCCGACAGACCGATGAGCAGGGGATTGGCCGTATCTGCCACGGCAGCCAGCACCTTTCCAATATGTGCGATCTTCTCACTGTATTTTTCTTCGTCCCAATTCAACTTTCCTCCTTTCAGAAAATCACGGTCTGCCGGTCCGGCATCGTCTTTCAGATCAAACAGCCTTTCGGTATTGTAAAAGATAAGCCTTCCTCCGAAACAAAACTTTTCTTCCTGAGCGGGCAGACTATTGTAGATAAAAAATAATAATACGATTAATACAAATTTATAATTCATGACTTCCGTAATTCTTTTAAAATGTCTTCCACCTTTTGCGCCTCGAATCCCCCTGCCGCCGCCTGAGAAACATCCATACTTACATCTTTGGGCCGCCTTGCAGCGGTTTGAACTTCATCAGAAGAACAGGCATCAAGAGCGTTTTCATCAAAGCCGTAAGCTTGGGCCACCCGGATTCCGAATTCGTAGCGAGAAAGCCTTTCAGGGCCTGCCAGATGCAGTATTCCGCTTCTTTTTCCGGCAAAGTGAAGCAGTCCGCGGGCGGCCTCATGTGCTCCGCAAATACTTCTGAATTCGTCAATAAACAACTTCGGACGAATACCCTGCTCCAGCTGCCTCAGAAGTTGCTGAAGATAGTTATGCTCTCCGGCTGCCCTTTCGCCAAACATCATGCTTAGCCGGCATACCAAAGCTTCGGGATAAACCCGCAGTAACTTTTCTTCAGCCATGGCCTTTTGCTCTCCGTACCTGTTCAAGGGATTAACCGCATCTGTCTCTCTGTAATTTCCCTTAAGTCCGTCAAATACCAAATCGGTGGAAGTAAAGACCATCGGTATCCTCAGGTCAGCACATATTCCTCCCAGATTGACGGTGGCCTCTACATTCAGGGCATGGGCAGCCTCAGGATTTTTCTCGCATTGCCCGGTATCGGCCATGGCTGCGGCATGGATCAGCAGATCGGGCTGCAGTTCTTCAATCAGATTACCGCTGTCCCTGTAATGGCACAAATCTGCCTGCAATACCTTTATACCACTTTTTGCTACACCTCTCTTATGCCCCAAAGCAATGCATTCGTATTCTCTGCCTGCCATTGATAGCAGATGATATCCCAAAAATCCGGAAGCTCCCGTGATCAGTAGTTTTGGCTTCATTCTTCAAAAATAAAAGGCTTCTCGAACTCGTGGACGATATGAGAGCCTGCAAACGGCCCTGTTTCTTCTATTCTTCAAGCAGAGGGAAATCTGTAAAGTCGGATACATATTTACTTAAATCAAGCCCGGAGCACTCTACTTTTGCAGCCGTATATGAAAAATACAATATGAGATTACCCTCACTCTGTGATCCTATTTGATCATTCTGAAAATGGTCAAGTAAATAATCCTGCCGAATCACAATCGGTTTTGTCCATTGGTCATTATTTCTAACCATAAATACATAATGAACAGGAACATTTGTAATATTTCTCAGTTGAGCCAACGGAATTTTAAACTGACCGCTGAAACTGTTTTGTCTTAAGGTTGATGTTGATGTTTTAACCTGAACTCTTCTTAAAGTTCCGTTTTCATCTTGAACAACAAAAATGTCGTCGCCAATGTCAACCTCAGGAATAGCTACATTCCAGCCTCGAGTCAGAAATTCTGACATAGCAGACAGATGTCCTGCCTTGCCTAAGTATAGATGATAGTTTTTCTTCATGCGGCCACTTTGTGTGCATGCAGAACTTTTCCGGTTTGTGTATCAATAAACTGAATTTCATCAACTTTCTCTTTGAGCTCGCTTTGATTGTCTACACCCAGCAGAGCAGGATAGATGATGCTCTCCAGTTTTCCGTAATAGAGTTCAAAATCGCTTTTGATATCATAGGAAACAAAAATATTATTGGCCGGATGAGCGTTAGGGAACCAACTCTTTATCAGATGCCTTACAGAAGGTGCAATACTGAAAGTATAACCATCCATTTGTTTGTTGACACTGATTCTAATGGCTTCCATTTTTATTTGCTTTTGGCAGATTGAATATAACAAAAATACAGCCAATAATACCTTCCCCGAACTCCTACCAAACCCGCCTAAGATCAAGCTTTCATTCTACAGTCCGGAAACTTTGAAAACAAAATGTCCCGAACTCCTTAGCTTCCGCTTTGTTGTAATGTGTACTCATGTCCTTGCTTATTTTCCGTCCGGAAGGAATCTACTGCCCTGAAGGGGATTTTTATATCGATCCCTGGCGGCCGGTGACAAAGGCCATCATTACCCATGCCCATTCCGACCACGCCCGCAGAGGCATGGACGCTTATCTCTGTCATCCGCTCACGGCTCCCGTTCTTCGCCATCGACTCTCCACGCCTTCACCCATCGAAACCGCAGAATACGGCCAGATGCTGTCCATCAGAGGAGTGAAGGTCTCCCTTCATCCCGCAGGCCACATTCCGGGCTCGGCCCAGATCAAAGTGTCTTTTAAAGGTGAAACCTGGGTAGTCACAGGGGATTTTAAAACCGAAGCCGACGGACTCTCAACCCCCTTCGAAGCACAAAAGTGTCATACCCTGATCAGCGAGTGTACTTTCGGGCTGCCCGTCTATCGCTGGAAAAGCCAGGAAACCATTTTTGAGGATATGAGCCGCTGGCATCTGAAACACGTGCAGGAAGGCCGGCGCTCCGTCTTTCTGGCATACAGCCTCGGGAAAGCCCAGCGCATCATGCATGGCCTGTATCCCCGCCTGGGTGAATGTCTGCTTCATGCTTCAATTGCCGGTACCAACAGAGCCCTGGAGGCAGGAGGACTGCACTTGCCGCCATATATGCAGTGGACAGCCGCCGAGCATTTAAGCTTTCCGGCTTCCATGCCCATCATTGCAACGCCT
>CAZUHX010000137.1:0-6126 GCA_964620795.1 uncultured Chitinophagaceae bacterium
GTAATATATCCCGAAAAACTTCTACATCCTCGGTTGAAGGATTTGTCTTTGGCATTGTTTCAGGCTGCTGACAATGGTTGTAATGTAATTCTGTTTTGTGATCCTGCCGCGGCGCCTCCTGCCTGGCCCGATCGCATCCCGATTGCTGCTTCCGTGGCGGAAAATGCCAGTCTGAGCTGCAATGCTGCCGACTGGAAGCAGCCTTTTTTTGCAGATGTATTGAGGCGTGTTTCCGATGAGTTGGAAATGCCGGTCATTGAAAGGCATCTCAGACTGAGTATAAACGATCCCGCGAGGGCCGAGGTGGTGCTCAGGCTTGAAAATGGCGATCCCCTGCTCATTCGTCTGCGCATGCCGATGTCTGATTTTTGGATTTTCTCAACCGGTTTGGGAACTGATGACGGGGGCTTGAGCAGGCATGTGCTGTTTGCTCCCTTAATGTTCAAGCTTGCATTCAGCGGGCCTTCTTCAGCTGTGGCTTCCGGCGGCAAGGTCATTCCTGTATCTTATGTGCCCGGAGGTAAGGACGACGCGCCTTATCGTTTGAAGGGACAAGGAGCTGAGTGGATTCCCGCGATTATGCTGAGGGGAAATCAAACAGTAGTTTCACTGGAGGAATTGTCTTTGCCCCCCGGTTTTTATAGTCTTAACGGGCTGCAGGACTCTTTGCGGGTGGCAATAAATGTGCCTGCCGCAGAATCTGAGCAAGATTACTTTAGTGAAGAAGAGCTGAATATGGCGGGAGAGTTGCTTGAGATGGAAGATATGAGCAGGGCAGATGTATTGAGCATTCCGGCTTCGATTGCTTATTGGAAATATCTGCTGTTGTTTGCGGTATTGATGCTTGTTGCCGAAACTGCGGTGATCAGATTGATGCCGGCCTGAGGCTGTGTTTACCTTTCAGTAAGCAAGAGGATAAATGGCGGGTAAAGGGCCGCGTGAGCGGTGGGAGGGGGCCCGCAGGGCGCCGGCGCAGCCGGCCGAAGCGGAGCGAAGCCCCGTACGACGCGACCGGCCGCAGCATATCTACATTTTATTGTTTGTCTTCTAGGGGCTGCGGACGGACACGCCCAATTGAATAAATTCTCATAAACCTTGCATTGTTTGCGGGAAGGCTATATGCATTGAGGGTTTTTGATATCTTTGGCTTCCGGTAATTCTGCGTGAATGAATTGGATCATCCGTAATGTACGGATACTTAAGCCCGGCAGTCCTCTGCACAATCAGATCAGGGATATTGGTATTTGCGATGGCCGTTTGAGCCATGTGAGCGAGCAGCCTTTGTCTTTGGAGGGAAAAGAAATTAATATTCCGGCTTTGTGTATTTCTCCCGGTTGGCTTGACTTACAGGCAGAGTTTGGCGATCCCGGTTTTGAAGCTCGTGAGACGGTGGTTTCAGGTCTGGATACTGCTGCAGCAGGAGGTTATACGCATGTCTGTGTTATGCCTCAGGCCCATCCGCCCGCTGATCGAAGTTCTTCAGTGCGCTATTTGCTGGAACGCGGTGCCGGTCATACGGTGCGTCTCTTGCCTGCCGCTGCTTTGAGTATGGGTCTGGAGGGTAAAGAGATGGCTGAGCTGCAGGATATGGGGGCAGCAGGAGCAGTGATGTTTACTGATGGCGTTTGTCCGTTGGGAAAAATTGAATTGTTGGAGCGTGCTCTTCGATATACCAGTGCCTTTGGCGGACTGGTTGCTGATTTTCCGCAGGAGCCCGGGCTGAGCAGGAATGCGCAGCTGCATGAGGGGCCGCTGAGCACCAAATGGGGTTTGAGCGGCTGGCCGGAAGCGGCAGAGTTGATTCAAACCGAGCGCGATATTCGCTTGCAGCGATATACAGGTGGCAAGCTGCATCTTTTCAATTTGAGTTTGCCGGAGGCGGCTGATTTGGTTGGAGCAGCCGGGCAGAGTATGGAACAGTTGAGTGCTTCCGTTTCCGTGTTTCATCTTTGTTTTGAAGACAAACATGCAGTGCCTTTTGAAACGGCCTTTAAGTTTGCGCCGCCCTTGCGCCCGGCAGCCAAAAGAAAGGGGCTGATTGAAGCTTTGATTGCCGGTAAGATTCATGCGGTAAGTTCGCAGCACAGCCCGATGGAAGATGATCTTAAAGCCTGTGAGTTTGACAAGGCCGGATTTGGATCGATTTCGTTGCAGACTGTTTATTCTTTGCTTTGCTCCGTTCCTGAACTGATGGCCCGTCACGAATTGTTTCCACTATGGTTGTCGGTCAATCCGAGAAAGATTCTGGGCTTGGAAGTTCCTGATTTTGCGGTAGGAGAATCAGCTGACTATACAATTTTTTGTCCGGAATCCTCATGGGAATTCAACGCACGAACCAATCGTTCATTGTCTTGTAATTCGCCTGTTTTCGGGCGAGAACTCAGGGGAAAGGTTATGGGAGTTTTCAGAGAGAATTATTTTCATATCAATGATTAACTTATGAATTCAATTTCAGTGCGATACGGATTGATGGCCGGAATGATCATGATAGCGCTCATGGTTTTGCTGTATATGATTTCGCCGGGAAGTCTGGCCTCCATGTGGAGTATAGCTTTTTATCTTCCTTTGATTTTTTTGATGATTTTCGGTGGAATCACATTCAGAAAGGAGATGGGAGGCGAAATTGATCTGAAGCAGGCTTTTGTGGCGGTGATGCTGATTTCGGTGATTGCAACGGTGATGTTTGATACCTTCGGTTATCTGTTGTATGCTGTAATTGATCCGCAATTGGTGGACGTGATCAAGGAGCAGGCGATAGAAAACACCCGGGAGATGATGGAGAAGTTTAATGCTCCTGAGGATCAGATTGATGAGCAGCTTGCACAGCTGGAAGAGCAGGACATGAATCCCACATTGAAGTCGCAGGCCATTAGATATTTCTCATCTTTAGTGATTGGTGCGCTTATGTCTTTGTTAATTGCTTTGTTTATCAGGAGAAAGAATCAGGATGCAGCGTCAATCTGAAATGAAACCCAATGTAAGTTTAGTGGTTCCTCTTTTCAATGAAGAAGAATCGCTTCCCGAATTGCTGGCCTGGATAGACCGGGTTTGCACTGAGCATTCTCTTACCTATGAAGTGGTGTTGATTGACGATGGAAGCAGAGACAAGTCATGGGCGGTTATTGAGTCTTTGAGTGAGAAGTTTGCAGGGGTCAGAGCTGTTCGGTTCATGCGCAACTACGGAAAATCAGCTGCTCTTCATACGGGTTTTCAGGTGGCAAAAGGAGAGGTTGTTATTACCATGGATGCTGATTTGCAGGATAGTCCCGATGAAATTCCGGGTTTGTATCAAATGGTGATGGGGGAGGGTTTTGATCTGGTCTCAGGCTGGAAGAAGAAGCGATTTGATCCCCTATCGAAGACCATACCTACAAAGTTATACAATGCAGCTACCCGGGCCATGACGGGGATTTATCTTCACGATTTTAACTGTGGGCTGAAGGCCTATCGTCTTCAGGTAGTGAAGTCGGTAGAGGTTTATGGTGAAATGCATCGTTACATTCCGGTTTTGGCCAAGCAGGCAGGATTTGGAAAGATTGGAGAGAAAGTTGTTCAGCATCAGGCCAGGAAGTATGGATACACCAAGTTTGGAATGGAGCGCTTCCTTTATGGATTTCTTGATTTATTGTCGGTTACTTTTATGACCCGTTTTTCCAAGCGGCCCATGCATCTTTTCGGAGGCCTGGGAGTGCTGAGCTTTTTCTCTGGTTTTTGTATCCTGATGTACCTGACCTACGCCAAGTTTTTTCTTTCTGCTTACCGAATGACTGAGCGCCCTGTGTTTTACTTCGGACTTCTCAGTGTGATTATAGGCGTACAATTGTTCCTCACCGGATTTGTGGCAGAATTGGTATCCCGCTCGGCTTCAGACCGGAATCAGTATTTGGAGGCAGATCGGATCAGGGCCTGAAACTCAATTGTATTTGCTGATCCAGGCACCGGGGAATCCGGAGGCACGTTCGTGAAGAAAAGCCTCAGCTTCGCTTTGTGTAGCCCCTCCGTAAATGCTCACTACTTCGAGCTTTCTGTTGTTTTTACGGCTCAAAACCGATCGGTCAGGAAACTCATCTTGAAGTTTCTTGCTCAGCTTGAGGGCATTTTCTTGAACTGCAAAAGCACCAACCACTACAAAGTATCCTGAGGTGTGTGCAAATGAGGGGGATTCTTTATCTGAAACAGGAGATATGGTATTCTGTCCTAGAGTGTTTGCGGCTTCTGGATTGACTGAAATAGCAGGAGCTGATACCGCAGGACTTTCGGCCGATTCTTTGCTCTTGGCGTTTGGTCTGCGTACCGGAAGATTAGGTGCTTTGTTTTCCTGACTGCTCAGGGCCGGATGATTGAGGCTGTCGAACAGAGCTGTTAGTCCTGCTTCCTGAACATTCCATTGTTTTAGCCCCATGAAACTGAAGATGGAAAGCATAATCACAAACAGGAAGGCCATTAGTACTTTTTGCTGTCTGATAATTCGGCTTCTGAATTTGACTTTAGGTCGGATAACAGGCCTGGAGCTCTTTGTTTTATCGAGTCTGCGCAAACCGGAAGCAGGTTTTTCTACAGGGTATATTTCGAGTACCGGGAGGAGAAAAGAGGAGGGAAGCAGCTGCTGAGTATCAGACTTTTCGAAGCGGAAAGACTCCTTTGAGTGGTCGTAATGAACTGTGCCGATTTCTGGAAATTCCAGGCTACCCTGACTAAGCAGGAGCTGGTCGCAGTGCCTGCCCCAGGATTCAAGCAGGCGAACTGCTTCCTGATAAGGGATGTTTTCCTGCCTGCTGAGGAGAAGTGCCAGAGATCCGTCACTGTTTTGGAGCTGCCTGTTGAAAGCCAATTTTTTGGCCGGAGGAAAGATTTTATTTTCCTGACGCAGTATTTCGGCCGGGGCGTAGGATGCCAAAAAAGCACCGAAACCGGGAATCACTGCACAGTCGGTTTCTGTGATTAAGGCCTGAAGATGTTGAAACAACTGCATTTCGAGGACGAATTTAGGCTGAAAATCCCGTCTGATTCGGAGAACTTTTCAACAGAAATTCAACCTTTAAATCAACGGATGATTTCAAAGTCAACCCTGCGGTTGATATAGTCTTTGGTTTTTTCCTGGCTGCGTTTACCCCGTGATTCCGGCACAAACATCCCTTCGGGAAAGTTGTAACTTCTGCTCAGATAGGAGATCACTTCTTTGGCTCTGCGCATGCCGAGATCATCATTGTAGGGGTCGTTACCTTTTTCGTCGCAGTAACCTATTACTCTCAATCTGATTCCTGCATTTTCGCGGATCACCCGAGCCACCTGCTGAAGGTCGTAATGGTATATCTTTTGGATTTCAGATTGGTCGAATGCAAAGAAGACCGAAGGCAGATACGGTGCTCCGGAACCTGTGCTGCTGTCTGTTTCGGCAGGTTTGCCAATCGTGATTCCCTGAAAGTTGGTGAGATTGCCTTTAGGGGTATTGGGTTCCAGATCGCGGTGATCGGGTACGCCATCGTTATCGCCGTCAACTGAACGACCAAATTCATCTACTTTGGCGTCTTTGTCGCTGAATGGTTCCAGGTCGGCCTTGTCGGGAATGCCGTCGCCGTCGTTGTCAACAGAGCTGCCGTCGCCATATACTTTCATGCCTTCGGCTGTATTGGGTTCTTTGTCAAAAACATCACTCACGCCATCTCCATCCTCATCTTTGTAGAGCTTATCTACTTTCTTGTCAAGCCTCGCAATTTCTCCGAACAGAATTTCAGTTGGATTGCGCCATTCGGTGTGTTCTTTGTCGTATTTTTTAGTGCCGATTTTGTAGCTCACTGTAACGCCCATGTAGGAAAAGAAGTCATCCTTTCTTTTGTTCGGGTGGTCGAAACGGAAGCCGTCGAGTTCGTCGGTAAAGGTAAAATTGTAAGAGGCTTCCAGTCCCACATCAATGCTTTTACTTGCTTTAAACTTGAGGCCGAGTCCTACGGGAACAACAAAGTTGTAGGTGTAATCGCGCTGGAAAAGGAAGCTGGTATCTACTTCTCCGGTTTGTCTTTTGTAAACTTCAGATTTAGCGGCATTGATACCTGCGCCAAGGAAAGTGTAAAGAGAGACTTTTCTATCGCGCATGGGCTTACCGCTCATTTTGGAGCGGAAGTATTT
>CAZUHX010000138.1:0-6109 GCA_964620795.1 uncultured Chitinophagaceae bacterium
CGCAATAACCCCAATGCATCCGACATCCCAAATCTGGTCGCACAGGGCTTCATGGTGCGCACCCGTGCGGATGCAGGAACAGATGAAGCCCGCACCGGAAACTACAGCGGACGTGATGCGGCTTTTGCCAGCGGAGCACAAATCATTTCCACCGATTACTACAGACCCGACAGCCGGGCAGGAACTCCCGGATGGACCGACTACAAAGTTCAGTTCCCCAATGGCGAGGTAGCCCGAATCAATCCCGTATCTGCAGCAGACAGGCAGAATCTGGGGAAAATAAAGGAGTAATTTCAACTAGAACAGAACAGGATATACCACTGAAGCGATCACTGCCGGAGCCACTCAGACCCGTGAATTGATTACTATGAACTTCCTGTTGGTAAAAATTCAAAATGTTAAGTCATGTTCTTTCTGGTAAGTTGATTATTAACCATCCCGAAGTCAATGTATCCGGCAATACAGTGGCACTTATAACAAAAGTTTAAACAACAATATATATTCCTAAAATTTATTATTGTTTAATTAATTTTTGACCATATGAGCCTTCATTGGTTTGAACCCTTATAAAAAATGTTCCACCGGGTAATTTTGAAACATTCATATGACTTTGGGTTGTTTCAGCTATCAGCTGTGCCTGAATGTCATATATCTTAATGCTTTGAATGACTTGACCCGGAATTTCAACACAAACAGGCCCTTCCGTAGGATTGGGATAAATCCTTACCGGAGACCCCGGAATGGCGGCATCAATATGACCAACAGGATTGTTGATCACGGTTGACAACAATTGAATGGCAAGCTGGTAAGCCTGAGCCGGCAACTGGTTAATGAGAACACAAATGATTGTCCCACTGGAGGGATCATACATCATAGAGGAATTATAACCACCCCAGATAGTGCCGCCGTGCTGCCATATATTCCGGCCAAGAATTACTGCCTCACTGATGCCCATGCCATAATTCCCTGAGCCCACAAAATTTGTCATTTCACCAAGTGAAGCCCTGTTGATTACCTCTGCATTCATGAGTGCCCTATACCATTGAATCATTTCGCCGCTGGTTGAATACATACCGCCTGCAGACCAGGCAGCACTGTTGATGGATGTCCGCGGAGTTGATTGGAAATCCATTCCACCTTGCCAGGGATGCGCAGATATGAGCCCCGTGCTTTCATAGACATCCAGATAGGTGCTATCTAATTCAAGCGGAGTTAAAATACTATCCCTCAGCAATTGATGAAATCTCTGTCCGCCTGCATACTCTGCAATCAGTCCTGCAAGCAGATAATTGGTATTGCAGTAATACCAGCCTGCTCCGGGGGCGCTCAGGGGCGGGCGAACCCACGAAACTATTTCTTCCGGATAAAATATACGATTGGGATCTGCGAGCATAGAATCAGGGTATCCTGCAATATTTACATCGCTTAGTCCGCTGGTGTGATTTAATAACTGCCGTATGGTTATGGAGGAATCTACATGGTTGAAGCCCGGCAGAAACCGGTGCAAAGAATCATCCAGAGAGAGCAAGCCACTCTCCGCCAATTTTAATATAAGTACTGCTGTAAATAATTTGGTATTGCTGGCGATACCAAAGCCGGTTTCAGCTGTGATAGGTACTCCGGTATGTGACTCTCCTGTCACACCTTGCCATACCCCCTGATCAGGCACATAAACAGCTGCCGAAATACCTTTCAGATTATATACAGATCTGATACTGTCAATTTTGCTTTGCAGTTCATTTGCCAAATAAGGATCAAACGACTGAGCATTTAGAACACATGTAAAAGCAATAAGCTTGAATAGGGAAGAGTATATTTTTTTCATGAGATATTGCGCAATGTAGTCTTTAGATCAATGAAATTGAATTGGGTTTAAATGATATGTTTTTTTTTGACTTATTCTTTTAAGGCTTTACTGAGTAAACTCAATGGCTGAGCTGTTTTGGATCAGCATTCCAACACATAGAAGATATTTCATTTGCAGAAATAAACAAGCTCCTTATGAAACCATCTGCACAAAAACTTTTACTATGCGCTTTGGTGTTGATAATCACCGGCATCAGCTCCTGCAAAAAGGAAACAACAGATCCCAATGTTTTGGGAGGAGAAACCAGTATTGATCTCACCGCTCTCGGATCGGAAACAGATGTTTATCTCAGTTCGGGTTCTACTACACTGAATACAAAAATCAAAGTGGTGGGAAACGACAATGGAATGGTGAGCTATGAGGCAGCCATAGACATCAGCACCATCCCTGATTCTATTGTGGATATGGTGGTGCAGATTTTACCACAACTGGTGATTTATTATAATCCAAAGGATGTTACCATTGGAACAGACCTTCAAGGCCGGATTACGGTAAAATTCAAGCTGAAAATCACCTCAGAAGGCATGCAGAATTACTTTGTAGATGGCAAGCCATGGACTTTCAAGTACAATGATGCTGCCGGAACCAGATACTCAGTTAAGCGCGACAATGGTGAAGAAATCGTGGCCACCGTAACTGAAAAAACCGGGCTCGACGACTGGCCTATGGGATTTATGTATATCAAAACCAGTAAGGTAGAGGTCAGTCCGCCGGCTGCCGATCCGGTATTCAGCAAGATTACTTTCCGTGCCAATCACAAATTCGGATTGGTGTATCTGAAAGGAGAAACCAAATCGGGAAAAGTTATTGAGGTGGATCTGGTGCCCTGGTTTCTGATTTAGGCTGATCGTAACAGATTCATCAATGTGTTCCTGTTAAATTAAAATTGGCGGGAATCCAGCTTGCGGCCGGATTGGCATTTCGGTAAAAGCATCAATTACTTGACAATTGACAAACATATGTTTCATGATTATATTGATCTTTAAACAGTTCAATAAATATCATGAAACAAATTCTTGCTGTTTGCCTTTTGCTATGCTCCGGCCTTCTGATGGCCGGCAATAACAAAGCTGCCGTTAATCCCAACTATCAGGTCACCATTGTGCGCGACAGTTTTGGTGTTCCGCACATCTTCGGAAAAACCGATGCCGACTGCGCCTACGGGCTCGTTTATTCTGCCTGCGAAGACGACTTTAAAACCGTACAATGGGGAATGCTTCTGGCCCGCGGAAAACTGGGGCTTCTCATGGGCATTGAGGGTGCAAAAATTGATTATGCAGTTCAGTTGCTGGGAGTACCCGACATCATACGCGAACGGTATGAGAAAGACCTGAGCCCTGAATTCAGAAAACTACTTGATGCAGCCGCAGCCGCCGGAAATGACTACCTGCGCAACCATCCCGAGAAACTGCGATTCAAATCCCTCTTACCCATCCGGCCCACCGACTTTATTGCAGGCTATATGCTTTCGATGGCACTGATGACCGGCGTTGACGGAGCCATTAAAAGTGTGGTAGGAGAAAGTGTTCCCACCATTGCCTACGACCGTGAACGCCGCGGATCCAATGCGCTGGCCATGAACTCTTCGGCTACGGCCGATGGTTCTGTTTTTCTCGACATCAACTCTCACCAGCCGCTGGAAGGACCGATGAGCTGGTATGAGGCACATCTGCATAGTGAAGAGGGTCTCAATATTCACGGCTCTACTTTCCACGGTGCAGTTTCTATTTTTCAGGGTGTAAATGAATACCTCGGCTGGGCCCATACCACCAACTACTTTGATCCCATCGATATTTATCAGCTGCAGCCGGATCCTGAAAAGAAAAATCATTATCTGGTTGACGGCAAATCCTACAAACTGGAGCAGAGCAGGGCCAAACTGACCGTGAATCTTGCCAAAGATCGGGACAATAAAAAATTTATACTCAGCATTGGAAAGAAAAAATGGTGGAGCATATACGGTGCGACCTACAAGAACAAGAAAGGCATTTTCGCCATTCGTCTTGCGGCCAATATGACCATCAAATCGCCCGAGCAATGGTATCGGATGAACAAGGCCCGCAACTATACCGAATTCAGAAATGCCATGAACATGCAGGGCATTGTCAACCAGTTTATCACTTATGCCGACCGCTATGACACCATCATGTGCATCAGCAATGGCGCCATGCCCATTCGTGCCGAAGGCTACGACTGGAACAGCACCATTCCCGGCAACACCATGAAGACCCTGTGGACCCAATTTGCCCCCGAGGACTCTTTGCCCCAAGTGGTCAATCCGCCCAGCGGCATCGTCTTCAATGTCAACAATACTTCATACTCCATGAGTACAAGGTCTGATAATCCCAAACCGTCGGACTTTCAGAAAAACATGGGCTTTGCCCGCTTCGAAACCAATCGCAGTTTAAGGATCTATGAAATGCTTGAACAACATTCCGGCAAATTCAGCTGGACCGATTTTATGAGGCTTAAATACGACCATCACTATCCGCGCAAAGTGGCTGCACCTTTCAAAAACTTTGATCTGGAAGAGGTATTTAATCTCAAGCCTTCCGATCATCCGGAGCTCAGCGATGCCATCAGCGTACTGAACGATTGGTCGGCCAAGCGCAGCGGAGATGTTGCCGACTCGAATGCGACCCTGGTTTACAAATGGATTTATTCAACCTATTTCGCCATCAATGATTCCATGAGCAAACATTTTGAAACACATACACAAGACAAAATAAACTACTTCGTGTACGGTTTAAAGAAAGCCAGAGAATCTATGCTGGCAGACTTCGGAAAGCTCAGGGTTCCGCTGGGTGATTTTCAGCGGCATGTGCGGGGCAATGTGAATCTTCCCACCCGCGGCGGGCCCGATATGTGGAATGCCAAGTACGGAGAAAACTTCGGCAAGGGACAAATCAGAATCAACGGAGGAGAAAGTTTCATTCTTCTCTGCCGCTTCACCAAAAACGGTCCTGTATTCCGCACCATTAATGCTTTTGGCGCCAGCAACAATCCCGACAGTCCGCATTATACTGACCAGATGCAGTTGTATGTGAATGAGCAGACCAAGGAAGAAAGTCTGAGCAAAGAGTGGGCCTTCGGCCATGCCGAGCGCATTTACCGGCCGGGAGAATAAATTTGTGCGGGACTGTTCCATTCGGCAGTTGCCAAAACTGATACGCATCAGTCATTAAGGACAGATCATCAACTGAGCTTATTCGGGCAGCAACTTCTATTAATTACTATTACCCGTGCCGTCTATTGAAGCAGATAGCCGCGCCAGGGGGTGAAGGGGCCGGCGCAGCCGGGTGGCGGCTGTAGGGGCGTAAAAAAAATGACGTCAAGACAGGCGCAAGATTTTGCGCCTCTACAGCCGCCACGGAACCCCCGAAACACCCGGCCCCGCAAGGCGGGGAGGCGCCCTGATTAATAACAAATAACGAATTATTTATTTAAAATTGTTTTCTACTTTCTACTTTCTACTTTTACCAGTCGTATGAGCCGAATTTATATTCTATGCGGCCTGATTTGAACTAAGCATCCTGCCGGATCTCGAAAGGGCCGAAGGGCGGCATTCCTTTTCGGAGCAACGCACGGGCTTCCTGTTCGGGTAAACCCGCAATGCCCTGCCGCGACAAATTCAGCCCATTTGCCTGAATCAGTTTTCCGTTGCCGTATTTTCTCTTTACTGCATCAATGGCCTGATTAAGAGAGCTCTCCTCCTGTGTATTTTCAAACAAATCCAACTGACAGTATCCGCTTACCAATCCGCTGAGTCTTACTCCCGCCAGGCGAACCAGCAAACGGCGGTCGTAGAGCCGCTCAAATAAATCAAGGACCTTCTCGCGCAGTTTCCGGGTAGAAGAGGTATAGGGGAGAGTGGTCTGCTTGCTTACGGTATCGAAATTGGCATAGCGCAGCCTGAGCGTAATACAGGAACACAGCTTAGCTGAATTGCGCAATTCAAAAGCCAGTTTTTCGGTCATGGCCAGAATCAGATCCCGAAGCCAGCGCACATCGGTGGTATCGGTTTCAAAAGTTTGTTCGGTGCCCAGCGACCTGGCCTCTGAATAGGGCTCCACCGGACTATCGTCGAGGGCATGTGCGCGTTTCCAGAGCGTGATGCCCGGTTTACCGAAGAGGCCTTCCAGCATCCGCACCGGAACCTGCCTGAGCGTCAGAATACGGCTCACGCCCATATTCCGCAACTGCTGTGCTGTTTTCTCCCCCACCATCGGAATACGCGATACC
>CAZUHX010000139.1:0-6096 GCA_964620795.1 uncultured Chitinophagaceae bacterium
AAAATTGAATATTTGAATCATTCCGCGTTATTTTTCCTCCTTTTTTTATGTCTAACAACTGAAGTAAAGATGCAATACCAAGGCCGAATCCAATATATCTGGTCGTTTGGTTTTCTGAAAGTGATAAACCTATTGTTGCAAGAAGTCCTAATGACGATCTTGTGAAAGGGTCAATCTTATTTTCAAGCGTTTTAAGCCCAGCATATGACACGATACTGGAGGTAGTTACTGTTAATTGGTTCTTTTTCATTTTCTTTTTATTAAATGTTGATCAATATTTATTCCACTTTAATCTATCAGACATATTGTCATTTGACTAAAAGCCGACACTTAAGACTGAATTTATCTTTACTGTCTTTGAAATATTGGGTATAAGGTGTGGGTAGGTATTGTTTTCGTACCAACACCAGATGTCATCCAGCAGCTGTTTCAACTCGGTGGGTATTTGCCATTTATCTAGCCCCATGTTCTTGGTTGTTTTGCGAAACTCAGCTGCCCATGCCCATACATTTGCATACATGCGTTTATGCAGCATTCGGAGTAAAAACTGTATCCTGCTTAGAGGACCGCACCAGTGCCCTCTGCACGGCCTGTTCAATGTTCTGCTGCTTAAACTCGTCTTACTCGCCACGGCCGGCCGTGGCGAGTAATTCAAAGCCCGGCATTTTGTTGTTGAGCTGTTGCAGCTGAAGTGAATTTTCACCCATTAGGTCAATTTATTGATTGACTTTCATATCGCTGGAGTAAAGTGATTACTTGACTTTAAAAGCCGTATGTTAAAGCCTTTTCTTGACAAAAATGGAAGCGAAACAGACACGAAAATCAGGAATGTCAATCAGCCCGAATGCCCTGTGAGGGATGGTAAGGGTGGCGAAGCCAGCCGCGAAGCGGCCGGAGCGACAGCGCAGCCCTGCACAGCCCGGTCCCGAAGGGACACAGCCTCATGAAATGCTGCTTTGTTTTCCCGTTTTATCAGGAAAATCAGATGGTTTTTGCCAGGCGGAGGAAATTTTCTAACTAATTTTCCAATTCTGAGCTAAATTGATTAGGTTTGCGCTCCCAAAAAAAGGAATCATGCCGAAGATGAAGACCAACTCCGGGGCCTCCAAGCGGTTCAAGCTTACCGGATCGGGCAAGATCAAGCGCTCGAAGGCATTCAAGCGCCACCTGCTCGGCCACAAGTCGAAGCGCCGCAAAGACGAGCTCGGAAAACCCGATGTCGTACATAAGTCTGACGAAAAAAGAATTAAGCTGTTGCTCGGAATGATCTGAGAACATCATTTTTTAAAAAGGTAATACCCGAAAGATGCCACGTTCAGTCAACTCGGTTGCCGCGAAGGCCCGCAGAAAAAAAATACTCAAGAAAGCGAAAGGATACTTCCTGAGCCGTCACAATGTTTTCACCGTTGCCAAAAACGCGGTTGAAAAAGCAGGAGTTTACGCCTTCATTGGCCGCAAACTCAAGAAGCGCGATTTCCGCAGCCTGTGGATCAGCCGTATCAATGCCGCCTGCCGCGCAGAAGGCATGAGCTACTCTGTGTTCATTCACAAGCTTAGCGAGAAGAACATTCAACTCAACCGCAAGGCCCTGGCCGACCTCGCCCTCAATAGCCCCGATGCCTTCAAGGCACTTGTGGCTCAGGTGAAGTAAATTCTTGATAATCAAAAAATTAAGGCCGTCCACCGGACGGCTTTTTTATTGATGGCACACGAGCACAATCACCAGCATTACCACTTCCATCTGCATGAGACCAAAACGCGCATTGCAGTGGTTCTCTCGGTTTTCACCATGCTGGCTGAGCTAGGTGCAGGATATGCCATTCACTCGGTTTCGCTCATCATGGAAGGCTGGCATATGCTTTCGCATGTGATGGTGCTGCTCCTGGCCAATCTGGCTTATGTATATCTCCGCACCCGCCGCAAGCCGCTGGACGAGTCACGTCAAAGAAGAGTTCTTGCTTTGGCCGGCTTCGCAAGCGCGGTCAGTCTGCTGATTATCACCCTGTGGATGATGCTCGAATCTTACCGCAAATGGGTGTCGAGCGAAATGGAAGTGACTTCCGTGGCCTTTGGCATAGCCGTGATTGGTTTGCTGGTCAATGGATTGAGTGCTTATCTGCTTCATCAGGAAGAAGAAACCGATTTCAATCTTCGCGCGGCCTATTTGCATGTGCTGGCAGATATGTTGCTCAGTTTCTTTGCCATTCTTTCGCTGGCCGGCGCAAAATTCATGGGATGGATGTGGATAGACCCCATCACAGGATTTCTGGGGGCGCTCATCCTGCTTCGCTGGACGTATGACCTGATCAGAGATTCATGGAATAAAATTCTGGAGTTCAGGTAAGCTGAGCCGCATTGGTTCCTGCAAGATGGCCTGTGGTCCATGCCGACTGAAAATTGAATCCTCCCGTAATGGCATCAATGTCCAGGATTTCGCCACAAAAGAAAAGGCCGGGATGAAGTCGGCTTTCCATGCTTTGAAAATTCACTGCCTTTAGGGATACACCTCCGGCCGTAACAAACTCATCTTTATTGGTGCTCTTTCCACTCACCTCCAGCCGGAGCGAAGCGCAGCATTCGGCAAGCTGTCTGAGCTTGGCGGCAGAAATTTCAGCAAAGCGGGTACCCGGATTAATATCAGCTTTTAGCAGCAGTCGTTCCCAAAGCCGGCGGGGAAGGTGTTCCCAGGGTTTATGTGCCTGCAGTTGCCTGTTGGGATGGGTATTTTTATAGGATTGCAGTGTTTCGAAAGTTTTCTCCGGATTTTCTCCGGTGAAATTGATTCGGAGGTTAAAATGGTAGCCCAGATCAGCCAGGGCTCTTGCGCCCCAGGCCGAAAGCCTGAGCACGGCCGGGCCGCTTAGTCCTTCGTGTGTAAACAGAAGGATACCTTCGGTTTTTATTTTGGTTCCTTCGGCACTGAGTATGCATCTTTCGGCTGAAATGCCGGAGAGTTCGGCCCAGGATTTGTCTTTTAAGCGAAAAGTGAATAGGGAAGGAACGGGAGGAACAATGGGGTAGGAGAGAGACTCGAGGCTTTTCCATACGCCTGCGCTGCTGCCGGTGGCCAGAATCAAACGCTTTGTCTTCCAAATTTTGCCGGAGCGGGTTTCCACTTGCCATTCTCCTGCCGGCAGAGGTTCAAAGGATTCCAGTCCGTCCTGAAGCATAATCTCGACACCGGCCTGCTCCGCTTCTCTTTCCAGGCAATCGGTGATGGAGCTGCTTCGGTCGCTGACCGGGAACATCCTTCCGTCCGACTCGGTTTTTAATTTTACTCCTCTGCTTTCGAACCAGCGGATGGTGTCTTGAGGCTGGAATTTACGGAAGGCAAAACGCAGTTCTTTTTCTCCTCTGGGGTAGTGGCCGGCCAGCAAATCAGGATCAAAACAGGCATGGGTTACATTGCATCTGCCGCCTCCCGATATGCGTACTTTTTCGAGCAGTCGGGGGGAGCGTTCAAGCAAAACCACCCGACAGGAGGGTGCGGCATTCGCGGCTGTGATGGCCGAGAAAAATCCCGCGGCTCCGCCACCGGCGACCAACAAGTCGGTTTCCTCAATTTTCATGGCACGGGAATTGCGATTGATGCATTGGCACTTCCTGCAAAAATACCCAATCCGTTGACCACATTACTGCGAATAAAAACCGGATCATTCAACTCATAATTGGCTCCGAAATAGCGGTTGATGTCATACTGGTAATTGAAAAATTCGGGGCTGCAGTGAAGTACTTCGGTTACCAATTCTCTGCTTTCACTGGCGGGATAGCTGTTAAGCGGGAGTTCAGCGTTGAATGTTCGGTTTTGTCCGTTCCAGGTTTGGTCATTCAGATAGAAACCGTTTTGGGTAAAAACAGCATCTGAAATAAACACCTCTCCGTAATCGCGTAATGAAATCGTGCTGATGTTTCCGCTTGCAGAATCCGTGATGGTGAAAGTGTTTTTTATATAAGTTCTTACTCTATATAAATTGCCTGTCTCTGAGGGGTCGGTAATTGTAAAGCTGATTCTGAGTTTATTGCCGGAAGTATCCGGATTGAATTGCAGATGGGCCGGGTATATGGGAATCGGCTGATAAGAGGAGGCGCTGCAAACCGGAAATCCCGGAACAAACACCTGAAGGGAATAAGATTTGCCGGCTGTTGTTCTCAGGCCCGGCCGAAAATATCCGAAGCCATTCAGGCTGTCGCGTTCATAAAAAGAGAGGGTATCGGCGGGCAGTCCGTCTTCAAATAAAACAACCTTTGTGCTGTCTGCCTGCAGAGGGGAAAAGAAAGGATCCTGATTGCTTAAAGTTACAAATACTTTGATGGAGGAGTTTTGATCAAAGAGTGCATTGATGACCGGTTGCTGCCGGTACTCCAGTTTGCGGGTATCCAGATCTTTCTCACAGCTGCTGAGGGCTGTGAGCAGCAAGAGCAAGGCGGGAATAATATTAGAACTCCACTTCATAAGAAATTGATGGAAGGATGGGAAACAGACTGAGCATTTTGTATTTGGGGAGGTATTCGCCATTTTCATTGTAGCCATAAAGACTGTAAACCAGAAATATGTTTTGTCTGCTATAAACATTATAAAGACTGGCGTGCATATGATGTGTGAGGCGTCCTTTGCGTATGGCATAGTCAGTCCCTATATCCAACCGATGGTAATCGGGCAGTTTATAATTGTTTTTGGAAGGGAAATAGGCGAGGTCACCGAAATTGAGCTGGGCGGGAAAGTTGTTGTATGGATCGTTGGCGTAGCTGTTCAGTATTGACTGGCTTGAATAGAAGCCGGCGGGCAGGGTAACACGGAATCCGCTCCCGTAAACCCAGTTGAGCGAAAGACTCCAGCGGTCATTGAGTTTGTATTGCAAAACCAGCGCAAGGTCGATGAGCCGGTCGTATTTGTAGGGAAACCAATCTCCGCGATTCAGGGCATCGAATTGCCGGAAGCTGCGGTTGATACCGGCTTTGAACCATCCTGACAATCTTTTTCGTACTCTGGCGATGTACCACTCTACACCCCAGGCGACACCCTTCCCGCCGAATACAAGTTGTTGTTGCCAATTGTCATTACTAAGGCGGTAATCTGCACCTTCGGCATAATCTATCAGGGAGCTCATTTCGCGGTAATAGGCATCCAGGCTGGTTTCCCAATGGGAGTGAAATTTCCAGCGGCCTCCGGCGCTTACTTGCCAGCTTCTGGCCACCGGTAGCTTTCCTCCGGAAGGAATCCAGATATCGAGTATCATTTCTCCTCCGGAGGCTGCCAGTTGCTGCTGTGCCTGCGCCTGCAGGCCTGCCGACGCCCATATCTGAACTTTGGAATGTGGCTGATATTCCATGCCGAAGCGGGGAAGCGGATAAAAAGTTGTTTTGCCCAGCGAATGATACAAGCCAAGACCAAGGCCATAATAAAGGCTGATTTCGGGCATAGGTTTCCACTGCAATGAGGCACTCAGGTTTCCTTCAAAGGCCTGTGTGGGTTTCTTTCCGGTTGCAGAGTCAATAGGTAAATATTGGTTTGTTTGCTCCCAGCTGCTGTTTGCACCGATCAGATTGGCCCGCCAGGCAGACCAGATACCGGTTTCAAGAAGCAGAACCTGATTGAGCGGTATCTTTCCTGAAGATTCGAGGCTGAGTTCCCGCACCGCGCTGTTGGATGCTTTTTTGCTGTGATTGGTGTAAAGAGCTACTTTGTTGAGAGAATAGATATTGTCGATCCGATCGCGGTCGCGAAGTTGGTATTCGGAGTAAGAGAGTCTGCTTAACCACTCAATCCCTTTTTGATTGAACCGCCAGGCCAGGCTTGCTCCGGCGTTCATCCAGTAAGTTTTAGATACTTTACTGAATTCGCGTTCTTCCCTGAATGCATCAAAATTGAAATCATTTCGCTCGCCTCTGCTCACTTCAAACAAGTCGTTGGTTGAGATGAGCGTATAAAACAAAGAATGCTGCTCGTTGAACCGCGTGCTTCCGCTCAGGTTAAAGTCGCCGAAGTAGTAGGAGGAATAGCCATTGGCATCATTTTTTGAAAATACCATTTTTGAGACGGGTTTCATGATGGCTCCAGCAAAACTTCCCCTGGCTGAAATCTTCAGCCGGCTTCTC
>CAZUHX010000140.1:0-5983 GCA_964620795.1 uncultured Chitinophagaceae bacterium
GGGCGGGGTTACTGAAATTGAAGATTAATGCATTGAACAGTGAGGTGCTGGCTTCTGCTGCTGTTTGCTTTTCTGTTGAATGCAGAAGTTCATGCCTGGGGTTTCTGGGGGCACCGGCGCATCAACCGTTTTGCCGTTTATCTGCTGCCGGAGGAAATGCATCCTTTGTTTCGTACACATATTGAATTTCTTGAAAATCATGCGGCAGATCCCGACAAGCGGCGATATCTGAATACGGAGGAAGCGCCGAGACATTACATTGATTTGGATCGCTATGGTCATTATCCTTTTGATAGCCTGCCGCGCTCCTGGTGGAAAGCCTGCAGCAAGTATGGTGAAGACAGTATCAAAGCACATGGCATGGTTCCCTGGCAGATTTCTTTTTCCTGTTTGAGATTGGTTAAAGCCTTTGAGTCCAAAGATGCGCTCAGTATTCTGAAGGCCTCGGCAGATCTGGGACATTATGCGGCTGATGCCTGCGTGCCTTTGCATACCACTTCAAATTACAACGGGCAGTTTACCGGGCAGCAAGGTATTCATGCCTTTTGGGAGTCGCGCTTACCTGAGCTGTTTGGCGAAGATTTTAATTATCTGAATCGGGAGGCGGTATATTTCGAAAATCCACTGGAGGAAGCCTGGAAAGTGGTGCTCGAAAGTCATCGCAGTCTGGATACAGTATTCAGAGAGGAGGCTGAAATCAGGAAAGTTCTTCCGGAAGAACTTCAATACAGCATTGAAAGCCGCGGAAGCAGTCAGATGAAGGTGATTTCGGAAGACTGGGCGAAGGAGTATGCGAGAAGACTGGATGGAATGGTTGAGAGAAGGATGTTGCGTGCCATACAATTTACAGCCAGTTTGTGGTACACCTGCTGGCGCGATGCCGGCAGTCCGAAATTTGATGCGGCAAATGCATCTCTGCCTGCCGCTGTGGTGGACGCAGAGCTGGAGTTGGCCGAGCGACTGAAGAACGCCGGACAGAAGCCGCACGGGCATGGGCATGCCGAGTAAGTTTATTGAATTGCGAAAGAGCGATTATAAACTACGGCAGAGTATAAAAATGTTTTAATAATAAATAAATATGTTTCTTGGCCAACAGATTAAATATATAATAATAAAAAATACGTACTTTTTTAATTAAATAAAAGTCTTTCAAATCTTAAGAGAACAGATGCTATTTCAGGAGCTTGCCGAATTCGGCAGCGCACATTCTGGAATATTTCGACTGATTGGCAGTCATGAGGATGTCTGCCCATATTGCTTTTGCTTTTTCCGGATTGCCTTTGGACACATGGTATTTCCCTGAATAATATGAGGCGGCACTTCTGGAATAAAAATCAGAAGACGAAAGCAGCTTTTCCCAATGCGGCAAGGCCTGCTCGGATTTGTTCAGTTCTTCAAGACTCAGACCATAATACAAATGATAACGAGCTGCCTCTTCAGTATTCATGTAGGAGGTGGTTCTGATTTTTGCAAAAGCAGCAGCTGCAGCTGCGTGGTTCAAGTAAAGCGCTTGTGTGCAGGCATAGTTCAGAAAGGGTTTGTGGCTTTCGGGAAAATCTTTCATGGCTCTTTCATCGATGAGCATGAAAAAACGCAGCGGAAAAGAATATTGCAGCAGCTCCTTGTAATCCTGTATGCTGAAAGTATGAAACATGCCTATGATTTTAGCGGCCAGAAGGGTATTGCCCGGCTCGGCTTTTGAATCGGTCTTTGAAAGGTAAAGTTTGAGATCATTCACCGCATTGCTGTCTTTGTTCCGGAAGCCGAGTAAACCCTTAAAGAGCAGGTAATCGGTTGTTTGGTAGAGCTCCATTTGTTTTTTGAGCGCAGAGAGTGCCTTGTTGTTTTCCGAGTTGATGGAGTATATCAGCGCGCATGAATTGCAGCTGAGTTCATCCGGTACTGTGGTAGCAAGGGCTGAGTCGCAGGCCGTAACGGCCTGCTTCATCATTCCTCTCGAAAAATACTCTCCGGCGATATCGCTGTAAAGTCCGCGGGTATTGGGGTAAAGTTTGACGAGTTGGCGGTAAATTTCGATGGCCTGATCAAACTCTCTGCGCTCGCGGAACATTCGGGCGTAGTCGGCCAGTTTGTAAGCTTCTTCGCTTGTGGGCTCAAGCTGCCTGGCCAGTTCGGGCAGCAAATCCATGAGATCAGTCTGCCTCAGTGAAATGGAATACAGATAGCACAAGCCTTTAAGTATATCGATGCGGTTCGGGCGAAGGCCCATGCATTTTTTCCAGTATGCCTCTATGGTATCGGAAGCTGTGCGGGGGATAATCACAATGGCAGAAGCTGGCTCTTCGCCTTTGGCTTCAGACTCATCTTCTAAAGGAGGTACCGACATATAAACGCGGTTGAGAACCACATTGCCTTTCATCATCAGTGCATCTACCGATTCGGGTTTTAAAGCCAAAACGGAATCAAGGTACTGATCGGCCTGACGGTACTTTTCCTGCTCAATCAGAGCAGAAACTTCATCTATGAGTTCTTGCTGGGCAAACGTATTCAGACCCGCGCATAGCAAGCCTGACAAAAACAGCAGGCTGCGAAATCCGCTCATTTTAGACGGTAATCATCACCGGCATCATGAGCATGAGCAGGTCTTCGTTGTCTTTCTTTTCAGCAGGACGAAGAATTCCGGCTCTTGAAGGAGTTGACAATTCCATTTCAACCTCATCGCTATTCACGGCTCCGAGCATTTCGATGAGGAATCGGGCATTGAAGCCAATCTCCATGCTTTCTCCGGAATAGTTGCAAGGGATTCTCTCCAGACCTTCATTGGAAAAGTCTATATCCTGAGCCGACATTTTGAGCTCATTGCCCTGAATGCTGAAAATGACCTGGAAAGTGGTTTTGTTGGCGAAAATAACGATCCTTCTCAAGGCATTTTGGAGATCGAGGCGATTTACGGAGAGCAGATTGGGATTATTGACCGGAATAACTCCTGTGTAATCAGGATAGGTGGCATCAACCAAACGGCAGATCAGCCGGTTATTGCCGAAAGAAAAGAATGCATTGGATTTGTTGTAACCCATGTTCACGGCTTCTTCCGAATGGGGAAGAGCACTTTTCAGCAGGTTTAGTGCTTTCTTGGGAAGGATGAAATGCTCGTCTCTGGGGCTTTTTACATCTGTGCGGCTGAACTTCACCAGCTTGTGAGCATCGGTAGATACGAAATTAACTCCTTCGGGGCTCAGCTGCACGAAAACACCCGTCATGGCCAGTCTCAGTTCATCGTTAGAAACTGCAAAAAGGGTCTTAGCGAATGCTTCTACCAAAACCGCAGAAGGGATGCTTACTTCCGAGGTGTTTTCCGGTTCGGGGATTTTAGGGAAATCGTCGGGATTTTCACCACTCAGTTTGAAGTGTCCTTTCTCCGTTGATATTTCTACGCCAAAGGTTTTTTCATCTACCTTAAAGGTGAGCGGCTGCTCGGGAAGTGTTTTGAGCATATCTACCAGCATTTTGGCCGGAATGGCCACCTTGCCGTCTTTTGAAGATTGCTGAAGATCCAGAGACGTGCTCATCGTGGTCTCAATATCGCTGGCAAAAACGCTGAGTTGATTTCCCTTAATTACAAATAGGAAATCTGCCAGAATGGGGAGCACGGCATTGGAGTTGATGGCGCCCTGAATGATTTGCAGGCTTTTAAGAAGCGAGGAGGTAGATACGATGAAATTCATGGATGGGTGAAAGGTTGGTTAAGCGGGCGAAAAGATAAGCAGTTTGCCCGATTAACCGAGCCGAAACACCCCAGGATGTTTTCCACATTTTTGGGCTTACTCAGCGGGTTTTTGGTAAAACTCGCTGTATGCCCGCATGACTTTGCCCCATACATAGTATTGCAATACGCCGAAATCGGCATTGTTGTTCATGCTCACGAAAAGACGATCAACATCGGCCTTTACTTCCCGGCCCTTGTCGTCGTAAAGTGTTTTGCTTCTTTCATTCACCGGCATATAGTAAATACTCGCCCGGGATGTATTGCCGTTGCGGTAACGAACCCGGATATCGCAAAGCGGCATGGTTTGAACAATGGAGTCCCTTTTGCTGAAACTGTTGTCGTAGGTTTCGATCGATAAGGAGCGGTAAAACTCAAGATACTGGCTGATTCTTCCCGCAGGCGGAGCTTGTTTGAAATCAATGGCGGGATCGAGCGGCCTTATTGAAAATGCAGTATCGCTTGTTCTGAAAATTTCAAATGATTTACGGGGATCTGCAGGATAGGTAACGAAAAGGGAGTCTGTCTGTTCAGGACCAAATGCAAAAAATTCCCGGCTCCGCCAAAGCTCGGGATCTGTATTGAAGCGGCTGGTCAGAAACCCATTGAATCCGGGCAGATAAACAATACATGGCATTTCCTCAACTTTTCCGTTTTCTTCCAGAACATAATAAGTTCCCTTATTGTCCAGGGTCGGCCCGCCGATATAGTAGCACTTTACGCGTTCGCCCCCTGAATAGATTTCAGTTTTAATGGAGCTTTCAGCCATTTCTTTCATCACTTGTGCACGTGCACTTTTTCCGGCAGGGGCAAGAACGGTCACTTCTCTTACAGCTTCCAGCAAGTAGTTGAACAGTTGCGCCCGCACCGGATAACGGTAGTTGACCGCCCAGCCGTTTGAACTGCGGACGAGCAGCATGGGCTTTTCTCCGGTGCGCCGGATCCGTATGCTGTCGATCTGTTCGGTATCCCTCCAGGCAAAGCGGTCGGTCAGTGTGTTGTCGTCTTTCCGATTTTTCATGAACAGCCAGACCGCGGCAGCGAGCATGCCCGCAAACAGCAATCCCAGGATCAGATTCTTCTTCATCGTCCGTATTTTTTTCTTCTTCTCCAGCTGTATCCAATTCCAAACAAAATAATCAGCAGCACCGGCAAACTCAGGTTGATCATCTGCCAGCGGATCTTCTCTTCTTTAGCCCTCAAGCCGTCGAGCAATCTGAGCTTCACCTCTTTGTTTCTCGCTTCCAGCAGTCCGGTAGAATCGGTCAGGTATTCCATGCAGTTGAGCAGGAAATCTTTATTGGCAAACACCTGACGTGTGAAAGGATAAAAGCCGAGCGGATAGGCGGTGGCATCTGTACGCATATCATTTTGTGCAATATCTCCGTCGCCGATCACAATCATCTTTCCGTTGATGCATTTGTCGCGGAAGGCCAGCGAAGGATTGCTGTCGCTCGCAGCCATAAATTGCGGACTGAGTCTGTTTTTGTAATGAGATTCGAACTTGCCTTCAAGTGCTACGGCCACGGGCAGTTCCGGCTGATTGAAATAGGCGGGGTTTGGTTTGCTGCTCAAAATGCCGAAGTGAACGCGGGTAGGAGTGAGCTGCGCCCGCGAATTTTTTGAAGTATGCAAGAGAATGTCCTTGCGGATTCCGTCGCGTCTGATGGTGTCTATGGAGGAGCAAAATCTTGCAGCCACCGGATCCAGATTCCTGCTCAGCGGATGGCGGTTATCGGAAACAAGCAAAGGGAAATAATACCATGGAAACAGCTCGGTCTGAGGCGCATTGCCCTGCATACCTACCACCAGTGGAATGGGATTGCAGAGATTGATGTCGAGCAGTAAATCCTGATTTACCCTGACTCCGTATCGGAAGAGAAGATCGTCCAGATTGAGTTCATTGCCAACCGAAAACTGACCGGTGGGGCTGTTTCTCAGACTGTCGAGGGAGGCGTCGGTGGTTTCTTGCGCGGCCGATGGCCCGCGGTGATGTCTGCGTAGCGCACGGGCGTGTGCCGCACCGCAAGCTCGAGCACTCGGTAGAACACCATTCCCCGGCTGCGGGAGTGCCGCCGGTTGAAGCGGAACACGAACTCGTTGAGGTACTGGTGCAGATGCGCTTGGTCGATGGCACCTTGGTGGGTGCCGAGAATCCACCGCTTGGCCAGTGACGCGACTCGATGGACGGCAGCCAACAGCTCCGCAGCCTGCCCATCGCCCCGAAGCCGGGCCGCGCGCTGACTGCGTGCTTCATGG
>CAZUHX010000141.1:0-5919 GCA_964620795.1 uncultured Chitinophagaceae bacterium
GCCTCCGGATGATGAATTGCCCCCGGATGATGAATTGCCTCCGGACTATGAATTGTCTCCGGATTATGAATTGCCTCCGGATTTATCCGGAGGACAAATAATCATCCTGATGCTTTTGGCTTTAGCCAAAGGATTAACCTTTATATCTGCCAAATCCATGATAGCTCAGAAATTCATCGTATTCCTCTTGATATGTTTTGTTTGAATGATGAACTTCCTGGCGTTTGATATATTCTCTCACAATGTTTAATGAAGACTCGGAAACTGAAACCGCGAAGTACTCATCTTGCCATTCAAATTTTTGTTTTGTTAATGAATGCTTATTTATCCAAAACGAAGACTCTCCTTTGATCAGCTGCATCACCCTTTGAATGCTTTGATCAAATCCTAATGAAACTAAACAATGACAATGGTCTGAGTAACCACTGATAAAATCAATATAAACACCTTTATCTCTGGCGTTTTCATTAATATGATTCCAAACCTTTAATCGCAGTTCTTTGGAATATAAATGTGGCTCCCTGTTTTTTGTACTCCACACAAAATGAATATATACTTTAATCATTGGCATATATGCACTTGTTTTAGATTTTGGATAAATCCATTTAAATAAGTAATACGATATAGAATTTAAAAATAATTTACAAAATCTATTTTTCGTAATTTAATTTTATTGCTCTCCGTTATTGGCAACTTTTGCTTTGAAATCAGCTAAATCTCAGTCGAGGGTCCGGATGTTTCGGGGGTTCCGTGGCGTGTTGCAGGGGCGGAATAAACAACGTTCAGACAGGCGCAATATCATGTCACCCGGCCTTCGGCCGGCCCTTCACCCCTTGGCGCAGACTTTCGTTTCAACAGAACCCATGCTCGTCAAATGAAACAGATTTAGCAAGCAGAATCCATATCAGGCCTTCACCATGTTGCAAAAACTCAATCTCTTTAAGCTTCCCTTTCCCTCCTACCTCATCAGCGTCACATTGCCGCGAAGGAGTTTTCGTTCGCCCCCGCTCTCCTGAAGCTCGAGCCACCAGACATATACTCCCTGCTCACACGCCCGTCCGCCGAAGCTCCCATCCCAGGCATCGGCAGCATTTCCTGAAAAAACTTCCTGTCCCCAGCGGTTGTAAACCCTCCATTCCAGCCTTTCGGGTGCACGCAAAAACAGCGGCCTCAATAAATCATTGCTGCCGTCGGCATTCGGACTGAATGCAGTGGGCAGTAAAACTTCCTGCGGACATTCTTCAGCTTCAAGTCTCACTGCCACACTATCGGTGCAGCCGTTGAAATCGGTGATGCGCAAGCGGTAAAGCCCCGGCCCCAAACCCTCTGCCACCGAATCGGTGGATCCGCTGCTCCAAAACCAGCGATATGGCTCTGTGCCGCCCTCCGCCCTTCCCAGGAGCATCCCATTCTGCTCAAGGCAGGCCGCAGGAGAAAGCATTACAGCCTCCGGACGAATACCCGATATCAATATCACAAATGCCGTGTCGGAACGCTCACAGCCCTGTGCATCCTGAACGGAGAAAGGGTAACTCCCGCCGCTTAGTCCGCTGAGGGCGGAGGTGCTGTCGCCCGAGCTCCAGAAGAAGCGATAAGCTCCCGTGCCGCCCGAACCTGCCGCCTCAATACTGCCCGTTTTTCTTGAGCAGGTATCGGCCGAGGCTGTCCAGCTGCTCAGTAGTGCCGACGGACTGCTCACTTCTACTCTTCTCACCGAGCCACAGCCGGTATCGGGGAATGCAGTTACGGTGTAAATTCCGGCGGCAAGCCCGCTAATTGAATCAGAAATCTGCGGCGGATTTCCAGCCCATTGGAAGCTCCAGTTGCCGGGATTCAGGGCGATGGCCGTTCCATCCGGAATACCGAAACAGCGAAGCGGTCGCGCCGCTGTTCTGAAACCGCTTGCCGTGATGGAACTGCGAAGGGTATCCCGCCTTCCACAGGGGCCGAAGGATCTCAGTTCCAGCTCATAGACACCGGCTGTGTCCAGTAAAGCAGTAGCGGTATCTCCCGAAAAAGATTGTTCAACTGCCAGGGGCGAAATGATCTTCCATGAAAAACTATCGGGGCAGGAAACCGATGAGGCCTGCAGCCTGAGCCGATTGCCCAGGCAGTTATAATTAAAGGCAGGAGGTGAAGAAGGGGCCTCGCCGATGAAGATGTTGTCGAAGGCGAAACCATCGAAATCATTGCAGGTCGTTCCCGCCCCGAAGATGAAGCGAAAGCGCACATTATTGCGCTGTGCAGCCGGAATCTGCGAAAGGCAATGGGTCGCACGAAGCCATTGCCCGGAACCGTTGCCGCCCAGGCATGAGCCTGAGGTGTTTTGTGTGTTTCCGCTCCAGCCTTCACGCAGTCCGCTGAGGTTGCCTAAATTGGTGATGGCCTGTGTATTGAACCAGTTTTGTCTGAGGCAGTCTGAAGGCCCGGTGCCGCCCACATTTTGCCAGCTGCCACCGTTGTTGACGGAATACTGCAAACTGGCTCCGTCGAAATTCCGCTCTGTCTCCCAGAAGATGGAACATTCAAAATAGGGCGCACGAAGGCTGCTGAGGTCAAAGCAGGGGCTTTCTACCCAGGAGCGTTCGCCCAGATTGTAAAAAGATCCGCTCAGTCCGCCCGCCACCCAGCATTTTTGTCCGGAAGCCGCACCATTGATCACGGTTTTTTGGGGAGTACCCCAGTCCCAGTCGTTGGCCGTGCCGCCGGAGTTCCAGTTGCCGCGGCCGCTTTCAAAATCTTCGCGATACGGAAAACTGCCGACGCACTGTGCCGTGATTTTTCCGCTGAAATGGACCAAAAACAGACAAAGAAGAAGCAGCCGGCGCATGAGCATGCAAAGAAAAGCCTGTTGGGCATCTCTTGGCGGGTATTGTGTATCTTTAAGAAAATTTCAGTGTATGCTTAATTTCCCGATAGTGCTGGCAGCGGCAGTGGTTCACGCCCTGCTCTTCCTGATTTTTTACAGATCTCCCTTAAATAAGCTGCTGCCCGCTCATGCAGACGGGAAAGAATCAGGAAATCTCCTTCTTCATCTGCTGCTGAGCTGGCTTCTGGCGGTTCCGGTGGCCATTGTGCTGAACTTTGCCGTCATTCATCAATCGCATATGTATTCCGTGCTGGTGGAAGAGCCCGGCTTCGGACAAGCCGGCAGTGAAGTTCAACAGTATTATGAAGCCTTTTTGAGTCAATATGGCGGCAATTTCCGGACTTTCAAGCACGGAGCTTTCCACGGATTTCTTCAGGGATTGTTTCTGGCGCTTCCTCTGCTGGTTTTGCAGGGTCTGTATGAAAAGCGGCCATTGAAATACAGCTTCTATCATGCCACATTCTGGACCATCAGTCTGTTGCTGATGGGTGGCATCATCTGTGGGTTTTCCTGAGAAAGATTTGAAATCAAGCCTGAACAGGCGAGTTTGCCGATTTAACTGAGGTAGTGGAAGATGGCAGAGGAAGTTCGATGCAGACCGCTGTTCCTCCCAGGCTGCTGTCTTCAATCCAGATCCTGCCGCCGGCATATTCGGTGACTTTTTTGCACAGTGCAAGGCCAACACCCAGACCCTGATACTGCTTGCGGTCGTGCAATCTTCTGAACATATCGAAAACATTTTCCCTATACTCTATCGGGATTCCGATGCCGTTGTCTTCTACTTTGATCAGCACGTGTCCTGCCTGTCCGGGCATGCTGCTAAGGTGAATACGTACTTCCTTCTGCTGATTAAACTTACAGGAATTGGACACCAGTTTATGAAGCATGCATTCCAGTTGTTCGCGGTCGAACCATACCGGAGATTTGACATCATGAGTGAATTTTACCGAGCGTGTTCCTGAGGATGCCTTCTTACAAAGCGTATCCATCAGAGAAGCTACACCATTCCATTCGGGTCTGGCTGTGGGTGCCACCTGGTAAAGATGCAGCAGACTGTCGGTTACTTCTTTGATTTGCGCCCCGGCCTCAACCACAAAACGCAGGTATTCCTGAAGCTGGCTGTCGCGGTTGCTGTCGAGCTCCCTGTTCATGAGCTGCGAATAGGAAGTAATGGTGCGAATGGGCTCACGCAGATCGTGGGCGGCGGCATTGGCAAACTGCAGAAGTTCGTGGTTGCTCATCTCGAGCCTGCGGGCATAATCTTCGATGGTTTCTTCTTTCTCTCTCAGAATTGCAGATTCTTTTCTGCGGTCCTGCTGCTCGAGCAGCGAACGGGCTTTTTCTTCAGAGGCGTATTTATCAAACAGTTCGATTTGCTTTCGGTATTGCTGAATATTCTGAGAAAGTTCCCAGGCCAATTTATAATCTCCTTTGCGCGCCAGCATTTTAGACCATTCTTCATAGAGTAAATGCAGGTCGTTTTCGCTTTTGAGATCCAGCAAAATGCTTTCTGATTTTTTGTAGCAGCGTTCTGCCGGCCCGAATCGTGCGGCTAAAGTGTAGCATTTGGCTGCAGAACCATAGGCGGAGGCCAGAAAAGCTTTATTGGCGAGCAGGTTCGATTCCAGAATTCCGCTGAGGGCTGCCCGGATCCCTTCTTTGTGCTGTCCGTTTTCGCAAAAGAAAATCCCCATGTTAGACCATGCCACTGAGCTTCCGCGGAGGTGACCGCTTTCTTTGAACAACTCAAGAGCTTTGCGGTAATGTTCCAGTCGTTCGGGATTGCTTCTGTCTTTTTCGGCAAGGTAATTTCCGAGGCTGAGATAACAATTGCCCAGTCCGGTTTTGTCGTCCAGACGTTCGTATATTTTCCTGGATTTTTCGAGATAACTATTGCGGCTTTCATCGTACTCCAGACCGCGGTAGAGATTGGTCTGGTTGTAATAGATGCCTGCCAGGCGGCGGAGTATGTCGTCTGAAGCATCTTCCCCGAGTTCTTTGAGCAGCTCAGAGGCTTTGGAGAACCAGAGGCGGGCGCTGATCCGGTCTCCGATCAGGGTGTAATTAACACCGGCAAAGTTGGCGATATCGGCCTGAAGTTCGGTGTCGGTTTTGGGTTGACAGAGTCCGTAGGCTTCCAGAAAAATCTCCTGAGAGCGGTGCAGATCACTTTCATGAATGTGCAGGTAGCGCCCCAGGGAAAAGAGCAGAGCGGCCAGATCGGAGGACCCTGAGGGCAACTGGCTCCGCCAGAGGTCTGCGAGCACAAAGGCGTCGGTGGCGGCGGTGGCGCTGCCGGCCCGAAGTGCGTTTTTGAGCTCTTGGATGTTCATAAAGAAACCTGGGAGGGGGATTTGGGGGAATCGGAGTTCAAAGGTAGAAATATTATTACGCAATGATTAATCATAATGTTGCATGAGCACATAGCCGCGTGAGCGAACGGAAGGGCCGGGCCGCAGGCCCGGGTGCGGAGGCGCAGGCCGGGGTTTGCATTTGGATGAAGGCTTTTTGCGCCGCAGCACCGTGAGCCCTGCAGTGCGCGACCCCTGCCGGCCCGAAGGGCCAAGGGGGGCACGCCATAAAAAAAGCCCGCCTGAAACAGACGAGCCTTTTAATTGGGGGAGGGTAAATTATCTTGAGGCGTAGCGTGCGTTTACGGCCGCCCAGTTGATGAGGTTGTAAAACGCGCCGATGTAGTCGGGACGGCGGTTTTGGTAGTGCAGATAGTAGGCGTGTTCCCAAACGTCAAGTCCGAGAACGGGTGTGCCTTTCACTTCGGCGATGTCCATGAGGGGGTTATCCTGATTGGGGGTAGAGCAGATGCTGAGCTTGCCGGCTGCGTCGCTCACGAGCCAGGCCCAGCCTGAGCCGAAGCGGGTAGTTGCGGCTTTGGTAAATTCGGCTTTGAATTGATCATAAGAGCCAAAATCGCGGCTGATGGCTTCGGCAATGGGGCCGGTAGGTTCGCCTCCGCCATTGGGGCCCATGATTTCCCAAAACATGGAATGGTTCCAGTGGCCACCGCCATTGTTGCGAACGGCCATGGGCAA
>CAZUHX010000142.1:0-5892 GCA_964620795.1 uncultured Chitinophagaceae bacterium
AGAGTGATGCATATCCTGTCGCGGAAAACCAAAAACAATCCCTTATTGGTGGGCGAGCCGGGTGTTGGAAAAACCGCCATTGCCGAGGGTATTGCACACAGGATCATCAAAGGCGATGTGCCCGAAAATCTGAAAAGCAAGGTGATTTATGCCTTGGATATGGGCGCGATGATGGCCGGTGCGAAATACAGAGGCGATTTTGAAGAGCGACTGAAAGCAGTGGTGAAAGAAGTGAAAGAGTCGGAAGGAAGAATCATTTTGTTTATTGACGAGATCCATACCTTGATTGGTGCAGGTGCTACGGAAGGAGCCATGGATGCCGCCAATATCATTAAACCGGAATTGGCCAGAGGTGAGCTCAGAGCCATCGGTGCAACCACCTTGAATGAGTATCAGAAATATTTTGAAAAAGATAAAGCCTTGGAGCGCCGCTTTCAGAAAGTGATGGTAGATGAACCCGGTGTGGAAGACGCTGTTTCTATTCTGCGCGGATTGAAAGAGCGTTATGAAAATCACCACAAAGTAAAGATTCGGGATGAAGCCATTCTTTCTGCGGTAACACTCAGCGACCGATACATCAGCGATCGTTTTCTTCCGGACAAGGCCATTGACCTGATTGATGAGGCTGCTGCCAAGTTGCGGCTAGAAATGGATTCGCTGCCCGAGGAACTGGATGAGATTGAGCGCAGAATCATGCAGCTGGAAATTGAGATAGAAGCCATCAAGCGGGAGAGTGATGAGAAGAAGTTGAGTGAGCTTAATCGTGAATTGGCCTCTCTGCAGGAAGAGAGAAAATCTTTCAAGGCCAAGTGGCAGTCGGAGAAAGAAATTGTAGATCAGATCACGGCCAAACGCAGAGAAATTGAGCATTTGAAACTCGAAGCCGAGCGTTTTGAAAGAGAGGGTGATTATGGCAAGGTAGCGGAAATCAGATATGGAAAAGTGCGGGAGGCCGAGCAGCTTATCGCACAGCTAGAACATGAACTGGGAGCTATCTCTGCCGATAAGCGGTTGCTGCGCGAAGAAGTAACGGGAGAAGATATTGCAGCCATTGTTTCTCGCTGGACGGGCATCCCGGTGCAGCGCATGATGGAAGCAGAAAAAGAAAAGCTGCTTCATCTGGAAGACCGTTTGCGTGAGCGGGTGAAGGGACAGGATGAGGCAGTGTCTGTAGTGGCTGATGCCATTCGCAGATCGCGGGCAGGTTTGCAGGATGAGAAGAAACCCATCGGTTCCTTCTTATTTCTGGGCACAACGGGAGTTGGAAAAACGGAATTGAGCAAAGCGCTCAGCGAGGTGTTATTTAACGACGACAGCGCCATGGTTCGCATAGACATGAGCGAGTATCAGGAGAAACATGCGGTGAGCAGGCTGGTAGGTTCCCCTCCGGGATATGTGGGTTACGATGAAGGCGGTCAACTCACTGAAGCCATTCGCAGAAAGCCTTACTCGGTGGTGCTGTTTGATGAAATTGAAAAAGCGCATCCCGATGTGTTTAATATCCTGTTGCAGGTTTTGGATGATGGTCGTCTGACCGACAACAAGGGTCGCACTGTAAACTTCAAGAATACACTCATCATCATGACCAGCAATATTGGTTCAGACATCATACAGAGAAATTTTGAACATGTGAAGCGCGAGAATCTTTTTGCCGTATTGGAAACAACCAAGCTTGAGGTTCTTGAAAGACTAAGACAAACGGTGAGGCCTGAGTTCATTAACAGGATTGATGAAATTGTGATGTTCAGTCCGCTTTTGAGAGAAGAGATAAGGGAGATCGTTGCCCTTCAGTTGAAGGGTCTTGGCGATATGCTTGCGCAGCGGGAGATTGGCTTGCATCTTACAGACCGCGCCATTGATTGGCTGGGCGAGGAGGGTTTTGATGCACAGTATGGAGCACGACCGCTGAAGCGTGTGATTCAGAAGGAAGTGGTGAATGTGCTTTCTAAAATGATTCTTGCATCTGAGATTGAAAAGGGCAAAAAGGTGTATGTAGACGAGAAGGAGGGAGCGCTTGTTTTTGATGTAAAGACCGCCTAGTTAGCGCGGATATTGATGTCTGCCCATCTTCTGTTTTGTGCTGATCTTTTTATCCGCTGAGCTTATTGGCTTAAGCTGCAGGCTCGCGCCACCGATCGGAGCAGAGCCGACGAAGGAGGCTGCCCGCAGGGCCTGGCTGCGGAGAGCGGGGCCCGAATGGCGAAGCCTGAGGGAGGCGCCATTTAAATTAAATAAAAATGAATAAATAAAAAGTTGATGTTTAAAAACATCACTCCATTAAGCTTGTGCTTAGAAGTCATCCATGCCGGGGCCTTCTCCCTCGGGGCGGTTGCGTCTTTTGCCCTGCTGATTTTGCTTTCCGAAGTTATATTGAAGGTTTAGGGTAAGAATGCGGTTTTCTCTCCACCGCTGACCGCTTTGCCGGAAATTTGCCGAGCTGGTTTTGATTTCAAATTTCCGAGTCTTCAGCATGTCCTGAGCGCTGAGTGTAATGAAAAATTTGCCTTTAACGGCCTCTGCTTTAAGCGCTGCATCCCAGGCCAGGAAATAGCCGATGCGGCCCTGTGCAGTAGGCTGCGGTGCCTGATAAAACACACTGGTCTGAAGGGTGAAAATCTTGGGGAACTTGTAACTTGTATTGGCTTTCATCATGAAGCTCAGTCCGCTGTTGTTGAGATTGCCGGTAGCTTCTCCGCCTATGATTCTGGTGCCGTAAAGATTCAGATTGATGAAGGCATCCCAGTTCTTTAGAATTTCGGCTCTGGCCGATAGTTCGCCGCCAAAACCATCGCTTCTGTCGTAGTTCACCCAGGTAACAAATCCGTTGCCTTCTGCATCTACGGATCTGAATCGGTTCAGTTGATTGAGGCGAATGCGGTAATAGCCTGTGATGTTTACGAACTGCTGCTTTTTGGAGTAGGTATAACTGAGCTCCATGTTATGAACCAACTCCGGTATCAGTTCAGGATTTCCTCTTCTGATATTCTGAGGATCCGCAATATCGGGCAATGGCAATAAACTGTTTACAAATGGGCGGTTAACGCGCATGGAATAGTTCAAACCAAGGCTGTGCTCCTGCCTGGGCGACCAGCTGATAAACAATGTAGGAAACGCCTGAAGAAATTGTCTTTTAAAGTCAACCGCTTCATCTCCGCTTTGCCGGGCACGGATGAAGGCCTGCTCGGCTCGTAATCCCGCCTGTGCGGTGAAAGATTTCCATGTTCCGGTAAAATTTACATACTGTGCAGCAATATGTTCGGTGTAGCTGAAATCTCTGGTGTAGCGCCGGTCTTCGGCCCAGCCGCTTCCCGAGGAAGTGTCTATGCGGAAGCTGCCTTCGGGATTTCTGAATCCGTATTTGATCCCGGCCTCCAGCTTTATTTTGTCTTTGATCAGCCATTCATAATCCATCTTGCCAAAACCGGAATTGTTCAGCTCCGATCGGCTGTTTTTGAAATTGGATGCCGACATACTTTCCTGTGCGCCGATTTTGAACAAGTTGAGATCGGCAATGGCCAGATCATTGGTTTCCGGCGACCAGGCCCAGGAAACATCCATATTCAGCTTATGGCTCTTGCCGATTTTTTTCTCCCAGCCGGCTGAAGATTCAATGCTCCAGCTGTTTTGCTGACCAATGCTCAGGCGGTAGCGATCCTGCCTGAGCGTGCTGTCGAAAGGGAGATACAAATAGTCATTCTGATCCATTTCATACCGCTGCCGGGTGCCTCCGGTGGCATTCAGATAAGCCGACCAACCCTTGCCCGGCGTCAGATCAAGATTGAGTTTCAGCTGGTGGTTGAGTGGCCTGTTTTCGCCCCGGTTGCCCTGACTTACCAGCACTGCAGAATCATTGATATTGTTCAGGCTGTAGCCAAAACCGCTGTTCCAGACCGGGAAATAGCGTGCACTGTAATTCATGCTGAACCCGGCTTTCTTTTCTTTGAATCCGAGATTGAAACTGCCTCCGGCCTTGGTGGTGGTGGCCCAGAAAGCCGACGCGCTGCCGTTGAGCGCCTGCTTGCGGTTTTTCTTTAAAACGATATTGATCATTCCCGGACTGCCCTCGGCATCAAAGCGGGCAGAAGGATTGGTGATCAGTTCGATTCGGTCTATGGAAGCTGCTGGGATAGACTGAAGAAATTGGGTACGGTTGGCTGCGTTGACCAGGGTGGGTCTGCCGTCGATCAGGATGGTGATGTTTTCGTCTCCGCGCATGCTGATGTTTCCCTCGGCATCCACATTCACCATGGGCACTTGCTGTAATACATCGGTGGCGCTGCCTCCGGTGCTCACCATATTTTTATCTACCAGAAATACTTTGCGATCGGCCTGCTGGATAAAGCCGGAACGATTGGCCTCTACTTCTACTTCCTGAAGTTTTTTAACGGAAGTTTTGAGCGTGTACACGAGTCCCGAAACATCCGCTTGCTCGGGGTTTATCATCAGTACCGGAGAGCTGAAAGGTAAAAAACCGATGGATTGTATTTTAACGATGTACTTGCCGGGTCTGTTTACCGCTAATTTAAACTTGCCTTTTTCGTCACTGAGCTGACCATCGGCTACAGAGGAATCTCGCAAACTGAAAATGCTCACTGCAGCATAGGCAAGGGGGGTTGATGAGGCATCCTGAACAACTCCCGATATCGAGCCGCTGAATGATCCCTTAAACTCCCCGCGCTGATTGGACTGTGCCGGCAGATGAAATGCCCAGAGAATGCAGCCGATCCAGAGAAGGAATTGAATTTTCACGGGGCGAACTTAGCCATTTTAAGTCAGCCGTTTACAGGCGGTTGCCTAAACCCGGTCTAGCAAATCAAGCCTCAACTGCTCAAATGCAGCTTCCTGTAATTTTTGTTTCTTAAGCCTGAGCAGCAGTTCGGAACTATCGTCTTCGTCCTTAACCATTCGATTCCAGATATTTTGAAGCTCGGGATCCTGAAGCAGCGGGTAGCGGAGTCTAAGGCCCGGGTTAATTTCAAAGCCAAGAGTGATGGAGTTCGGCTGATTTTGCAATTCAGGTCTGGGACGCAGAATAGACAAGACAAAATAAGCCTTGTTTCCGATGCCATTTGCAACAAGACCCAGGGCGTGTGTTCTTCCGGGATCATTGCTTTGCCTGCGCTCCAGTTCGCGCACTACCGTTCTTGTAATACTTCGCCTCTGGCTTAGCTCAGCCAGTCTCTGTTCAAAATTCTTGTAGGTGGAAACCAGATGCAGTTCTTTACTGATCTCTTTCAGATTTCTTTCAGGTTCTTTCCCGCTGAATCGGATCAGGAACAAATCTTCCATTCCGAAATATTTACCGGCAAGATTGGTGAATCGCTGCGCAAACATCTCGGGACTGGCCTGAAACTTCTCAAGAAGACTCAGTACGCTTTGTTCTTCCCATTTATCGCGGGCAAACAAGTCGGCAATCTCAGGCTGAAACTGTGGGCGGTGCAGATGCAGCGCCTGCGCGAAATAAGAGGCCTTGAAGTTGTTGTACACCTGTTCAAACGATTCGACTTTCAGCCACGAGGTGGTAAACGGACGTTTCTCCAGTTTCAGGTAATTGAAACCCAGTTCCCTTCCGAAAAGAAACAAGCGTTGTTGCTGGCTCAATCGCTTATTGCACAACAATCTAGGCTGAGGGCCGGGAATGAGCACAGACCGAAAGTCTGCAAGCAGCGGATAGTCTGCAAAATCACTCTCTTCAATCAGGTAGCCATATTCCTGCTCCAGCAGTTCGCGGTAAATCTCTTCATTCCTCTGGCCGTTGGCCAGACGGGGGTGGGCGTGAATAAACTGATCTGCTGCCAGTTCCAGATCTTCAAAGTGATTGTCTGTCATTTCCTGCAGGCTGCGCAGGCAGGAGAAATAAAAGTGCTCTTGTTTCAGATTGTAATATCGGGC
>CAZUHX010000143.1:0-5777 GCA_964620795.1 uncultured Chitinophagaceae bacterium
CTGGTATTCCTTCCATGATTTATTATCCTTTGCCTCTATACCGGCAGGCTGCGTATCAGGCATTTGCTCATGCTGCCGGCCACTGTCCCGTTAGTGAAAAAATATGCAGGCAAGTTCTTGCACTGCCAATGCACACTGAATTAAATGAACCGATGCAAGAGAAAATCACATCGGCAATTCTGGATTACTTTAAAAAAACATCTATATGAAAATTGCAGTTATCGGATCCGGATATGTTGGTCTGGTCACGGGCACCTGCTTTGCAGAAACAGGTAATGATGTCATTTGCATGGACATCGATCAGTCTAAAGTGGATCGTCTCAGCAAGGGCGAACTCACCATATATGAGCCTGATCTTGATATTTATTTTGAGCGTAATCTTAAAAATGGTCGTCTGCGTTTCACTACCAGATTATCGGAAGCTATTGCTGAGGCAGAGATTGTTTTTCTGGCATTGCCTACCCCTCCCGGTGAAGGAGGATCGGCGGATGTCTCCCGGGTGCTTTTGGTTGCAGGGCAGATTGCAGAGCAGATGGATCACTATCTGGTTGTTGTAAACAAAAGCACAGTGCCTGTGGGAACAGGGGCTGCAGTTAAAGATATTATGGCATCTAAGGCCCGCTTGCCATTTGATGTTGTGAGCAATCCCGAGTTTCTAAGAGAAGGGGTGGCTGTGCAGGATTTCATGAAGCCGGAGAGAATTGTAATCGGTTTTGAATCCGATCAGGCCCGCAGGAAGATGCATCAGCTCTACGAACCTTTTGTCAGGCAGGGAAATCCCATCATTGACATGGATATCAAATCTGCAGAATTGACTAAGTATGCGGCCAATGCCTTCCTCGCTACCAAGATTTCTTTCATGAATGAGATTGCTAATCTCTGTGATCTGCTGGATGCAGATGTTGATATGGTTCGCAAAGGAATTGGCACCGACAGCCGCATCGGGAAAAGTTTTCTTTTCCCCGGTGTTGGATACGGCGGAAGTTGTTTCCCGAAAGACGTTACCGCCTTGTATCAGACCGCCAGAGAGAACAAATATGATTTTCGCATATTAGATGCAGTGCTGCAGGTCAATGCCCGACAGCGTTCTCTTTTTCTTGATAAAGTAAGACGTCGTTTCAATGGAAATCTCCAAGGACTTACCATTGCACTTTGGGGCCTTTCATTCAAGCCCAATACAGACGATATCAGAGAAGCCCCGGCCATCTATATCATTAAAGAATTGCTGGAGGCAGGAGTTCAGGTGAGGGCATTCGATCCGGAAGCCATTGCTCATAGCAGACATATTTTTGGTGATCAGGTTACATTCTGTGAAAATCAATATGATGTGCTTGATGGAGCTGATGCACTATTGGTGGTCACTGAGTGGAATGCTTTTCGATCGCCCGATTTCAGTTTGATGAAAAAGAAGATGAAAGCTGCAGTGATTTTCGATGGCAGAAATGTTTTTAGTCTTGATCAGATGAAAGATCATGGCTTCTGGTACGAAAGCATCGGTCGGCAGCCCATTCATCAAGTATGAAAAGAAGGCGGATTCTCATCACCGGTTCAGCAGGCTTCCTCGGATCACATCTCTGCGACAGGTTTATATCAGAGGGATTTCATGTGACCGGTATGGATAATCTGGTCACGGGTAGTCTTGATAACATTGCTCATCTTTTCGGCCATCCCCAATTTGAATTTTTTCAATATGATGTAACCAGGTTTGTTTACGTACCCGGTTCTCTTGATTATGTTCTTCATTTTGCCTCTCCGGCCAGTCCTCTGGATTATCTGAGGATGCCTATTCAGACACTGAAGGTAGGGTCTATAGGTACGCACAATCTCCTTGGACTCGCAAAGGCAAAAGATGCACGCATCCTCCTTGCTTCTACTTCAGAGGTGTATGGCGACCCGTTGGTTCATCCGCAGCATGAATCTTATTGGGGAAATGTAAATCCCGTTGGTCCCCGCGGAGTTTATGATGAAGCCAAAAGATTCCTGGAATCTATGACCATGGCCTACCATAACACTCATGGACTGCAAACCCGAATTGCAAGGATATTTAACACCTACGGTCCCCGCATGCGCAAAGCCGATGGCCGCGCTTTGCCTAATTTTATTAATCAGGCACCCGTTCATTTTGCTATGTAGATGATATGATGGAAGGCTTGTTTAGGTTGTTGATGTCTGATTATTCAATGCCTGTTAATCTCGGCAATCCGGAAGAAATCAGTCTGAAAGACATGGCTGAAGAAATAATCAGGCTCACAGGATCATCTTCAACTATTGTATATAAAGAACTGCCGGTTGATGATCCACGCCAAAGACAGCCGGATATCTCAACCGCTTCAGAAATTCTTCAGTGGAAGCCTTCCGTTGGAAGAAAGGAAGGGCTCTCCAGAACAATACAGTATTTTAGGAATACTGCTTCCTGAACGAGCTTCTGCGTTAAACACTCCGGGTAAATCGTCCGAACTGATTGTCAATTCAACGCTTCTGAATAAAGAAGCATAGCATATGATTTTATATTATTAAATATCATATGCTATACAAAGTGTAGTGTTATTTTTATTGTTTAATTACAATTCTGCTAGGCTTGGTTCGACTGCCGCTATCGGATATGTTTAAGAAATAGGTTCCTGCTGTTATACCGGATGCATCAAACGGAAATGAGTTGTTTCCGTTTTGTATTTTAAGCTTTTGGCATTTTACAAGCCGTCCGCTCACATCCGACAGGCAGGCTTCGGCTTGTTCGCTCAGTACAATTTTTTCATTGATCCGGATAATGAATTGAGCCTCGGCAGGATTTGGAAATACATTAATTTCTGTGTCGGTAATGTATTTATCTGTACAGCTTACGGCAATGGCATCAAATTTTTTGCTGCTGCCATCGTAATCGGTCTGAACCAATTGATAGTAACTGGTTCCTTGCAGCGGATGCAGGTCTGTTAGATGATAGGTTTTTTCGACACTGCTGTTTCCGGCTCCTTGCACAGAATTGATTTCTTCCCATTTGTTCATGTCTTGGGAGCGGTATACATAAAAGCGATCATTGTTGATTTCAAGAGCAGTTGACCACTTAAGCTCTACTTTGTTTTCAACACATTCTCCATGGAAGGACTTCATCAGAATGGGCAACGGATATGCGTTTCCTCCAAGAGCAAAAGGAGAAAACCCTCCTTTATACCCCGGGAAAGTGAGGGTTTTAGTACTTGTTCCCGATACACCCGGACTTCCACCCGTAGCTACAGCCATTTCCCAGCCGCTGCCGTTGTGGTGATTCAAGTAAAAGCTACTGATTCCTGCCTTTTCTTGAGCGCTCTTCCATTGGAAAACCAAATCAACACCATTACCTGAATTAGCGCTGGGGTCAGATTTGTCTATATGCCAGGTCCCACTTACTCTCGGATCGGTAAGTGTGGTTCCGTTCAAGCCATTAACATATAATGAATCATCCAGTCGAACAGAAAACAGATCGGAAGTTCCCGTGTTATTGGTAATACTGAGGGGATTGTATGAAGAGTTTCCGACATGAAAAGTAAATGTAGCTGCATTGGAAATATTTTTAGAAATCTTTCCGCTTCCTTCTGTCTTGACGTAACTGCTGTCAGAGCCTGCTGTGATGGCAGAATCAATAGTTAGATTGAAATTTCCCAGAAGTACTTTCTTGTTTGATCCGTTGAAATCAATGTGTTTGATGGTTCTGTCGGCACCGATGTTGAGGTCTCTTTGAGCTGTAGGGGAAAATTGTACTTCAACTGTGCTGGGCGGTACAGCTCCCGATGTCCAGTTGGCAGCGGTTGCCCATGCGGTGCTGCTGCTGCCGTTCCACTGTGAATAAACCAGGACATCGTATGCTCCCATGCTGTAATATGCCCTGCTTGCGTTGCTGAAGTCGGTGGTGATTCCGCTGATCGGAATTCCCAGCAGTGCTTTTTGAGCAGGCTGATGATCGGTAGGTATGGCGCTTCCCGGATTGCCGAAGAGGGGATTTAGATTTTTGCTCATGGCATCTGTGCCGGTGATGAGCGGAAGCGAAGTCACATTGGCACTGTTATATCTTCCAAGTATTCCTCCTGTGCCTGATGTAAAATAATTATTGTAATCGAGGGTCAGATTAGTACTAACACCATAATTGAAGAAAGCTGCATAATGGCTGCCACTTGCACCATTGTTGCTCCTTGCATTACTAAAAATATTGTTTCTGATGTTACGGGTGCTGCTTGCTGTATTGCTGTAAAATGCAAAACTGTTTAAGGCTCCCGAAGCTGGACTTCCTGATAAATAAACAGAATTATAATATAAATTAAATGCAGATGATGCTGCTCCCGCATCAAAAATTCCGTAAAAAGTACCCGGACTATTGTTTCCGAAGGCTACAATATTGTTGGCGTAGGTCGCCTGCCCGGTTATGTGTCTGATTCCATAAATGGTTGCCGATGAACCTGAGGCAGAGGCCGATAGTCCCTGAACAAAACAGCGGCTGATATTGCTGAGACTGCTGCTTCCTGTAAAGTAGAGCCCGTGTATGTGCCCGGCAAAACTGCTGTTGCTGTTACTCAGGCCGCTGATTAGATTGGCGGTTAAAGTATGCGCTCCCGCAGAAGAGATGACTATTCCGCCCACAGAGGCATTCTCATTTGTGGCGGTGTTTGCGTTGGCAATGCTCAGATTGCGTACGATGTTTCCCTGCAAGCTAAAAGTGCCGGATGTACAGCGAATCCCGTTGATGCGTCCGGCATCACTTACGGTTGTGTTATTGGTGGCATTGTTCAAATTAGAAATCAGATTGTTACTGATGGTTGCAGAGGCCGTGCTAATGATGCCGTAAACTTCCTGCACCGTTGTGGCCACTTCTGCCGTATTCCTTATGTTGATGCTGTTTGTGGTATTGTATGCACCGACGACATTATTGCTGATAGTTGCAGAGGAGGCAGCGTTGCGAATACCCATGAAGTTGACATGCTGGTTGTAGTTTGCGGGGCCGATTGTGATTCCTGCCAGAATGTTGTTGCTGCAGTTTACGGTTGTACCGGAAATAATATTGATGCCATAAAAATTTGCGGCCTGAGGGGTTGAGAACCAAAATCCCCGATCGAAGACAATAGAGCCTGTGGTTGAAGAGTCTCCAAGTAAATTTCCGCTCGTGCTGCCAATGTTTACAGTGCCCGCAGCGGCTTCAATCATAATAAAGTTATTATATGAACCGGCGGTCCAGGAGAGTTTGCGGATGGTATTTCCCTGAACTTGACTTGCTGAAGAGCTTCCCACATTCATCCTGATACCCCAGAAATTTTTACCATTGGTCACGGTAAAGGTACCTCCGTTGCAGGAATCGGTCGTGCCACCAATAAAGTTGTTGTTGACCTGAAAGCCGACTCCCGAAGTATTGCTGACATTGATAACATGGTAAGAACCATTGAACAGAGAAATGCTTTGCGGCATGTAGAAACTGTTTCCGCTTATGGTCCAGGCAGAGCTGTTGTCGTAAACCCCAATGCCCGTCACGTCAAATGCCAGACCATCATTGGTAAAGAAGTTGAAAATCTTATTGTTTCTGATAATATTGCTGTTGTTGCCGTTAGGACTCGCCGAGCCGAATGAATAAACGGCATGTTGCGGTCTGCTTGTGTTTGATAATCCGGAAATGGTGCAGTTCTCGATGGTGTTTGAAGAGTTGCTTCCTGAAGTAGAGGTTGAAAACAGTATCACTGCAGGAGTCCCGCTGCCATAGCTTCCTCCTTTGATGGCGGCATATTTAATGGTATTGTTCTGTGCTCCGTTGATGAATCTTA
>CAZUHX010000144.1:0-5727 GCA_964620795.1 uncultured Chitinophagaceae bacterium
GGATGCATCCTGTTTTGGGTGTTTCGCTGAAACATCTGCTGGATATCTGCCCTGATCCGCTTAATCTTTACCGATTAAATGAAGATAGTGCGCATGCGGTATGAGTTTATTACCATAGAAGGCTGCATTGGTGCAGGAAAGACCAGTCTGGTGGAAAAGCTCTGTGCCGGGACGGTTGCTCAGGCGGTTCTGGAGCAGTTTGAAAACAATCCCTTTCTTCCCGGCTTTTACAATGATCCCGCGCGGCATGCTTTTCCGGTAGAATTGTTTTTCATGGCCGAGCGGTACAGGCATCTGAGAGATATTGTGAACCGGGATCTTTTCAGGCAGCAGGTCATTTCAGACTTTATGTTTCAAAAGTCGCTTTTGTTTGCCCTGTACAATTTGGGGAGCGATGAAGCGGTCTTGTACCGCACCCTTTTTGACATCATTAATCCCAATCTGCCCAAGCCTGATCTCACGGTTTTTCTTCACACTCCCACCGAGCTTTTGCTGCAAAGAATCAAAACCCGCGGGCGGGACTATGAGCAGGGAATCAAAGCGGAATATCTGGAAGGATTACAGCAGGCTTACATGAGGTATTTCATGGAATCAGAACATCAGCGTATTGTGGTTCTGGAGGCAGCCGAGGCAGATTTATTATATAATGAAAAGCACTACAAAGCTTTTCTCAGATTACTGGATCACGACTGGCCGTGCAAACTGAATGCAGGGGTAAGGATTTCTGATTTTTTCTGAGGAAGACGGAGTATGTATCGCTTCGTTAAGGAGCATAGGCTTCATGAATAATGGTGCCGGCACAAAGGCATCGGTTTCTCTGCAATTAAAAAACAGCTTGAAGAAATGGGGCGCCTTCCCGCGGACTGCAGGCCGCGGGAACCGGGTGTTGCGGGGGTTCCGTGGCTGCGCCACCCGGCCGAAGGCCGGCCCCTCCACCCCCTGGCGCGGCTTCCCGTTTCGTCGTTTCTTATATTGCTGAAATAAAGTAGTTTATATTACCAGCATAAACTTATATATTGGATTATAAGATATAAGCCATGGTATTTAAAACCGATATCGAAAAAGCCTTTAGTTTTTAAAATCTGATGCCAAAGACCTCATGTGGGATCAACCTCGCAATGACAAAGCCGAAACAGCAGGACACAGTCAGCCTCTAATTGTTGGGCTTTTATGATATTTACCCCTGCTTCCGGCCGATTTATTCCGGGATTTATAAATTACAGCATCAAACCGGCAAACTGAGATGAATCTTCCCGCAAACAGAATACTGCCCGTTCTTATTGCATCTGCGCTGCTCGTCAACCTCAGCGGACTCTTTGTTCCGCTCATGGATCCCGATGCGGGGAATTATGCCTCCATCAGCAAGAATATGCTGCTGAATCATGATTACGTGAATCTGATATACCAGGATGCCGACTGGCTGGACAAGCCTCATTTCCCCTTCTGGATCGCAGCCCTTTCATTCAAAATTTTTGGAGTTCACGACTGGGCCTACAAACTGCCTGCGCTTGTTTTCATGCTGATGGCCGGAATTTATACCTGGCTCATGGCACGCAGATATTACGATGAAGCAACCGCAGGATGGTCGGTACTTGTTTTGTTTACCTCTTTGCATATTGTGGTTTCCAATACCGATGTGCGTGCAGAACCGTACCTCACAGGTCTGCTCATTGCCGCTCTTTATCATTTTGCAAGAGCTGCTGAGGGCAGATGGCCTGCGCATTTGCTCATGGCCTGTATTTACACGGCCTGTGCGGTGATGGCCAAAGGCATATTTACACTGATTCCTATTGGCGGAGCAATTGTAGGGCATCTGCTGCTGAAACGCCTTTGGAAGCAGCTGTTTCATCTAAAATGGTTGCTTGCAATGATTTTGGTTGCCGTTTTCTGTCTGCCGGAATTGTATTGCCTTTGGCTGCAATTTGACCTGCATCCGGAGAAAGAAGTCTTCGGAACCACAGGAGTTTCAGGTATCCGATTTTTTTTGTGGGACAGTCAGTTTGGTCGGTTCTTCAATACCGGTCCAATTCGCGGAACCGGAAACAAATTCTTTTTCCTGCACACACTGCTCTGGGCTTTTCTTCCCTGGGCTTTGCTGATGTATGCCTCACTTTACAAGCATTTTAAAGCCCTCTTTTTTAAAAATGCTGAAGAGGTTAAAGAGTGGTTCTGCTTCTCGGGAAGCTTAATCAGTCTTCTTCTCTTTTCATTTTCAGGTTTCCAGTTGCCACATTATACGAACATCATCTTTCCTTTCCTTGCTATAATAAGCGCGCATTACATTCAGGAAATGATCGCGTCTCAAAATCGTTTTTGGTCTTGGGTACAATACCTTTCAGCCGGACTGATTCCTCTTAGCCTTGTATTGTTGTTTTTTGTATTTCAGCCGGGGTTATCTGCCGCTGCAGTGATCTGTGCAGTGCCTTTGCTATTGGGAGTTTATTGGTTTAAGAAGCAAAAAGATTCATTGACTGCATACCATTGGTCGGCCCTCAGCCTCATGTCGGCCGCTTTGTTTCTGAATCTCGTCTTTTATCCTGCGCTTCTGCAGTACCAGTCGGGAAATCTGGCTGCGTTTTATCTGAATCAAAATGATCCCGGAGCCCCACTGGGTCGGATTGCCAACTATTTTCCATCGGGAGAATTTTATTTGCAAGGCCACACCTATCGAACCGGCATGGATTCGGTGATCCGGGGAAGTTTCAAAAAAGCCCGCTACTTGTTTATCAATGAGGCAGAAAAGCGCGAACTGGAAAATGCAAAAGTTGACTTTACACTCATCCGGGAATATGAAGCATTTCACATCACAAAACTTAATCTTCGGTTTATAAATAAAGCAAGCCGGAAAGAGGCGGTAGAGCATGATTATCTGGTTCAGCTTCGCTGATGGAATCGACCACTTAGGCTTTATTTTACACCTTTTCATAGCAGCCTTTAGCCGAATTGGTCACTTTAGTAAACAGGCATCTCAGCCATGTGAACAAACGCATTCCGGACTAATTCCCGGCTTTCTTATCATTGCTGCCGAACCAATCAAACCTCATGAAAAAACTTTTTTTACCTCTGTTTGTGATGCTGATGAGCATTTCGGTTGCTTTCTCTCAGGACGATAATGTGACCGGTTTCCGGGGCATTTTCTGGGGTGTCAAGCGGGATTCCGTTTATCGTGACTCCAAAAAACTGGAGTTTAAAAAAGATGGCAACACCTTTCTCAAAAATGCATACACACTGCCCGGCGAAGAACTCTTTATCGGTAACGTCAGGCTCAACAAAGTAAATTACATATTCAGTGATGAAGGTCGTTTCTTCAAAGTGCAACTGGAAGGGCCCAAGGAAGATTATGACCAGATGAAATTTATCCTGAATTACAAATTCGGTGATTTCAAGAATGAAAGCCGTTTCGAAGGAGTGCATTATCTTCAGTGGCTGGTAAAAGATGTCACATTCACACTGGCCGAATATGATGCTTTGAAATTTGAGGTAGTGATTGAAAGCAACTGGCAAGCTTCAGAAGCCTACAAGAAGAATACCACGGTTAGTGACTTCTAAATTGTCACAAGAACGCAAACAAACCCCTGCCTGTCAGGGGTTTTTCATTTAATTTAGCCTCATGGAATTCGAAGAAAACAAATCAGACGGTGCACTGATCACCTTAAGGCCCGGCGGACCGGTAAGCATAAGCGGAACCTTTACCGTGATTGATGAAGAAGGAAATGAACTGGAGAAGAAGGAAAAAGTATCTATCTGCCGCTGCGGTGCCAGTCAGAAGATGCCTTTTTGCGACGGAGCGCACAAAGCTCTTCAAAGCAACGGGTAATGGCTGCAACTAAAACCGCGTCATCAGTCAAGGCCGATAAAATCAAAAACTTTGATCCCAACGGTCCCGCCAATGGAGATCGTTTGTTTGGTCTGCCCTTTGAGCCTGAAGAATCTGAGATCGTTATCATTCCGGTGCCATGGGATGCCACGGCCAGCTATGGAAAAGGAACATCAAAAGGCCCGCAGGCTATTCTCGAAGCTTCAGCTCAGGTAGATTTATACCATGCCGATTTCCCGGAGATCTGGAAAGAGGGTTTTGCGATGCTTCCCGTTTCCGATGAGATTAAAAAGCGCAACAAGGCAGTCAGAAAAACCACCGACAAGATTCTTGAATTGCAACATTCAGCTGCATCGGCAAAGGAGGTCGCACCCTTGCTTGTTTTAGCCAATAAAGAATGTGAACTGCTCAACCAGTGGGTAGAACAGCAAACAACAGCATGGATCAAAAAAGGCAAGATGGTGGGAGTTCTGGGCGGGGAACATTCTGTTCCTTACGGATTTGTAAAAGCACTGAGCAAGGAGTATTCAGCTTTCGGAATTCTTCAGATCGATGCACATGCCGATTTGCGAAAAGCGTATGAGGGCATGAAGTTTTCTCACGCATCCATCATGTTTAATGTACTTGGAATCACGCAAGTGAAGAAACTGGTGCAAATCGGTATTCGCGACATTTGTGCAGAAGAGATTCAATGCATACGCGATTCCGGCGGCAGGGTAAAAACCTGTTTCTCTTCAGAGCTGGCAGAAGCCCGCATCAACGGAAAAGGAATTTCTGCAATTATAGAAAAATACATAGATGAACTTCCTGAATATGTTTATCTGAGTTTTGATATTGACGGCATGGATCCCAAACTTTGTCCACATACGGGCACTCCTGTTCCCGGTGGGCTTGAGTTTGAGGAAGCGGCATGGATCATCAGGAAACTGCGCTCATCCGGAAGAAAGATCATTGGTTTTGACCTCAATGAAGTGGCTCCGGGTAAAGACGAATGGGATGCCAATGTAGGCGCACGGATGCTGTTTCACATGGGTGTTCAGGCCTTGTTGTCTAAAAAGAATAGTGCCGTTAAAAAACAAGCGATTTCAGCGAAAAAAGGAGCGAAAAAGAAATAAGGTTCAGCCTTTTTTCTTCTCCAGATATTCGCGGTAAACCTCGCGAACCAATCCATCGGAAAGCCCGATCTTGGGAACATAGATTTTAGGTATTTCAAGCCATTTCATCAGATTGAGAAAAATCTCTGCTGCCGGCACAATTACATCTGCCCGGTCGGGATTCAGGTCCAGCTGACGGATTCTTTCATCTACACTTAAGCGGGAAATTTGTATATAAATTTCTTCCAGTTTATCGACACTCAGGGCTTTACCGGCCTTCAGCTGTGCGAGTTTGGAAATCCGGTTGATATTGCCTCCCGAGCCGATCATCAGCATCTTTCCATCTGATGTGTTTTTCCTGGCCCACTCCCTCATTTCTTTCCAATCTTTCTTATCAATGAGCTTTCCCAGAATCCGAAGAGTTCCAATATTAAAGGACCTGGCAGCAATGGCCCGGTTTTTTTCAAAAACTGTAATCTCTGTAGAGCCGCCGCCCACATCCACAAACAAGCAATGAGCTGCCTGATGATCCAGAAAAGCACTTTGGCTGCGGAAGATGATATCTGCCTCCATTGAGCCACTGATGATGTCTATTTTGATGCCCGCCTCTTTCCGGATTCTTTCAACAATTTCTTTTCCATTGATGGCTTCACGCATAGCCGAAGTGGCGCATCCCTTGTAATGCAGCACTTCATTGGCTTCCATCAGATGCCGGAAACCAATCATGGCTGAAACCAGACGATCAATGGTCTTTTCCGGAATTTTTTTGCCGGTGAAAGCCAATGATCCCAGACGCACCGGAACACGGATCAGAGA
>CAZUHX010000145.1:0-5704 GCA_964620795.1 uncultured Chitinophagaceae bacterium
GGCGGACGGCTGGAGAATTTGAGTCCGACAAGCACCAGAAGAGAAGAAAACACATCTGTAGCAGACTCAATGGCATCGGCTACCAGGGCATAAGAATGACCAAGCGTGCCTGCAACAAACTTGATGAGGGCCAGTAAAAGATTTCCGGCAATGCTCCATAGTGTTGCTTGGATGGCTGTTTGCTGCGCCTGACTGCTCATTTCGGTTTCTAAACTATTAATTTTATTTGCTTACAAGTTCTCTTGCCGGTAGAGGCCGAATAGTTTACATTTACAAACAACGCAACTTTGCAAATTGAAATTTAAAGATCTTCAAGAATTCAAGAGTGATTTCCCCGCAGCGGTGGTGGTTTTTCTTGTAGCTCTTCCGCTTTGTCTTGGAATCGCATTGGGGTCGGGAGCTCCTTTATTCAGTGGTGTTATTGCGGGCATAGCCGGCGGCATTGTGGTGGGTCTCATCAGCGGTTCGTCTCTAAGTGTAAGCGGTCCGGCGGCCGGGCTCACAGTGATTGTAGCCGCGGCCATCGGCAAGATGCCTTCTTATGAAATTTTCCTTTGCAGTGTGGTCATTGCAGGAGTAATTCAGCTGGCATTGGGCCGACTGAGAGCAGGAGTTCTCGGCGATTTTATTCCTTCTACCGTGATCAAGGGAATGCTGGCAGCCATCGGAATCATGCTCATCCTCAAACAATTTCCTCATGCGGTGGGCTGGGATGCAGATTTTGAAGGAGATGAAGAATTTATGCAGCCGGATGGCCATAATACATTCTCTGAACTTTTCTTTGCATTGAGCCATTTCACTCCCCTTGCCGTATTGATCAGCACCATCAGCATTTTCATTCAGTGGTTCTGGGACAGGCCTTTCTTATCAAAATTCACCCTCATCAAAACACTGCCTGCACCATTGGTGGTTGTGCTTGCAGGATTGGGATTGCAACATTATGCACACATCTACTTCCCCGAGTTTGCTTTAAGCAGTGAACACATGGTCAATATTCCTATTGCCGATTCTGCGGCTCACTTTCTTTCCTTTTTCAGCTTTCCCGACTGGAGCGGACTTGGCTCTCCGCAAGTTTGGATTTCGGGAGCAACCATCGGAATTGTAGCCTCGCTGGAAAGTCTACTGAGTGTAGAGGCCACAGACAAACTCGATCCGCAGAAGAGATCTACGCCCAACAACAGAGAACTGCTGGCCCAAGGGAGCGGGAATATTGTTTCCGGTCTGCTTGGTGGTTTGCCGGTCACAGCGGTGATTGTGCGGAGTTCTGCCAATATACATGCCGGAGCAAAGACCAAACTATCTGCGGTGATTCATGGTTTTCTACTGCTTATTTGTGTTTATGCCATACCCGAGCTGCTCAATCGCATTCCCCTGTCGGCACTGGCAGGCATTCTCATATTTGTAGGTTTTAAACTCACCAAGCCGGACATATACAGAGATTACTACCGCAAGGGCAAAGATCAGCTGATGCCTTTTGTGGTTACCATTCTTGCTATTCTTTTCACTGACCTTTTGATCGGCATCATGATCGGTATCATTGCTGCTCTCTTTTACATCATGCGCAGCAACTTTAAAACTGCCATACTGATTGTTCAGGATGGAAACAACTACCTCATCCGATTTAGGAAAGAAGTTTCCTTTCTCAACAAACCCGTGCTCAAAAACAGGCTGGCAGAAATTCCGGCAGGTTCATATGTTCTGTTCGATGCCACACATTCAGGATTTATTGATAAAGATGTGATTGAATTGGTAGAAGATTTTACAAGCATGGCTAAACCCAGGAACATTCAGATTGAGTTTAAAAAGGACCATCGGAACGAACACACACATTTTTCTCATCTTGAAATTTACGATCATGGAAATGCACGAACGCCTGCTTCTTGAAAACAAAGCCTGGAGCCGGGAAAAACTGGAAGATGATCCTCTGTTCTTTCAAAGACTTGAAAATATTCAGACGCCCAAGTTTCTCTGGATTGGCTGTTCCGACAGCAGGGTTCCCGCCAATGAAATCACCGGCACAGATCCCGGCGAAGTTTTCGTGCAGCGCAACATTGCCAATCTGGTTGTGAACACAGACTTCAATCTGCTCAGTGTGCTTCAGTATGCCGTGGAAGTTCTCCATGTTGAACATATTATCGTGTGCGGGCATTATGGTTGCGGGGGCGTAAAGGCAGCTTTGGGCCATCAGAATCTTGGGATCATCAACAAATGGCTCAGAAACATAAAAGATGTTTACCGTTTGCATGAAACCGAGCTCAACGCCATCTCAGACGAAGGCAGTCGTTTTGACCGCCTTGTAGAATTGAATGTCATTGAGCAAGTGATGAATCTGGCTAAAACATCGATCATACAAACGGCCTGGAAGACACAAAAATCTCCGCAGCTGCATGGTTGGGTTTACAGGCTAAACGACGGCATCCTTCATCCACTTACACGCTTGAGCCCGGATTCACAGATCGATCCGATTTATATGTATGACAATTTGTAATCCATATCTGCTTGCGGTAAATTTACTGCCGGGATGAGACTTTTTGCTCTGTACTTCTTATTGCTGTCGCTGCTTCCAAACTTCGAAGGGTTTGAATTGGCCAAAGTTTCAGGGCTCTTATCACATTATGCCGAGCATTCTGCAGAACCCGGGCATTCAGGATGGTTAGAATTTCTCTCTGACCACTACGGCAACACCGAACATGCCTCCTCCGGAGATCAGGACCACAAAAAACTGCCTTTCAAGTCGCACGACTGCTCTATTCATTCTATGATTGCCTACAGTCAGGAACTGCCCGGTTTTTACTTTTCCTGCCCATGTGTAGTACATGAACTCAAGCAGGACGAGCGCGGCCAACTGCTTTATTTTTCTGCTCCCTTCTGGCAACCTCCCAGACAAGCCTGATCTCAGCCAAAATCCCTCGGTTTTTTTTATTGTCTTAATCCTAACCCATGATTGAACGGATCATTTCCTTTTCAATCAGGAACAGGCTGATCACGGGCTTTCTGGTGCTGTGTCTGATTGCAGCAGGCATTCACGCACTATCCCGACTCCCCATCGACGCCGTTCCTGATATTACCAACAACCAGGTACAGGTCATCACCAGGAGCCCTGCATTAGGTGCACCGGATGTTGAACGACTCGTAACTTTTCCCATTGAGCAGGCATGTGCGAACCTGCCGGGAATTATTGAATTGCGCTCTTTCTCCCGATTCGGCCTATCGGTGGTAACCATTGTCTTTGAAGACAATCAAGATATTTACCTCTGCAGGCAGCAAGTTGCCGAACGCCTTCAGCAGGCACGAAATGAGATCCCTTCCAATGCCGGAAATCCAGAACTTGGACCGGTAACCACCGGCCTGGGAGAAATCTACCAGTACGTAGTGAGAGCCGCTCCCGGTTATGAGGACAAATTCAGTGCCGAAGAGCTCAGAACCATTCAGGACTGGACCATCAGAAAACAGCTGCTGGGCACGCCCGGAGTTGCCGATGTGTCGAGTTTTGGCGGATTGCTCAAAGAATATGAGGTGGCTGTTTCACCTCAAAAACTAAATTCATTCGGACTTAGTCTTGAGGATCTTGTTCATGCGCTTGAAGCACAGAATGAAAATACCGGAGGAGCATACATAGAAAAAGGTCCGCAAGTTTATTTCATCAGATCTGAGGGTCTGATAGGAAGCATTGAGGACATCAGAAATACACCGGTAAAAACCGGAGACAGAGGCACCCCCCTGCTGCTTTCAGATGTGGCTGAAGTGCGTTTCGGGCATGCTACCCGATATGGTGCTATGGTCTATAACGGTGAGAAGGAAGTTACCGGAGCAGTGGTTATGATGCTGAAAGGTGAAAATTCATCTGCCGTAATAAAGAAAGTAAAAGAGAGAATGGATGCCATCCGCAAAACTCTTCCGGAGGGAGTGGTCATTGAAGCATTTCTGGATCGCGACAAGATGGTAGGGCGGGCCATAGGAACTGTGCAAAAGAATCTTCTGGAAGGCGCACTGATTGTTATTCTCGTGCTTGTTTTTTTCCTGGGAAATCTTCGGGCAGGGCTACTGGTTGCCTCTGTGATTCCTTTATCCATGCTGTTTGCACTCATCATGATGAACCTGTTTGGCGTAAGCGGCAATCTGATGAGTTTGGGTGCTTTAGACTTCGGGCTCATCATTGACGGGGCAGTGATCATCACCGAAGCAGTGCTGCACAATCTCCACCGAAAAGTGCCGGGACTGCAGCTCAGCAGAAGCCAGATGGAAGAAGAAGTTCAGTCTTCTGCGGGCCGCATGATGAGTGCCGCGATGTTTGGGCAGCTGATTATCCTGGTAGTATATCTGCCCATTCTTTCACTGGAAGGGATTGAAGGGAAGATGTTTCGCCCTATGGCTCAAACGGTGGCATTTGCACTGATGGGGGCCTTTTTATTGTCGCTGACTTATGTTCCTATGATGAGCGCATGGATGCTTGATCGCAAAACGGGTCCTTCCGGCAACTTCAGCGATCGCTTCATGCATCAAATAGAAATCGTTTACAAGCAAATGCTCCTGCGTGCATTCCGTCTTCGCACGGCCCTGAGCGCAATAGCAGTGGGGCTTCTTGCAGGCGCAATGCTGCTGCTTAGTAGTATGGGCGGCGAGTTCATTCCGCAGCTGGAAGAGGGTGATTTTGCGGTAGAAACAAGACTGCTGACCGGAAGCAGTTTGTCGGCGTCGGTAGAATACACCTCACGAGCCAGTAAACTCCTGCTTGAACGGTTTCCTGAAGTTTTAAAGGTGGTCACCAAAACAGGTTCAGGTGAAATTCCCACAGATCCCATGCCCATTGAAGCAAGCGATATGATGGTAATCCTCAAAGAAAGAGAGGAATGGAGCAGCGCTTCCAGCTTCGATGAACTGGCCTCTAAAATGAGCGAGGCACTCCAAGAGATTCCCGGACTTTCCTGCGGCTTTCAGTTTCCGGTGCAAATGCGCTTCAATGAATTGATGACCGGTGCCCGGCAGGATGTGGTTTGTAAAATTTACGGTGAAGACCTGGACACTCTCGCCCATTACGCAGATCGGTTGTCGGGATTGATTAAACAAGTACCCGGAGCCTGTGACCTGTATGTAGAAAGCATGAAAGGCATGCCACAGATCGTGGTCAACTGCCGCAGAGAGGCGTTGGCGAGGTATGGCGTCAGTGTACAAACCATCAATCAGGCGGTGAGTGCAGGCTTCGCAGGAATGCCGGCCGGACAAGTTTTTGAAAATGAAAAAAGGTTCGGCCTGGTGGTGAGGTTAAAATCTGCTGCGCGGCACGATCTGAGCGATGTACAAAATCTTCCCATACGAACTGCATCAGGCGCATTGATGCCGCTCTCGCAGCTGGCAGAAGTAAATCTCATTGACGGCCCGGGACAAATTCAGCGCGAGAATTTTTCAAGAAGAATAACGGTGGGCTTCAATGTGCGCGATCAAGATGTGCAAACGGTAGTGAACAGACTCCGAGAGCAAGCCGACACAATTCAACTGCCTTCCGGCTACTTCATCCATTATGGAGGAACATTTGAGAATCTTCAAAAGGCCACTGCCAGATTACAGATTGCTGTTCCACTGGCTTTGGCACTGATTTTCTTTCTGCTTTATCTTGCCTTCTCTTCCATGCGCATGGGGCTGCTCATTTTTACCGCCATCCCATTTTCTGCCATTGGGGGAATTCTCTCCTTGTGGCTCAGAGGCA
>CAZUHX010000146.1:0-4607 GCA_964620795.1 uncultured Chitinophagaceae bacterium
CTGCACACCGTTTTCTGCCATCACCCTCGCCCATTTGATATTGGCTTCCTCATCAAATCGGGCCTGAAGCTCAATCGTTGCTTTCACCTCTTTTCCATTCTGAGCAGCATTGATAAGCGCATTGGCCACTTTCGATTTTTTGGCCAGGCGGTATAGTGTAATCTGGATTGACTTTACATTCGGATCAATGGCGGCTTCCCGCAGCAAATCGATGAAGTGATCAAACTTCTGGTAAGGGTAATGCAGCAGCAAATCACCTGAGCGAATGGCATTAATTACGCTTGTATTGTTATGCAATGCCGGATGTTCCAGTGGCTTCAGTCCGGCATAACGCAAATGCTCGTCACCAATGGACGGAAAATCCATGAAATCCTTGAAATTGTGATATCGCCCTCCGGGTATGAGGTTATCCAGCTTCACCATTTTCAACTTCTTCGTAATCAACCTCAGCAGATCTGCGGGTATTTCACGATCATATACCAAACGCACCGGATTGCCCTTCTGACGGGCTTTTACGCTTTTGGAGATTTTCTCCATGAAGCTGTGAGAAAGATCGTTTTCAATATCCAGTTCGGCATCGCGGGTGAGCTTGATCGTATAGGCTTCCAGGCTGCTAAACTGAAAATAACCGAAAAGCTTGTCGAGATTAAATCTGATAATATCGTCCAGCAGAATGATGCTTTGCTTCTTGCCGGAAGCCGGAATCTGCACGAAACGCGGCAGCTGATTGGTGGGAATTTCAACCAGGGCATACTGAACGCCCTTCTTGCTGATTTTGTCCATGGCCTTCACAGCCAGATAAATACTCTTGTCCTTCAGATATGGGAAATTCTTGATCTGATTGAGCATAATGGGAACGAGTGCCGGACGAACATTGTTTTCATAATAACTCCTCACAAAAGCGGCCTGAGCAGCATTGAGCCTGGATTCATTGACCATGGAAATGCCCGACTGTTCAAGCTCCCGTTTCAGTTGCTCATAAATGGCATTACACCGCTCAGACTGAGAAAGCACTTTATTCTGGATTTCTGCAAGCGTCTTCTGCGACTTCTGAGTAACCGACTTTCCGGAATTACCCCCAATGGAGGCCAGACGCTTGAGCGTGGCCACCCTGACCCTGAAAAATTCATCCAGATTACTGCTGTATATGCCCAGAAACTTAAGCCTTTCAAGAAGCGGCACCTGGGGATCTGCGGCCTCCTGAAGCACCCTTTCATTGAAAGAAAGCCATGAAATCTCGCGGTTGATGAGTTTTTCTGTTGCCATTCGTGCCGAAAATAATCAAGCATTGTAAAGTGAACATAAAATTTGCACAAAGGCGACTTTGATTTTTTTAACGAAGCCCGAATCAACAAAGCAGGGAGGAAAGCCCGCCAATTCGAATAATTTAGCGAGGCTAAATCAATAAACCCATGAGTTTTTTCAAATTATTGTATCGCTCACTTCTCCTGATCCTGATCCTGCTTTCCGGCGGTTCAACTTTCGCAGCAGGCAGCACTGGAACTAATATCAGAATCACAGTAAGAGGATTAGAAGATAAACCCATGATTCTTGCCTACTATTACGGCGATAAGCAATACATCAAAGACAGCGTAAAGCTGGATAAGAAAGCTTCTCATCTTATCAAGGCCGATACCGTCTGGCCTTCCGGAATCTACCTCGCCGTTTTTCCCAGCATGGGAAATCGCTATTTTGAGTTTATTCTGAATGAACCACAGTTTAGCCTTGAAACAGATACACTTGAGCTTTCAATGAATATGAAAATCACCGGCTCGGTTGAAAACCGTTTATTTTATGATGATCTCAAGTTTTTGTCTTCCAAAAGACGGGAATCTGAACCCATCACCGCCAAATTCAGAGCCGAAAAGGATGAAAAGGCGAAGGAAAATCTTCGTCAGCAGCTCATCAAAATTGATGAGGAGGTAAAAGCCAGCCGCCTCAAAATCATTCAGGAATATCCCAAAACCTTTTACGCTGTTTTACTCAATGCCATGAAGGAAATTGATGTACCTCAGCCTCCAAAAGATGCAATGGGAAATCTTCTGGACTCTGCTTTTTCATGGAAATACTACAAATCCCACTATTGGAACACGGTAGATCTCAGAAACGACAATCTGATCAGAACACCTGTTTTTCACAATAAACTCAAAACCTACTTCAGTCAGACCACCGTTCAGGTTCCTGATTCTCTCATCGTAACTTGTGAAGAACTGCTTAGAAAAGTAACACCCCGCGGAGAGTTGTTTAAATACATGCTGGTCTATTTCCTGAATGAAATGGCCAAGTCAAAGTACATGGGCATGGATGCCGTTTATGTTCATCTGGTCAAGAATTATTATGCCAAAGGCTATGCCACCTGGGTTGATTCTGTGCAGTTATTCAAGATCGTGGAAAGAGGAAACATCCTGGAACCGCTGCTTATTGGAAAGAGAGCCAAAAACATGGTGCTGGCTGACACTACGCTCAAGAAGTTTTATGGACTGCATGATGTAAAGGCCAAATACACTATTCTCACTTTCTGGGATCCCGATTGCGGTCATTGCAAAAAGGAAATCCCTAAACTGTATGAGTCGTATGACAAACTGAAAGCATTCGGTGCAGAGGTCTATGCCGTAGCCACTATGCCGGTTGAGGAAGTTGGTAAATGGACCGACTTTATCAATCAGCACAAACTCAACTGGATCAATGTTGCCGATCCATACCACCGTTCCAACTTCCGATTTGAGTACGATATTCAAAGCACTCCTCAGATTTATGTGCTGGATCAGGACAAGAAGATCGTGGCCAAGCGAATCGCTGCCGAACAGGTAGAAGATTTTGTGCATCATCTGGCAGATCCGTCATATAAGCCCAACACCTTGTATCAGGAGCAAAAGGAGGAAGAAGAACATTGATATCCATATTTTGTACCCCTACTGTAATAATCCGGTAAAGGCATGAAACTCTCTGTTTCTGTTTATGCCGGAGAAAAACACCGCGCAGATTCACTGGTAAGCAGTCTGAAAAGATTAGACGTTGATTACCTGCATGTTGACTGCAGAGGAGAATCTCATGTTTTTGAAGATATCCGCAGGTGGACCGCCCTGAGCGGTATCCCATGCGATGTTCATTTGATACATGCTGATCCTGAGCCTTTTCTCGCCCTGCTGAATGAGGCAGGTACCGGGAGGATCAGTCTTCAGTGGGAATTACTGAAAGATGTTCCTGAGTCGTTTTTTGAGCTGGGTTTTCAAAAAGGAATGGCTATTCAGGCATCTACAGATCCCGCGCTTTTGAAACCAATTGCCCACCGTCTGGACTACATCATGCTCATGAGCGGAACTCCCGGCATGAGTGGAGGAAGTTTTGAACCTGAAGTTTTTCAAAGAATTCATCAAATCCGCAAGCTTTTTCCGGGAATGCCTGTACAGGTAGATGGAGGTGTGAATGAAAGTGTAGCCTGCGTTCTCAGAATCCTAGGTGTTGAGCTTGCCGTATCGGGATCATGGGTGTTAGGCCAAAATACGGTTGAGGAAGGACTCTACCGCTTCAGTCGTCCGCTGAGCAATCAAGATGCACTCCACTGGAAATTGCAGGACTTTATGTGGCCGCTTTCAGATTTGCCCGTTGTTCCCGAAAGTGCAGGTTTTTATGATGTCTTGAGAACCATAGACACGCATCGCATGGGCTTCTGCCTGGTCATACGACCTGACGGACGCCTTTCAGGAGTCATCAGCAATGCAGATGTGCGGAAAGCATTGCTTCGGTTCAATGGCGAAACGGCTCATCCCGCTGCCTCAGACATGGTTAACAGAAATCCGGTAAGCCTTAGGCCCGACAACAGCCTGCGCGATATGGTTCATCTTCTCAACGAACTCCCGTCAATCGTTTTATTTTTGCCCATCGTGAGTGAAAACGGACTTCCACAAGGAGCCGTATTGCTCAATCACCTAACCCGATTTTAATGATTGCTACGCTACTGCCCTCTTTCCCGGAAAGTGATGTAAAAGAACTGGCAAGCCGCCATCAGGCTCTGCTCGTTTCCAACAGAGGTCGTTCTGTGCTGGTCTTTCCCTCCAAGCTCAAAGTGCTGCCTGATGTTTTCGCTCCTTATGTTGCTGAATCCATTGACACCGGAAGCGACATTCAACTGAGCAGTAAGAAGTATGCCCCGGCTTCCGCCATAGACTTTGCCGGTACAAGCCTCGGCGGAGATTCCCGAAATACCATTCTCATCACCGGACCATGCAGCGTGGAATCGGAAGAGCAAATTGAAACCTGCGCCCAATTCTGCCGCGATCAAAACATCAAAATCCTCCGCGCCGGAGCTTATAAGCCGCGCACTTCTCCATACACTTTTCAGGGTTTGGGTCTCGACGGACTGAAATTGCTCGACAAGATGCGCAGCAAATATGGCTTGAAAATCATCACTGAAGTGCGCGATTCAAGTCATGTGCAGGAAGTGATTGAATGGGCCGACATTGTTCAGATCGGTGCCAAAGCCATGTATGATCACGGCATCCTGAAAGCCTGCGGCAAAGCCAATAAGCCAATCCTTTTAAAAAGGGGCTTTGGAAGTACTTTGCAAGAGTTCGTTCAGGCAGCAGAGTTTATTCTTTCCTCCGGCA
>CAZUHX010000146.1:4617-5618 GCA_964620795.1 uncultured Chitinophagaceae bacterium
ACTTTTGAGAACAAGACCCGTTTTACCCTTGACCTATGCGGAGTGGCCTGGCTCAAAGAATACATCAATCTCCCCATCATTCTCGACCCCAGCCATGCCATCGGCTGGGCATATGGTGTTCCCGATCTCACCAGGGCATGTATGGCCATGGGTGTAGACGGACTGCTCATTGAATCACATCCGCAACCTGCTAAAGCACTGAGCGATGCCGACCAGCAACTCAGCTTCAGTGAATTTGCAGAATTGAAAAAATCTCTGCTGCCCATCGCCGCTGCCGTTGGCAGAAATCTGATCTGATATGGCCGAACGCTACGAAAAACGAGGCGTCTCCGCCGACAAACAAGATGTTCACAAAGCCGTTGCCCATATCGGCAAGGGACTCTATCCCGGTGCATTCTGTAGAATTTATCCTGATATACTTGGAGGAGATGAAACTTTTGTAAATGCGAGCAGTGCCGACGGCTGCGGCACCAAAAGTATTTTGGCTTACCTCTACTGGCGGGAAACGGGTGATGCTTCGGTCTGGAAGGGAATAGCGCAAGATGCATTGGTCATGAATACCGACGATCTGATCTGTGCAGGCGCACAAGGGCCATTCCTGTTTACATCCATCATCAACCGCAACAAAAACCGCATACCCGGAGAGGTTCTCGCGATGCTCATCGAAGGCGCATCCGAGTTCTGCGAACTGATGCACCGGCATGGCACAGAAATCATTTATGCCGGAGGGGAAACGGCCGACCTCGGCGATCTGGTAAGAACCATCACGGTTGACGCAGCACTCAGCGTACGCTTTCCCAAAAAAAATGTGATAGATGCCTCCCGGATCAAGCCCGGCCTGAGCATTGTAGCCCTCGCTTCCGACGGACAAACCAGCTATGAAAGCAGCTATAATTCAGGCATCAGCAGCAACGGACTTACTTCGGCACGGCACGATCTTCTTCATACTTCATACGCCTCTCTTTATCCCGAAACTTTCGATCCGGAAACCGATCCTTCGG
>CAZUHX010000147.1:0-5504 GCA_964620795.1 uncultured Chitinophagaceae bacterium
GAGCCCGTACCGACTGGCAAGAGGGGTTAGAGAGCTGCAAATTTCTTTCAAGCGTTTTTTGAAAGATATCGTCCTCATCAGCGCCGGAATTTTGAGTGCAAGTTTTGGATTGAAGGGATTTTTGCTGATCAATCATTTCATTGATGGAGGTGCGACCGGTATTTCTCTTCTGCTCGCGGCCCTCTTCCATGTGCCCTTGCAGTTTCTTTTGCTGGCGGTGAACCTGCCCTTTATAGTGATGGCGTATCAGCTGGTGGGCAGATCGTTTGCCATCAAAACGGCATTGGCCATCGGCGGACTTGCGCTGAGTATAGCCTTCATCAGCTTTCCCTCTGTAACCAACGATAATTTGCTGGTGGCGGTTTTTGGCGGGTTTTTTCTGGGAGCGGGAATAGGTCTCGCAATTCGCGGAGGTGCTGTGATAGACGGAACAGAGGTGCTGGCCATATATCTCAGCAGAAAACTGGGAACAACCATCGGAGATATCATCATCTTAATCAATGTGATAATTTTTTCTGCTGCGGCCTGGCTTCTTTCAGTTGAAATAGCCATGTATTCAATGATTACCTACCTGGCAGCATCCAAGACCCTTGATTTTGTAGTTGAAGGCCTGGAAGAATATATAGGCGTTACCATTGTTTCGGTTCATCACGATGAAATTTCACGTATGGTGGTTCAACAGTTGGGCAGGGGAGTCACCGTTTATTATGGTAAGCGGGGGCTGGACAATAAGTTTAGGGGAGCAACAGAAACCGAGATTTTGTACACGGTAATTACCCGTCTTGAAATCAATAAATTCAACACAGAGCTGGAGAAAATTGACCCTGCAGCATTTGTGGTGATGCATCCCGTAAAAGACACGAAAGGGGGCATGATCAAGAAACGTCCGCTTCATTGAACATTGTCGCTTGCGTATTGGTTATATGAGCCACGATATCCTCTATTCTGCAGATAATGCACCAATTCTTTAACTTTGCCTGAATGTCAGAGGCGCTGAAACAGATTGCCGGCTTTTCTAAATTGTCTAAAAAGGAAAAGATCGCCTGGGTGGCCAAGAATTTCCTTTACGCCAATCCGGTGGATATCGTTAAGGAGTTTGCCGAATACTGGCACGACAATATAGAAGCCCAGAAATTGCTGGATGGTCTTTCTGAAAACACCCTGACCAACTTCCCGCTCCCTTTCGGCATAGCCCCGAACTTTCTCATCAATGATCGTCTTTATGCAGTGCCCATGGTCACCGAAGAAAGTTCTGTGGTGGCCGCTGCATCCAATGCCGCCAAATTTTGGCTCAGCCGCGGCGGTTTCAAAAGCACCGTGATTTCAACCACCAAGGTGGGGCAGGTGCACTTTATGTATCATGGAGAGAGACAAAAGTTTTTAAAGTATTTCCCTCATCTTAAGACCGAACTTCTTGAAGGGGTGAAGCATCTCACCGCAAGGATGGAAGCAAGAGGAGGAGGTGTCCTGGATATCCAACTGAAGGACTTCACCGAATCAGAGCCCGGTTATTATCAGTTGCTGGCCACCTTTGAAACGGTCGACAGCATGGGCGCCAATTTCATCAATTCCTGTCTGGAAGAATTTGGGCAGATACTTGCTCAATCGGTAGCCGGATCCGTCATCTTCAATGATGGCCCCGAGAAGGAAGTGGAGGTAATCATGTGTATTCTCTCCAATTATACTCCCGACTGTGTAGTGCGTTGCGAAGTAAGCTGCAGAATAGAGGAGCTCGGTGCTTTTGATGACGGACGAATACCTGCAGCAGATTTTGCGCGCCGTTTTGCTCGGGCCGTGCGCATTGCCCGCATAGACCCCTACCGCGCCACCACCCACAATAAAGGAATCATGAACGGTGTGGACTCTGTCGTCATTGCCACCGGAAACGACTTTCGTGCGGTAGAGAGTTGTGTGCATACTTTTGCTTGCCGCGATGGCCTGTATCGTTCGCTCTCAGATTGTGAATTGAAAGACGGAGTTTTTAGATTCTGGATTGACTTACCACTCGCGCTTGGAACGGTGGGCGGCCTCACTACGCTTCATCCGCTCGCCAGAAGATCTATGGAACTCCTGGGCAATCCCAATGCCGCTCAGCTTATGGAAATTACAGCTGCGGTTGGACTAGCCCAGAATTTTGCCGCCTTGCGTTCCCTGGTCACTACGGGGATTCAAAAAGGGCATATGAAGATGCATCTGTCTAACATCCTCGCTCAGTTTCAGGCCAGTGAACAAGAAGAGCAACAGGTGAAAGCCCATTTTGCAGACAAAATAGTTTCTGTCTCTGCAGTGCGTGAGTTTCTGGAACAAATTCGCTCGGCAGGAATGAATGTTTCTGTTACGGGATGACGACCGAATTTCATGCCCACGGGAAATTTCTGATCAGCGGAGAGTATTTTGTCCTTCGGGGCGCAACCGCACTGGCTGTGCCTCTCAAATTGGGGCAGCATCTTGAAGTAAAAACAACAGACCAATCTGCCGGCAGGCTGCTATGGAAAGCCCTGAACCATGATGAATCGGTTTTTTTAGAAACCACATTCGATATCCGTTCATTTGAGCCTGAAAATGCATCGGATCCCAAAGCCCTGCGGCTGAGCGATCTGCTGAAGGCTGCCCGAAGACAAAATCCTGATTTTTTATTAAAATCAATGGGTTGTGAAGCTGTCAGCCGGATCGATTTTCCCCGCGAATGGGGATTAGGCAGTAGTTCTACCCTGATTTCACTGCTCGCACAATGGGCCGGCGTTTCTGCTCATGCCCTCCTGCGCGAAGTTTGGGGCGGCTCCGGTTATGATGTTGCCTGTGCCTCTGCCGATGGGCCTATTCTTTACAGGCTTCATCAGGGTCAAGCTTCGAGCGAGCAGGTACAGCTCGATTTTCCTTTTGCAGATCAGCTGTATTTCGTGTACCTGGGACAAAAACAGGATTCAGCCGTTCAGACCGGGAGATTTTCCTCCATTGATTACCGAGAAGATGTAGTTCATCGCTGGATCAATTCCATCACGGCAGCCATGGTTCAATGCCGCACCATCGAAAAGTTCGAACAGCTCATGGAGGAACACGAGTCCATTACTTCGGAAGTTCTCGGACAGCAGCCGGTTCAGCAGCGTCTCTTTCCGGAATTTGAAGGAAAAGTAAAATCTCTGGGAGCCTGGGGAGGCGATTTTGTTCTCATGAGCTGGAGAGGTTCTTATGATGCCCTTAAACATTATCTTGCAGAGCGGGCTTACCCGGTTTGTATCCCTTGGAAACATATTGTTTTGGAATGAATAATAAAAAATATGATTGAAGAAATTATGCGGAGCGGATGGAAAAGTCCGTCGAATATTGCATTGGTAAAATATTGGGGTAAAAAGGGAAATCAGCTCCCGGCTAATCCCTCCCTGAGTTTTACACTGAGTGAATGTGTGTCTGAAACCACCGTTATCCTCACACCCAAAACCCTTCCGGCCAAAGAGATTGAGCTCAGATTTTATTTCGACAAAAAGGAAAACCTCGCATTCCGAATTAAAATCCTCAAGTTTTTTGAAGGAATTTCAAAAGAATTCAGTTTGCTGCAGAATTATGGTGTTATGGTGTATTCTTCCAACACCTTTCCACACAGCTCCGGCATTGCTTCTTCGGCTTCAAGCATGAGTTCTCTGGCTCTGTGTCTTGTTGAACTGGAAGATAAAATCAAAAACAAGAAGAGGAAAAAAGAAGATTTTCTTTCAGAAGCATCCTATTATGCCCGGTTGGGCTCCGGTTCGGCTTGCCGCTCCATTTATCCTTATGCGGCTTCCTGGGGAAAATGCACCGAATTAGACGGGTCTTCAGATACCACGGCCCTTCCCGTAGGCGGCGAACTCCACCGATCTTACAAGACCTTTTGCGATACCATTCTTATTGCGGCCAGCGGAGAGAAAAAGGTGAGCAGCCGTGTAGGTCATTCTCTCATGAACGGTCATCCATTCGCTAAGGCTAGATACAAACAGGCCCAAGACAATATGCGTGAACTTCTGGATGCTCTCAGATCGGGCGATCTCGAGAAGTTTGGAACCATCACTGAAAATGAAGCCCTTACGCTCCATGCCATGATGATGAGCTCCAATCCTTCATTCATTCTGATGAACGGCGCCACACTGCAAATGATCGACAGGATACGTCAGTTCAGGGAATCAACCCGTCTGCCGCTGTATTTTACCCTCGATGCCGGTCCGAACATTCATTTGTTGTATCCCGAAAAAATGGAAGATCTGGTCAGAGGATTCATACTGGAAGATCTGCAGCCTTTGTGCGAAAACGGAAAATACATTGCAGACCGCGTCGGAAAAGGTCCTGAAAAGCTGAGATAAATGAAAACGGGCCGTTTCAAGAAAGTGCTGTATCCGGCCAAGATTTTGCTGTTTGGCGAACACATCATAAACCGCGGTAGCGGCGGACTGGCAGTTCCTTTCCGTCGTTTCTCCGGTTCTCTCAGTTTTCCGGAGCCGGGCAAAGATTTTCCTGCCTCCAATCGCTCTTTGCGCAGTCTGGCCGAATATCTGGTCAATAAAGACGGTAGCTCAGTTCTGTGGGATCTCAACCGCTTACTGGAAGATGTGGATCGCGGCCTTTACTTTGAATCGGATATTCCGCAGGGCTATGGCATGGGTAGCTCGGGAGCCCTCTGCGCTGCTATCTATCAGAATTACGGGAAGTTTAAGGATTCGTCGGCTTCGCCTGATTATTCCCTGATCAGAAGCAGGCTGTGTATGCTCGAGGATCATTTTCACGGAAAGAGCTCCGGCCTCGATGCTCTGGTCAGCTTGCTCGGCAAAGCGGTAGTCATTTCTGCAGAGCAGCAGTATCTCGTTCAGGACAGGGCCGTGGTCTGCCCGCCAGATCTCGATTTTTTTCTTCTTGACAGCGGTCTGCCCCGGTCAACGGAATTACTCGTAAGACACTTTTTGAAACGTGCAGACGAAGCCGCTTTTTCTGCCCTGATCAAAGAAAGCATGGTGCCGCTTCAGCAATTGTGCATGGAGCACCTTTTGGCCGGAAACAGCCTGTCTTTATGGAACAGTTTCAGGATGCTCAGTCAGGTCCAGTTTGATCATATGCAGGAATTTATACCTGAAACATGCCGGAATGCCTGGCAACAGGGTTTGTATTCCGGCGGATATTATCTCAAAATCTGCGGAGCCGGCGGCGGCGGCTTTTTGCTGGGAATCTGCCGCAAGGGAACAGACGTGCAGGGCTTAATCAGAAACATGCCGCTGCTTACCGGTATTCTTTAAAAGGGTTTGCATGATGAGCGGCACCAATGAGGGTGTATTATATTTTAAATAGTATAAATAATAAAACAATTTATATGAATAAGTAGGGCGCCTCCCTCCGCTTATGCTTTCAAGCTTCTGCTTTTTCCAATTCATATTTTGTGCATAAAGCATAAGCGGAGGGTCGGGTGTTGCGGGGGTTCCGTGGCGTTCCGCCACCCGGCCTTCGGCCGGCCCCTACACCCCCTGGCGCGGCTTTGGTCACAAGCA
>CAZUHX010000148.1:0-525 GCA_964620795.1 uncultured Chitinophagaceae bacterium
CACTTCAGGTTCTTAAAATGATTGTTCAGACGATCGTGGTCAAGGTGAATTACATAACGATGCTGAGGGCTGGGCTTCTTTAAAAATACTTCAGCAACCATTTTGTGCACCAAGCCACCGAAGTTGATCGTGCGGGTTCTTTCTTCGTTCCTTTTTTCTTCAAGATATTGCTCCTTGAGATCACGGTATTGATTGCGCTCATTTTCCATGCGCTTACGCATAGCTTCTGAAATGGATTTACCTTTCTCAAGCTGATCGAGTACCTCGCGCTCATACTCTTTGGCTTTGCGCTTAAGACTCAATACCTGAGCCTTCATTTTCAGAAAATATTCTTCAGTCTTTCTCTCTCTTTCATTCAGGTATTTCAAGCCGAGAGTAAGGTAACCGTTGGCGATACCGCCTCTCAGAACCCTGCCTTTTGCCATATTCGAAAACGACCTGAAACGACCATAATTGGAAATCTCAAATCGGTTTGCATCGCCCGGCAGGGCATCAAATGTAATTTCCCGCCATTCCAGCATTATA
>CAZUHX010000148.1:535-5498 GCA_964620795.1 uncultured Chitinophagaceae bacterium
GCTGCTTACCTGAACCAGCTCGTCGGGAGAGAGGGCTCTTTTTTTGTTTTTAGACATGACTTATTGTTGGTTGGTTTAAAAGCTGCTTTACTTGTTGCGTTGTTTCCAAAATCCCTTTCTCATTCCTCCACCTTGGGGCTTTCTGGCAGGCATACCACCCATGGGCTTTTTCTTCCAGGTTCCTGCCATCTTGGGCAAATGCTGAAGCGTGTGTTCTTCACCCAGATCGAGCATGCCGTCTGAAAGAATTCTCAAATCATTTTTGATCAACTCATCGGTCACAGATTCCTTATTCCAGTTCTGAATAACCACCTTCATATAATTGGCAATACAACGCGCAAAAGCTGTACGTTTTTCCGGATCATCCTCTTCAACAGCCTTCCGTATCAATGTTTCTACATTCCTGCCGTAGGTCTTATGGCGTATATCTGAATCCGGATAAGGCAGCGGCTCGGGTCTTTTCTGCAATTCTTCTCTGCTGCTCAAAGGAAAAGGTGAATCAACTTCCAAAGAGAAATCAGATAAAATATTGAGGTGATCCCACAACTTTTGCTTGTAATCCTCCTGATTCTTCACCTGGGGATTGAGCAGCGCCATCAGATCAACAATTTCCCCGGCAACTCTGCTTCGCTTTTCACGCTCTTCGAAATCCTTGCATTTATCAGCAATCCGCTGAACATATCTGCCGTATTCCCGAATGGAAATTTTTTCTCTGGAAGTATTATAATCCATGGTTGCGAAAATATAAAGATTTTGTCGTAAAAATTTATTTCTTAATCATTAGCCTGGCAAATTTTAGCATAATTTTTTTGATGCCGAATTGACCAAAATGTATGTTGGCAATGCGATTAGGCCCCGATCCATCCATCGAAATCACTTTTCCTTCGCCAAACTTTTCGTGAATCACCTCCATCCCTGTTTGCAGTCCGGCTACATCGTCTGGCACAAAAGAGTCGCCTGCAGCACTTGCGGTATATGGCTTGGCAATGGGCTTCGGGCTCTGAAAACTGAGCTTCTTAACCACCGTAGGTGCACCGCCTTCAACACCGGATAAAGATGCTGCAGGTAATTCAGATATAAACCTGCTGGGATCGCAGTAATTTAAACTGCCGAATTTGTATCTTGATGTTGCATAAGTGAGAAACAGTCTGGTTTCCGCTCGTGTGATGGCAACATAAAATAAACGCCTCTCCTCCTCCAGATCTTCAGTGCTGTATAAAGACTGAGAGGATGGAAACAGATTCTCTTCAAGGCCAACCACATAGACCACAGGAAACTCCAGCCCCTTGGCCGCATGAATGGTCATGAGCTTCACCGCATCTTCCTGACTTCCCTCCTTTTCATCTCCTGTAAGCAGCGAAATGTTCTGTAAAAAACTCCCAAGACTGCGATCGGGAGCGGCCTCTGCCTCCTCACCCGGCTGAACGGTATCTTCTTCCACAAATTCTTTGATACTGTTCAACAGCTCCTGTATGTTCTCATAGCGGCTTACACCCTCCACTGTTTTGTCAACAGACAACTCTGCCAGCAAACGGCTTGATCTGGCTATATTACTTGCCAGGTCAAAAGCATTTTTAGTCTGCGCCTGAGCCCCGAAACTTTTGATCATCAATCCAAATTCTTCAATGAGATTTCTGGTGCGGGCAGGAAAGTCAAAAAATTGAATCTGTTCAACCACTTCCCACATCGATTTCCCGCTTTGTGATGCATAGATCAGCAACTTATCTACCGATGACTGACCAATACCTCGCGCGGGATAATTGATTACCCTTTTCAAAGCCTCTTCATCATTGGGATTAATACTCAACTTCAGATAAGCCAGCAGGTCTTTAACCTCTTTTCTCTGATAGAAAGACATTCCGCCATAAATACGGTAGGCAATTCCCTGACGCCGAAGCGCCTCCTCAAAAGCCCGGCTCTGTGCGTTGGTGCGGTATAAAATGGCAAAGTCTGCATTTTTCTTCTGCTCACGCAGCCTGAGCTCCTGAATAGAATCTGCGACCCAACGACCTTCCTCATTATCGGATGCAAGCTTCATAACCCTAATGGGCTGACCCTCCGGATTGCTGGTCCAAATCTCTTTCTTCAGCTGCCCTTTGTTTTTCTGTATCAGGGAATGTGCCGCCTGCACAATATGCCGGGTTGAACGATAATTTTGCTCCAGCTTAAACACCTTCATCTCCGGATACTCGCGCTCAAAATTCAGAATGTTATCTATGGTTGCGCCCCTGAAAGCATAAATGCTCTGAGCGTCATCTCCCACTACCGTAATATTCTGAAAAACATCTCCGATCCTCTTCACAATGGCATACTGCAAATAGTTTGTATCCTGAAACTCATCGATGAGCAGATATTTGAATTTGTATTGATACTTATGCAATACTTCCGGAAACTGCTCAAACAGTTGATAGGTAATGAGCAACAAATCATCAAAATCCATGGCTCCGCTCTTGAAACAGCGTTCGGTATAAGCCCTGTAGATGCTGTGTCGTTGGGGTTGTCTGGCCTCTCTGTCCTCTGCAAGCAATTCCGGATCATTGCCGTATTGCATGTGCGTAATCAGTGCATTTTTTGCTGCAGATATGCGGTACAAAACCTGGTTGGGTTTATACAGTTTATCATCAAGTCCCATTTCTTTGATGATGGCTTTGATAACGCTTTTGCTGTCTTCAGTATCATAAATGGTGAAGTTGGCAGGATAACCCAGCCTTGTGGCTTCAACCCTGAGTATTCTGGCAAAGATGGAATGAAAGGTGCCCATGAATAGCCCTCTGCCCGCTGAACCGCTGATCTTCTCGATCCGCCGCTTCATTTCCTCTGCAGCCTTATTGGTAAATGTCAGGGCAAGAATAGAGAAAGGATCTACCCCTTGTTGAATCAGATGGGCAATACGGTAGGTCAATACCCTTGTCTTTCCCGATCCGGGGCCTGCAATGATCAGGGTTGGGCCGTCTGTGTTGACCACTGCAGCCCGCTGAACTTCATTTAATTCGTCGAGGTAACTCACGCCACGAATTTACTCATGCCCGGGGGCTTCCCGAAAGTTTTTTTTAACAGGCTCATGCGTTACTTGCTCGAAGGGTGCAGACTTTATTTTTAGCTTCGCCCCATAATTCTGAGCACTTTGGCCAATTTAGAGAAAAACCGCAATCAAGAGAACACTTCAGGAATTCCGGAAGAGCAGGACTCCATTCGTGTTTTCGGGGCAAGGGCACACAATCTCAAAAACATAGATGTTGAAATTCCGCGAAACCAACTCGTGGTAATCACCGGACTCAGCGGGAGCGGTAAATCATCATTGGCCTTCGATACCATTTATGCCGAAGGACAGCGCAGATATTTGGAAAGCTTTTCTGCTTATGCACGTCAGTTTATTGGTGGAATCGAAAGGCCGGAAGTAGATCAGATCGAAGGCCTCAGTCCGGTAATATCCATAGAACAGAAATCAGTAAACCGCAACCCCAGATCAACTGTCGGTACGGTTACAGAGGTTTATGATTTCCTCCGGCTCTTGTTTGCCAGGGCATCTGACGCATACTCTTATGCCAGTGGTAAAAGAATGACCCGGTTCACTGAAGAGCAAATCACAGAAATACTTTTACAGAAACAATCGGGGAGGCATGTTCAATTCCTTGCACCTTTGGTGAGAGGCCGGAAAGGCCATTACCGTGAGCTTTTTGAACAAATACGAAAACAAGGCTATCTGAGAATTCGTGTTGATGGCGAAGTGCTTGAACTTGTGCCCAAGATGCAGCTGGATCGTTACAAAGTGCATGATATAGAACTGTTGATAGACCGTGTAGAGGTTCTCGATAAAAACAGAGAAAGGCTGCGCTCTGCCCTGGGACTGGCCATGAAAGCGGGAAAAGGCCTTGTACTGATTCAGGATATGGAAAGCAATGAGATTGCGGCATACAGTAAGTTCCTAATGTGTGTGGAAAGCGGAATCTCGTATGAAGAACCATCTCCGAATACTTTTTCCTTCAACTCCCCTTACGGCGCATGCCATCATTGCGGCGGTCTGGGTCTTGTTTACGATGTGAATCGTGAAGTGATTATTCCAGACGGCTCTGTCAGCATAAATCAGGGAGGTATTCTTCCGATCGGAGAGGCAAGAGACAACTTTATATTTAAAGAACTCAAGCAGCTTGCCCGCAAATTTCATTTTAGCCTGAGCGATCCTGTTGAAAAGATCCCTGCCGAAGCCATGCAGCATATCCTCTTCGGCGAAAGTGGAGAAGCAGCAGATATACAGCCGGATGAAGAATTGGCCATTCAGGACTTTGATGACCGCTGGTATACTCTTGCATACGGAGGTCTGACCGGTATGCTCAAACGTTGTTTTAAATATACCTCCTCTGAAAGCATACGCTCGTGGGCAGAAGGTTTTATGGACAAGGCTACCTGCCCTGCCTGCACGGGCTATCGCCTCAAAAAAGAATCTCTCTGGTTTCGCATTGACGGAAAACACATAGGAGAATTATCTATGTGTGATATTCGGGAACTGGCTGCATGGTTCGACGGACTGGAGAACCGGCTGGAAGAGCGTCAGCAAATCATTGCCAGGGATCTTTTAAAAGAAATAAGAAGCAGACTTGGTTTCATTCTTGAAGTCGGACTAGGTTATTTGTCACTAAATCGCCCCTCTAAAACGCTTTCGGGTGGCGAAGCCCAGCGCATAAGACTGGCCACGCAGATCGGAGCACAACTGTCGGGTATCACCTACATACTCGACGAGCCAAGTATCGGCCTGCATCAGCGCGATAACCATCAATTGATCGGTGCCCTGCGAAAGCTGAGCGATAATCCCAATACGGTCATTGTTGTTGAACACGACAAGGACATCATGCTCAGTAGTGATTACATCATCGATTTGGGCCCCGGAGCCGGCGAGCATGGCGGTAAAATTGTAGCCCGGGGAACACCCGCAGAATTTGTTGTCCGGAATACCGTCACTTCAGAT
>CAZUHX010000149.1:0-5356 GCA_964620795.1 uncultured Chitinophagaceae bacterium
TATGCGGTGATGCGCTTCATCGCCTTTGCCTACACCTATCATTATCTAAACTGGTTTTCAAAGACATCGGTCATCAAATGGCATGAAGTGCCGCTGCCTCGTCTGGCTGTCGTGATCGGGCTTTGGTTGCTTTCGGTGGCGCTATATGCATGGGACTACCGCACGGGGCTCATAGCCCTTTACTTTCTGAGCATGCTGCATGTATTTCTCGAGTTTCCGCTCAACTTCCGTTCCTTTATCGGCATTGGTAAGATCATGCTGGGCAAGCCGGCCTAAGACTAGTGTTTTGCTCTTTTTTATAAGATCGTATTTCTCATCGTAGATGGTTAATTGAGGCCTGGATAAACATGCGGCAAAGGACTCGTGACCGTCACAGTAAAAATCATCACCACTTTCGAACTTTCAACTCCACCTGACAGAAGCAAGATCAGCAGCGGTGAGGCTTCTTGAATGTGCGGCCCCCCTCAGGCTTAGGGCCAATCTACTGCAGAAAGATGGGAGTGTCGCCTTCGGGGCCGGGCCATGCAGGGGTGCCGTCGCCTGAGGCGACCCGCCTTCGGCGGCCCTTACTGTCCCTTGCCGGAAGAGGCAGCTGCAAAACATATTGCATATGCTGTATAACAACAGCCGCATTGAATACTGAAGTGAATCCGGGTAAAAGCAGGCCTCGTCCGCAACATGCTTACATAGCTTTCACCAAGTGATAAAGCAATATGTTATTTACCCAAAAAATATACTATTTAGCCATTGTAACATCCAAAAAGTATAATAATTGGCTGTTAATGCAGCTTTTTCCTATGTTTGTAAGGATGAAATCTTGCCAAAATGAACATTAAAAGAATCCTGAAAAATACTTTGGTAGAACAATTTAATCTTGGCAAGGCTATTGTGCTCACAGGGCCAAGGCAGGTTGGAAAATCAACTTTGATCAAAGACATTTTAAAGCACAGTGATTTTCTGTTTTTTGACGGGGATGATTTTTCAGTACAACAACAACTATCCGAACCCGGTACAAGCCACTTAAAGAGATTAATTGGAGATAAAAAAATAGTGTTCATTGACGAGGCCCAGAGAATAAAGAACATAGGAGTAACCTCTAAAATCATTATTGATCAATTTAAAGATGTTCAATTGATTCTGAGCGGATCCTCTGCTTTTGAATTGAATAATGAGATAAACGAACCCCTAACCGGAAGAAAATGGGAATACAACATGTATCCCATCTCTTTTGAAGAACTTGAAAAAACCATTGGTTTTTCTGAAGTGAGCAAACAGCTGGAACAAAGATTAATTTATGGCATGTATCCTGACGCGCTCAACTATATTGGAAAAGAAAGAGAAGTACTGACAAACCTGATCAATAGTTATTTGTATAAAGACATTTTGCTGCTCTCGGGTATAAAAAAAGCAGATGCTTTACAAAAGCTCACGCAGGCTTTGGCACTTCAAATAGGCAATGAAGTTTCTTACAACGAGCTTTCGCAACTGATAGGCGTTAACAAAGAAACGATAAGCAGTTATATTGATTTACTGGAAAAGGCATACGTTCTGTTTAGGGTAAATCCGTTTAGCAGAAATTTAAGAAATGAAATAAAGACCAACAGGAAGATTTATTTTTATGATACAGGTTTGCGGAATGCAATTATTTCAAATTTCAATGCCTTAGAGCTCAGACAAGATAAAGGTATGCTTTGGGAAAACTTTTTAATTAGTGAAAGAATAAAATATTTAAATTACCATAAAATATATGCTAAAACATATTTTTGGCGTACCGCACAACAGCAAGAAATAGACTGGATAGAGGAATTAGATGGTCAAGTAACGGCCTATGAATTCAAGTGGAAATCAAAAAGAAAAGTAAAATTCCCTCAAAAATTCATAGAAGCTTACCGGGCAGAAGTTAAGGTCATTGATGTAAGCAATTATCACGAGTTTATTGGAGGATAAAATCAGACTACTCCGGCCGTAATCCCAAAGTGCAAACTGCCTACCGCTTATTCATGCAGCACGCAAGATAGAAGTGAATCTGCAATGGGTAAGCCGGAATACAACAAAAAAACGGAGGCACTCAACGCAACCTCTTTTCATTTTGAGAAAGAAAATCTTTCCATCCCGAATAAGATTTACCTGCCTTCATGCCGGGCAATGCAGGCCTGAATTGTAAATGATGACAAACTGCCGCGGCCAGTCCGTCGGTGGCATCCAGAAACTTTGGCTTCAGCTCAAAATGGCAAAGCGTTTGCAGCATAGCTGCTACCTGCTCCTTAGATGCGTTTCCGCTGCCCGTTACCGATTGTTTGATTTTCTTGGGCGAATATTCATGCACTTCCAGTCCCTTCACCAAAGCTGCGGCGATGGCCACACCCTGTGCACGGCCCAGCTTCAGCATACTCTGCACATTCTTTCCGAAAAAGGGAGCCTCAATGGCGCAATCCTGAGGGGCATACTGATCAATCAAACCGCTCACCTTTTCGTGAATCACCTTCAGGCGGCGGACAGAATCTCCGAATTTATCCAGCTTCACCACACCCATGCTCACGAGCTCCAGCTGCTGCCCGCGTGTTTTCAGCACACCGTAGCCCAGCACAACCGTGCCCGGATCAATACCCAGGATGATACGTTCAGATGGCTTATCTGCGCTCAGGAGTGGCTGTATTTAGAAAGCAGGCCATTCACCAGATCCACATAAGCCTGCATGGCCTGATCTGCGCTCATACCGCGCTTAGCATCCCACTGTTTCCATTTAAACTTGCCTTTCAGATCAAACATACCGGGCTCATCGGTATGATTATCGCCCTCAGTTGCTTGCTTAAAAAATGCATATAAATCCAGCAGCTCCTCATTGCTTGGTCTTTCCGTCAGCGTCTTTACGCGCTCCTGCGCATCGGCAAATAATTCAGCTAAGGCCATCTTATGTGTTTTGCTCAAAAGTAATCAAAATGAAGCTTGGCCGGGCAGCTAAAATGACAGTAGCCGAATAGAGTAATACCGGGGCGTCAGGAAAAGATTTTCTGAAGAAAGAGGGCGCCTCAGCCCGCCCGGCTGCCGGCGTCTTCGCGGCCGGCTTTAATATCAGTGCGGCAGCAGGGCGGGCTGCCGGGCTGTGCGCAGCGCGGCCCTTCGGGCAGCCGCCTTCGCCGGCTCTGCTCCCATCCCTGGCGCACGTATATTGTTTTTAATTATATAAACTCAGATGATTCCGCGACAGGGGGCGAAAGGGCCGGCGCAGCCGGGTCCCGCATTTTGCGGGACGGAACCCCTGCAGCACCCGGCACGGCTCGGCATGCTGTCTGCAGCTGTGGCTAAAGCAATCCTGTAACTGCAGGCCGGGCCGTGGTCGCCCTATGCTATCATTTCCGGCAGCATACTCTTACCTTTGCAGTATGTCTGTAATGCAGGCAGCGAGGCCTGCTTCCCTTCGCTATTTTTTACCGCGGATTTTGCTCAGTGCAGCTGCGGCATGGCTGATTTACGACCGCTTGTTCCGAAATGGCCTTCCGGATCAGCTTCCCAAACCGCTCGTTCTGCCGATGCTGGCTGCTTTGCTGCTGATACCTTTCAACTGGCTGGCTGAAGCGGCCAAATGGAAATTGCTTGCGGGTTCTTCTTTATATCGGGCTCTGCGCATTGTGCTGGCAGGTTCCGCTTCAGGCTTTGTCACTCCCGGGCGCAGCGGAGAGTTCTTAGGTCGGGCTATGGCGCAGGCGCAACACAATACCTCTAAGGTACTTGCCTGGAGCCTTGCCGGAGGATTGGCTCAAATGGGTGTCACAGCGCTGGCTGCGGCTTTGGGTATCCTTGTAAGTCAGTTCCATGTGCTTTGGAGTATTCCCTTGTTGCTTTCAGGAATGGCTTGTTTTCTGCTTCCGGTCTGGCCTTGGTTAAATAGGCGATTGCCCGGAATAAAGCCGGATACAAGTGGCCACTGGGGACAGTTGCTGATGTTTTCAGGAATGAGATACGCATGTTATTTGTTGCAATATATACTTGTGTTTGATGCTTTCGGCATAGATTCTCTTCCGCTACCTGTGCTGGCGGGATGGATTGCGATCTTGCTGATGCTGTATTCTGTAGCCCCTGTTATGCCTTTACTGGATCCGGCAGTGCGCAGTGGAATGGCTCTTTGGCTATTCGGCCCGGTTTCGGTAAATCCCCTGGCACTGGCGGCAGCCACCGGCACCGTGTGGTTGATGAATGTTGCTTTACCTGCTCTTGTTGGTTTATATTTTCTTTGGACAAGCCCTGCTTATGAGTCTGATTTCGCGACTGCACAACGATGAGCACTGGATGCAGCAAGCGCTGGCTGAAGCCCGCCTTGCAGCTGAAACCGATGAAGTACCGGTTGGTGCAGTGATTGTATGCAACAACCGGATCATTGGCCGGGGGCATAACCAGACCGAACGACTTACCGATGTGACTGCGCATGCCGAAATGATTGCACTAACTGCAGCCAGTATTCAAATGGGAGCCAAGTTCTTGCCGGAATGCACAATGTATGTAAGCCTTGAGCCATGCCCCATGTGTGCCGCCGCCTTGCGCTGGGCAAGGATCGGGAAACTGGTATTTGGAGCTTCGGATCCGAAATTGGGCTATCGTAGGTTTGAACCTTGTTTACTTCATCCGAAAACAGAAGTCTCTGCAGGCTTATTAGGGGAAGAAAGTGGTCGGTTGGTAAGTGATTTTTTTCGGCGTAAACGCAAGATTCAGGAATAATTGCCGGGGCAATCCGTTACTTTAAAACGCAAGAAGAACAAGTCAAAAACAATTGGCCGGCAAAGAATTTCCCGCCTTCCCATATCTTTTCGTATTGTGTATTGATATTTTATAATTTAATGTATTTATTTTAAATATGAGAACACTCTAAACATTTTTCTGCTGCTGCCCCGACAATCTGATTTAATCCTATATTTTCAAAACTCTCTCTGCCTCACACATCAACATCTCCTGCCACTTCACTTCCAAAAAAGCCGAAATCAATAAGAGGAATTTTCTTAATGAATAATCAATATCTGCATTTTCATAAATTATAAAAAAACACGCTCTAATCCCGCTGCGCCGTTGGAAGACTGAACTAACATTTGTCAGGCATACAAAAGCAGGCTTCATAACGCTCAGATTTTTGTCGCTTGAAAAAAATGGGATTGTCCGACTGAATGACTCTCCTTCTGCAGGTCATCCCCCAACTCTTCATTTAAAAGCCGTTAAAGCCACATGAGCTAAAACCTTTCTGCCCGCTAATTGGTTATTATTGCATCCCAAACAAAAATCTGTACAATGGCCTTTAGCTTACCTGCTCTCCCTTATGCGTTCAGCGCTCTTGAGCCGCACATCGATGCCCGCACGATGGAAATCCACC
>CAZUHX010000150.1:0-5327 GCA_964620795.1 uncultured Chitinophagaceae bacterium
GGCAGCACCGATACTCATGCTACCGAGGGAGGCGATGCCCGGCAGAGTGAGGGTCTGGCCGATGTTAACGGTGGTGGTTACCAGCTTAAGTGAGGCGGAACCATCCACGCGGTTAATGGCGTTGGTGTCTTTTAATGCCAGGGCACTGAGTGCAGGCGGCGCCCCGGCAATGGCTGTTGCCAGGGTTCCCCAGGAGTCGGGATTGGTAGGGGCGCTCCAGTTTTCAAAGCTGCCGTTGGGAGGTTGTTGTGCACTGGCAGTGAATGCTGCCGCAGCAAACAGAAGGGTAAAAAGTTTTTTCATTTACTGTGTTTTGATGGTGTAGAACAAATTTAATCATCTTTTTCGTCTGCTTAATGTTTAAACGAGGCATAAAAAAGAAAGAAAATCAGAAGTGAGGCAAAGAACCCAATGAGAAAATGATGAGATCTAAGCCTTAGCCATTGACAATCCTAATAATATTGTAAATACTATTATTTTTTATTTTCCGATACAAAAGCGGCTAAAAACACTACCAAGCACTTCTTCATTGCTCACTTCGCCTGTGATGCGACCCAGGGCATCCAGAGCCCTTCTGAGTTCGAAAGCCAGCAGCTCTGTATAATCCTTTTGCCTGATTCCCTGCATGGCCAAATCAAGCGCGGCCGAGGCCTCCTGCAATGCTTCCAGGTGCCGGATGTTGCCTACGGTTTCATCGGCTGCCGCATGGCTTGCCGTATGTTGTTCCAGACGCAGAAACAAAGCTTCCAGGCCTTGTTGTTTCAAAGCTGAAATACAGATTTCTCCGGCACGGCGCAGCGAGCTGTTGCCTTCTGCTCTGTCGGTCTGGTTCTTTACCCAAACAGGCTCGGCCCCGCTGTCGCGGGCCAGCTGCTCCAGGCTTTCTAGTTCTGCTTCAGTTGTTTCCTGCACATACAACAGCAACAACAGTTGCGCGCGGGCCGCCGCTTCGCGGCTGCGTTCTATGCCCATCTGCTCCACCACATCCTCGGTTGCGCGCAGTCCGGCGGTATCGGTGAGCCGGTACATCATTCCGTTGTGCCTGATCACATCTTCAACCAAATCGCGGGTGGTGCCCGGTATGGGTGTTACGATGGCGCGTTCTTCCTGAAGCAATGCATTGAGGAGGGTGCTTTTGCCCGCATTCGGCGGACCCACAATGGCCACCGGAACACCTTCGCGTATGGCATTGCCGGCACGAAAGCTTCCTGATAGCCGTTCGCAGAAATTGCGCACCTCCTGCATAAGCTGCATGAGCGCATCTCTTCGCGCAAACTCAACATCTTCTTCTGCAAAATCGAGTTCCAGTTCCAGCAATGCAGCAAGGTCTATCAACTCCTGTCGCATTTTTCTGAGCTTAGCCGCATATCCCCCCCTGAGCTGTGCGAGTGCCAGTTGTCGCTGACGATCGGTTTCGCTCGCAATCAGATCGGCCACCGCCTCTGCCTCTCCAAGATTGAGCCGACCGTGAAGAAAAGCCCGTTGTGTAAACTCTCCCGGGCCTGCCATACGCACACCCTGACGCAGCAGGGCTTCCAGAATACGCTCTACCACTCTGGGGGATCCATGGCAACTGATCTCAACAGAATCTTCGGTTGTAAATGAACGGGGCGCACGAAACAGACTGAGCATCACCTCATCCAGCAACTCCTCTCCTTCCTGCAAATAACCGTAATGCAGGCTGTGCGAAGGCTGATTCATCAAATCTTTGCCCTTCCACAATGCCGATACGGCCTCTATGCTCCGAGGGCCGGACAGCCGTATCACCGCCAGGGCAGAAATGCCGGGAGGTGTAGCCGGCGCCATGATGGTATCTGCAGAAAATATATTCATAAGTTTTTAATGAATCGATGAGCAAAAGCAATTTCACAAATGTAAACGGCATACCATTCATACCACAGATCACGCCCCATTTGCTTGGCCAGCCGATGACGTGCGTGTTGTCTCCATTGCTCGATGGCTTGTTCGTTTTCCCAGAAAGAGACGGAGATGCCGCTGCCCTGCTCGTTGCGCAAAGCAATTTCATCTACAAAGCCCGGAATTTCATGTGCCAGCTTGCCCAGCTCGGCATTCATTTCAGCATACGCGGGCTCGGTTCCGCTTCGCTTAGAAACGAAAATCACCGCATACCGGCCTTTATCGGCTTCTACAGGATGAACAGACATGGCTTATCTTTTTACAAAGATACATTGTATGGCGGGCGTATTTTTGCCCTTGTTGCGACTTGAATGTGGGATCTGCATTTGATATTTTCAGGATAGGTGCAAGTAAGGCGATCTTTTGCAGGTATAAAACGAGGTGTCAAAATTTTTATAAATGGATTTTTCTTGTTGGTTTAACCACCAAGAACACAAAGAGATGGCGACAGTTAAATTCGTTCTGATTGAACAGAATGTCTTTGTGTCCTTCGTGTAAAGACTTTGTGCCCTTTGTGGTTTAATGTTTCAAGGGCTTAACCACCAAGAACACAAAGAAGGCGCAAAGAACACAAAGAAATGGCGGTCTAAAATTTGATTTACAGAGCGAAAGCAGCACCCTTGGTGGTTCAGAAAAGACCGTGATATATCCCGCAGATCTCGCTGATTTTCGCAGATATTTTTCTTGGTCTTTGGTGTTAGCATTAAAAGCTTGTTGGTGATAACGCCAACAAGGGCGGGCACGGAAGTAACTTCCGCGCCAGTAGGGATTAAAAGCTTATTGGTGATAACGCAAATAAGAGCGGAGCAAATCCATGTCATATCAAATCTGCAGCACCAAGAACGGCGCCTCAGCGATTTACGGAACATGAAGAGTTTGCGGCCGGCGGCCCCAAAGCCGTTGAACTGCAATGCTGAAACACAGAATAAACGCATAGCTGAAAAACTGTTTGAGCGAGGGCGCAGCCCGAACGAGTTTTTTTCAGCGCGGCTTTGGTCACAGGCATCATTGCCGTAAATCGCGAGCGCCCGCATTTTGCTTACTTTTTGTGCGAGCAAAAGTAAGTCGCCGCGGAAGCGGCGAAACAAATGAAGAATTGATTGGAAAACCAAAAGTCAAATTAATCTGTGCTCCCAAAGAAAGAGGCACGGAAGTAACTTCCGCGCCAGTAGGAAGTAACAAATGAAGAATTGATTGGAAAACCAAAAGTCAAATTAATCTGTGCTCCCAAAGAAAGAGGCACGGAAGTAACTTCCGCGCCAGTAGGAACACAAAGAAATAGTGAAAACAGTTTACCGGAATCAGGACGCCATTTCTACCGAGCGCTTCAAAAATCCGGTGAGTTGTTCGCCCTTGAGCAGACCGTGGGCCAGCAGTCCCAGATCATACAGATGACGCGCTTCGCGCCCATCAGAAGAATGGAGCAAACGCCGCACTGCCGCATGATTGGTATTGATGACCACATTCCACTTTTCGGGAAACATTCCTCCGAAATTCATTCCGCCGCCCATGGCATTCATTTCCTTCATCCGACGCATCCATTCGCTCTTGGTCACAGTCACCGGCATTTCCTCCGGTGCCAGGGCTTTCAGTTCAATGCTGGCCGAAGCATCTTTAACCACTTCCTCAAACAGCTTCTTCACCTGCTCTTCTTCTTCCTTGCTCAACACAGAATCGCGGTTTTCTTCCTTCTCAATCAACTTGTCGAGAATATCTGAATCTACCCTGCGGAAGAGCAAGTCATCGTTTTTCTGCTCGATCCATCCCACAAAGTGACTGTCAATCACATGATTGAGCAAGAGCACATCATAACTCCTGGAGCCTGCCGCATCCATATAGCTGTGCTGTGATTCGGCATCATTGGTATAAAGTACGATGATCTTATTGTTCTTATCGGTCTGAAGCGGTGCGATGCGGGCCTTATATTCTTCGAGCGTAAACAACTTGTTTTCAACCGCACTTTTGTAGAGGCAAAATGCGGAGGCTTTTTCGGCAAACTTCTCTTCGCTCACCATTCCATATTTTACAAATATGTTCAGGCTTTCCCATTTCTCTTCAAAGCTTTCGCGCTGCTGCTTAAAGAGTTCGCCGAGTTTATCTGCCACCTTTTTCACAATATGGGCGGAGATCTTTTTCACATTGGGATCGCCCTGCAGATAAGATCTCGACACATTCAAAGGAATGTCAGGAGAATCAATCACCCCCTGCAGAAGCATGAGGAAATCGGGCATGATCTGCTCCACATTATCGGTTACAAAAACCTGATTGCAATACAGATGAACACGGTCGCGCTTGAGTTCGAAATTCTCGCGTATGGCCGGGAAATATAAAATACCCTGCAGGTTGAACGGATAATCGGTATTCAGATGAATCCAGAACAAGGGCTTTTCGGAATACGGATACAACTTTTCGTAGAAGGCCAGATAGTCTTCTTCTTTGAGTTCTGCAGGATTTTGCGTCCAGAGCGGACGGGTATCATTGATTTGCCGGGGCTGCTTCTGAAGGATTGGTTTGTCTTCTGCGTCTTTTACGCCTGTATCGATTTCTTCTTCACCAAACTGAACGGCCACCGGAAGGAAGCGGCAATAGGTGTTGAGTACCTTTTCTACTTTATGCTCTTCGAGATATTCGAGGCAGTCGTCGGCGAGATGAAGGATGATGTCTGTTCCTCTTTCGCTGCGTTCGTGGGCTTTTAAAGTATAACCGGTGGTGCCGTCGCAGATCCAGTGCGCAGCCGGTTCATTTTTATAGCTTTTGGTGATGACCTCTACCTGCTTACTCACCATAAAGGCCGAGTAGAATCCAAGTCCGAAATGCCCGATGATACCGGCTTTTTCACCTTCATTGCTGAACTTTTTCACAAACTCCTCGGCGCTGCTCATGGCAATGGTGTTGATATACCTCTTCACCTCCTCGGCCGTCATACCGATACCCTTGTCGGAGATGGTGAGTGTCTTTTGCTCTTTGTCTATGGAAATACGCACATACAAATCGCCCAGCTCGCCGGGAGCTTCGCCCATAGACGACAATTTGCGCAGTTTGGTCGTAGCATCTACTGCATTCGAAATCAATTCGCGCAAAAAGATATCCTGCTCAGAGTACAGGAACTTTTTGATGATCGGGAAAATGTTTTCGGTACTAACCTGTATATGTCCTTGTTCCATAGAGGGATTTTTTGCTCAGACTGATCAAAGAAAGTGCCAGAAGCAGGAGTTTGACAAAATGTCTTATACCCATCAGACAACACACTTAGCTGATGCACAGAAAGGGATCAGGAAGGTTCTCGGATTTCCTTGTATTGACAGCTGCCGGTATCTCGCAGAAACAAAAGCCCGCGCCAGGGGGTGGAGGGGCCGGCGAAGCCGGGTGGCGGAACGCCACGGAACCCCCGCAACACCCGGCTCCCCGCC
>CAZUHX010000151.1:0-5316 GCA_964620795.1 uncultured Chitinophagaceae bacterium
GTACAGCCCGAACGAGTTTTTTTCAGCGCGACTTTGGTCTCTGGCATCACTACTGTAAAGTGCAAGCGCCCGCTTTTTACCCCACGAAAATATTCGTGGGCTCTATGTGCGAGCAAAAGTAAGTCGCCGCGGAAGCGGCGAAACAAATTCAATAACGGAATCGCAAATGGATCACCGCTTCAATATATTCTAAATAGATAAAGCTGTAGGGAAGTAAATCTGTGTCTGTTTAGAATGCAATACTGTTTAGCGCTCACCGTAAGCATTCTTCCGAAAGAAATTTTCTTACCTTCGGCAATCAACCTAAACCCCACTTATGCGTAAAATCTGGGCCATTAAACCCATTGCCCGTGAAGAGGAAAGCCACCTCAAGCGAACCCTCTCTGCTGCCAATCTCATGTCGCTGGGCATCGGCGCCATCATCGGTACAGGAATTTTTGTGCTCACCGGAACGGCTGCCGCCAATCATGCAGGTCCTGCACTGGTGCTCTCTTTTATTCTCTCCGGTATCGGTTGCGCTTTCGCCGGATTGTGCTATGCCGAGTATGCAGCCATGATCCCCATTTCAGGCAGTGCTTATGCTTATGCCTATTCTACCCTTGGAGAACTCATCGCATGGATCATCGGATGGGACCTGATTCTGGAATACTTGTTCGGCGCTTCTACCGTGGCCGTGGGATGGTCTGGATATGTTGTGAGCACCCTGGCGGATATCGGTATTTATCTTCCTCCTCAACTCATCGCCTCTACGGGAACCAAGCTTATCAATGTTCCGCTGGAAGGCTGGCAGCCGCTCACCACCTCTCTGGTCGAAAAACTCAGCGGTACCGGCATCGACTATCATACACTTCCTTCAGTAACCGCTCTGTTTAATCTGCCCGCCGTTTTTATCATTAGCCTGATGACCGTATTGCTGGTAGTAGGCATTAAGGAGTCTGCCAACTTCAACAACCTCATTGTAGTGATAAAAATTGTCGTCATTCTGGCCTTTATCATTTTCGGCGCCTCTTATGTTTCAACCGAAAACTGGAAGCCTTTTATCCCGGAACGCACATTGATCACTGATGTAAACGGAGTGCAGCATTGGGCCTATGGCTGGATGGGAATACTTGCCGGCGCCGGAGTAATTTTCTTCGCCTACATCGGTTTCGATGCGGTAAGTACATTGGCGCAGGAAGCCAAAAATCCGCAAAAGGATATGCCCATCGGTATTCTGGGTTCACTGGTGGTATGTACCATTTTATACATTCTCGTTTCTTTGGTTCTTACCGGAATTGTTCCTTACAAGGAGCTCAATGTTCCTGCGCCCATTGCAGTGGCCGTAGATAAGACAGGTAATGCTCTGGCCTGGCTTAAACCTCTCGTAAAGGTCGGTGCAATTGCCGGTCTGAGTTCGGTTGTGCTGGTGATGCTCATGGGCCAGCCCAGAATTTTCTACTCCATGGCCACCGATGGACTTCTGCCACAAAAGTTTGCTGCCATTCACCCCAAATTTAAAACGCCTTATATCACAACCATTCTCACCGGTGTTCTGGCAGCGTTTTTCGCGGGTGTACTGCCCATCAATATTTTGGGTGAACTGGTTTCCATAGGCACTCTTCTTGCCTTTGTGATTGTTTGTGTGGGGATCATCGTTCTGCGGAAAAAACAACCGGATCTTCCCCGTCCGTTTAAGACACCTCTGGTTCCTTTGGTTCCTATTCTCGGAGCCTTACTTTGCCTGGCGCAGATGGCCGGACTTCCATTTGATACCTGGCTCAGACTCATTGTGTGGATGTGTCTCGGTTTTGCCATTTATTTCGGATATGGCATCCGGAAAAGCAAGCTGAGAAACCGTGGCTGAGAAGGCAAGCTTAAATCTCTACGATGCGGCCCTGATGGTGGCCGGTTCCATGATTGGCTCAGGTATTTTTATCGTGAGTGCCGATATTGCCCGTCTTACCGGTTCTGCAGGATGGCTGCTTTTTTTGTGGGCACTGGCAGGGCTGATGACCATTCTGGGAGCATTGAGCATCGCCGAGCTTGCTTCCATGTATCCCCGGGCAGGAGGTCAGTATGTTTATCTGAAAGAAGCATACGGTCCTGTGACCGGATTTCTCTACGGATGGACACTCTTTCTTGTTGTGCAGTCGGGAACCATTGCGGCAGTGGCCATGGCTTTCGCCAAGTTTAGCGGTGTACTTTTCCCTGCAATCAGCGAGCAGTCTGTATTGTTTAGCCTGGGGCCTGTAGATTTTACCACTACCCGGCTTACCGCCATTGCTTCAATCGGATTACTTACCATGATCAATGCTGCCGGTATTCAGTATGGCAAATGGATACTCCGCCTTTTTACGTTTTCAAAACTTTTTGCACTGCTTTCTCTGGTCATCCTCGGATTGTTTGTCTTTGGAAATCAGGAAATATGGAATATGAATATGTCAAATATGTGGGAGGCGGTTTCATTGCAGAAGGTCGCAGATTCAGAATGGAATCCGGTTCCTGTTTCCGGCATGGCTTTGCTTTCTGTACTTGGTATCGGTTTGGTGGGCTCCTTGTTTTCCAGCGATGCCTGGAATAATGTAACCTTCATTTCCGCTGAGGTGAAAGATCCGTCCAGAAATATCCCCCGCAGTTTGCTGATGGGAACCGGATTGGTTATCTGCCTCTATCTGCTGGTGAATATTGCATACCTCCGGCTTCTTCCGTTGATCGGAGATCCGCAGGGAACAGATGTGATCGGCAGAGGAATACAGTTTGCCGCCGAAGACAGAGTAGGAACAGCCGCCGCTACCGTGATGTTCGGCAGTGCTGCTTCTCTGCTGATGGCCATTCTGATCATGGTTTCTACCTTCGGTTGCAACAACGGAATTGTTCTTTCCAGCGTTCGTGTTTATCAGGCCATGGCCCGCGATGGATTGTTCTTCAAAGCCCTTCAGCATGACAATGCCAAAGGCGTTCCGGGCAATGCCCTCTGGCTGCAGTTTATCTGGGCATCTCTGCTTTGTCTTTCGGGCAAGTATGGCGACCTGCTGGATTATGTCATGTTTACGGTCATGATTTTTTATATCCTGGCCATCGGTGCGGTGATTGTGTTGCGCATGCGCGATCCTCATGCCGTTCGCGCTTACAGGGTTCCCTTGTATCCCCTGCTTCCGCTCTTGTATATTCTGCTCGCCTCTGCTTTTTGTATAAATCTGCTTTTATCAAAGCCACAGAATACCTGGCCCGGACTGCTCATTGTTTTGGCAGGCCTGCCCGTTTATTATTTTTGGAAAAGAAACACTTCAGAAGCCCATGCTGCTTAAAGATGAACTGGAATTACATGTGAGAGATGTATCCGATTTCCCCAAACCCGGAATCCTGTTTAAAGACATTACTCCGGTTTTTCTCAATGCTGCCTTATGCGATAAAATCAGCTGCAGCATCATCGAGCGCTTCAGCAACCTGAATATTGATGCCATTTGCGCCATCGAGAGCCGCGGTTTTTTTATTGGAATGCTCATCGCCAATAAGCTGGGAATTCCGCTTTTCCCCGTCAGAAAGAAAGGGAAGCTTCCGGCAAAAACCAGAAGTTATTCCTACAGCCTGGAATACGGAGAAGCTACGCTGGAGATTCATACCGATGTGGTGCGGCCGGGCTGGAATGTGATGATCCATGATGATATTCTGGCTACCGGAGGCACAGCCATGGCTGCAGCCGAACTGGTCAAAGCAGAAGGTGGAAAAATTGCAGGCTTTTCATTCATCGCAGAGCTCGAATTTCTTGGAGGAAGATCAAAAATTGAAACCTACGGCTGCCCGATAACAGCTGAGGTAAGCTTTTGAGACACACCGCCTTCCTATTCTTGTCTATATTCGCCCCCGAAAATCAGTACCATGAACTTTCAGCCCAACGAAAATCAGCAGATGATCGCGCAGACCATCCGCGACTTTGCAGACCGTGAAATTCGCCCCCATATGATGGACTGGGATGAATCCCAGCACTTTCCCAAGGATTTGTTCCATAAACTGGGAGAGCTCGGCCTGATGGGCGTTTTTGTTCCTTCCAAATACGGCGGCTCCGGCTTCAGCTATTTTGAGTATGTAACCGCAATCGTTGAGCTTTCCAAGGTGTGTGGCTCCATTGGCCTTTCTATGGCTGCACATAATTCTCTCTGTACCGGACATATTTACTACCACGGTACCGAAGAGCAAAAAATGAAGTATCTGCCCAAACTGGCCTCCGGACAGTGGATCGGTGCCTGGGCCCTTACCGAACCCAATACCGGTTCCGATGCCATGCGTATGAAATGTACCGCCAAAAAGGTAGATGGCGGTTGGATCATCAATGGTACCAAGTGCTGGATCACCCACGGAAAATCTTCCGATGTGGTGGTAGCCATTGTTAGAACAGGAGAACTTCTGGATTCAAAAGGCATGACGGCCTTTATCATTGAGAGAGGAAATCCGGGTCTTAAAGCCGGCAAGAAAGAGAATAAACTGGGCATGAGAGCCTCAGAAACAGCAGAAGTGATTTTTGAGGACTGCTTTGTGCCCGACGAAAATGTGGTTGGTGGAGATGCCAAAATCGGAAACGGATTCCAGCAGGCCATGCAGATTCTCGACGGTGGAAGAATTTCCATTGCCAGTCTGGGTCTGGGCATCGCCAAAGGCGCTTATGAAGCTGCCGTGAAGTATGCCAAGGAAAGAGAGCAGTTCGGCCAGCCGATTGCACATTTTCAGGCCATAGGTTTCAAACTCGCAGATATGGCCACCCGCATTGAAGCCGGAGAGTTGCTCACCCTGCAGGCGGCCTGGCTGAAGAATGAAGGCAAAAAACTTACCAAAGAGTCTGCCTTTGCCAAGTATTATACTTCCGAGATTGCCGTTCAGATATCCACCGACGCGGTTCAGATTTTTGGCGGATACGGCTACACCAAGGATTTTCCCGTCGAAAAATTCTACCGCGATTCCAAACTTTGTACCATCGGTGAGGGTACTTCCGAAATCCAGAAACTGGTGATTTCCAGAGAAATCATGAAGGGAAATCTGTAATAGAGACTTTTACCACCCCCTTTTTTTATCAAGCCATCCGGAAACGGCTGGCTTTTTTGTTTCAAGACTGTAGTATCCGAAAGATTGTACCAATGGCCGGTGAGAAAATGAGTTTCAGGCTGCCATGTGGCGCCTCCCCGCGGGGCTTGGATTGAGGTCAAGAAACCGTCTGCCGGCTGCGCCGGCAGACTACCATTTTGCCGCCCACCCACCCTCCCAAGCCGCCCCGCGGGGCCGGGTGTTGCGGGGGTTCCGTGGCGTAACGCCACCCGGCTGCGCCGGCCCCTCCACCCCCTGGCG
>CAZUHX010000152.1:0-988 GCA_964620795.1 uncultured Chitinophagaceae bacterium
TACAGGCAAAGCGATAATACCGATCGCAATTCCCATTGCCTGTTTCATATTCGGAACTCAATGCCCAGGTTTGCCCGGGAAAACTGTTCAACTATCAGGGTGTAAATATGACAATCGGCCAGATGTACACATTTACGCTGAATAACTACCTCGGTTGTGATTCTCTGGTAACTGTGTCCGTCTCCGCTCTTCCGCCTGTAACATCATCGTTTGAGGCGAGGGTATGTCAGGGACAATTCTATCAGTATGAAGGGGTAAATCTTGCCATTGGCCAGACACAGACTTTTCCGTTGAAAACCCCGCAGGGTTGTGACTCGCTTGTGACGGTAAGCGTTTCAGCACTTCAGGCAAGCACGGGCAATTTGAATGTCTCGGTCTGTGAGGGTGGAAATTTCATCTACCAGGGTATAAGTATGGCCCCCGGGGAAACAAGAAATTTCATCCTGACCAATTCTCTGGGTTGTGATTCTGTGGTCACAGTTAATGTCAATGCTATACCCCCGCCAGCCACATCACTGAATGTTAAAGTCTGTCCGGGGGATGTTTATGGTTACGAAGGGGTGAATCTGTCAGTCGGTCAGAGCCAGGCGTTCGTGCTTAAAACTTCAGCAGGATGCGATTCCATCGTTACAGTCTCGGTTTCAGCTCTTCCTGTTTCAACCGGAAGTATCAGTCCCCAGGTTTGCCAGGGAGGTTCATTTTCATATCAGGGCACGCTTATTCCCGCTGGTCAGTCCGGAACATTCACCCTGACCAATTATCTGGGCTGCGATTCCATTCTGACGGTAAATGTAGTATCACTTCCTCCACTGACTTCCACGCTGGATGTGAAAGTATGTACGGGTGACAGCTATTTTTACGAGGGGGTTAATCTGGGAATAGGACAAAGTCAGACATTCACGCTGAGTACACAGTCGGGGTGCGATTCATTGGTAACAGTTACCGTTGGAGAGCTTCAGGCCACCCAGAGTGTCATCAATGTTTCTGT
>CAZUHX010000152.1:998-5281 GCA_964620795.1 uncultured Chitinophagaceae bacterium
CGAGAATGAAACCTACAACTATAACGGCAACCTTCTTTTGCCCAACATGGTTCAGGTGTTTACCGTTCCAAACTGGCAGGGATGTGATTCGGTTATAACTGTGAATGTAGCATCCAGAAAAACTTCCCAGAGCAACTTGTCTGTGAAAGTATGCAAGGGTGAAGTATATGACTATTACGGTACGGATATTCAGATCGGTGAAACCAAAACGGTCATTTTACAAAATAGCGAGGGTTGTGATTCAACGGTTACGGTTACCGTGTCCGGTTACCCCGAGCTTGACTTCGACCTGATCACCAGAAAATCGTGCAGTAACACAGGTTCGGGAAGTATCCGAATTGAAGTAGCGGGCCCGGTGCAGGCGTCGGGGTATTCGCTGAACGGAGCACCTTTCCAGACCGATAATGTATTCAATAACCTTGCTCCGGGCCTGTACTCCATTGTTATTGTGGATGAAAACGGATGTATTTATAACACTGAAACAGGCGTACAGGAAACACAGCCACTCAAACTGGATTTGCCTGATGCACTGCTTGTACCGTGTGACAGTACAGGTGTTACGTTGTTTCCCTTTGTGACGGGAGATACCAGTGGATTGGAACTTCTATGGTGGAATGGAACTACCGGAAAGACTGCGCGGGCTGACAAGCCTGGCACTGTTTGGCTTTCTGCTACGAATGATTGCGGACAAAATGTGCTGACGACTTCCGAAATTCAGCTGGCGGATGATGCCGGTAATCCGCTCAGAATTTATGTGCCTAACGTGTTTGCACCTGAATCGTCAGACCCGGACAACTCGGTTTTCAGGGCGTTTTTCGGCAAAAATTTTGCTGTTCTGTCTTACAGGATGGAAATTTATGACCGTTGGGGGAATCTGATGTTTGAAACCAGCGATTTGAGTGATGGATGGGAGGGCTTCTTCAACAGTGAGCCCATGAATCCCGGAGTATATGTCTGGCAGCTATGGGCCGATTTGCAAATATGCAGCCGAACTATTCAGGTTTACAGGAAAGGAGATGTGACAATAGTAAGGTAAAAAAAAGGGGCGAATCCGTAAAGGGTTCGCCTCTTTCATTGGGTATGTCTGAAAAAACTGGCGAGATCGAAAACAGCAGATTTTGGGTTCCGGATAAAGGTACTTTTGGGGGTAATACCGGGTTGTACTGCCTGAAAAAGACCTGTCGGACAGGTTCCGAGAGATGCGTTTTCGGGCCGGCATGTGTTTTTCAGCACACCCTAGAGCCGGGCATGAACACCGGCACGAACGGAAAATCTGTCAATTTTCTCCTGTTCTGGTCCCCAGCCACCAGAAAGATTGATGCTTGCTGCAGGCTCCAGGAAGATGCTGTATGAATTACCCAGTTTTGCACTCAGCCTAAGACCCAACAGTGCACTGGCGGTCACGTTGCTGGCTGCCGTTCCACCTTCGAAGAGGCCGCTCTGGATTTTGTCGGGAATGGTTCCTGTCGGCATAACAGCACCTCCGGTTGACTGGCCGGCAGGAGGCAGAAAGACCGTTCTCCTGCTGTAGCTTTTTTCGGCAACCATTTCAGCTGCCAGACCTGCCAGTGCCCGGAGCTCGACAGCGTTGGAAGTGGCTATTTTTCTTGTCACGCGGACGGGGACAGCGACAGTAGTGGCATCCGCTCCGGTAATATATGACGCGAGAAAGCCCGTTTGCGGGTTTCCGGCATACACAGTTGTTTTGTTGTCTGGTGTAAATGAAGCTCTGTTAACCTGTAAACCTGTTTCAAATCCCCAATTTCCAGCCTCTTTGCCAACAATAATGCCGAATCCCGGGGATAAGGCGGAGAAGGAGGATTGAGCATCCTGTCTGGCCAGATCAGCGCCTGCTTCAGTAAAAGCAGCGAGGTACCACCTTCCGGAAGATTGAGTAGCACAGGCTCTTGTTGCCAACAGTTCCAGTTCCGGTAAAGGAAAAGACCTGAGGGGAAGCGCCAGTATGCGAGTTGGGACAAGCGGGAGTTTCTCCGGTGTTGAGGAATTCTCGACAAAGGCGGGTATAATATTTAAAAGGGAATCAGATTCCGGGACAACTGTGGAGGATGGGCGGGCGGTATCTGAATTGAAAGCAGCGATCCTGTTTGCAGTGATTTTACCCTGACGAACACTTCCAGCCATCGGACTGTTAACAGGAACTGTAGCCGGTGTCGGGTCAAGACCCGGCTTTCCGGGTATTGTTTCAGGGGTAAAATTGGCTGAAGTCTGAAGAGCAAGGAGCAAAATCACGGCTGCCTCTGCCAGTTTTCTGATACGGACCTTGCGGATAGCGGCTGACTGATCAAGCTGGCGGGCCATCAGCTTCCATAATTCGGAATCATAAGGCGTTTCCAACCGGTCGAGCGCCCGTTTGACGCCGGCATCGAATCCGGCGGCAGACTGGTTGCTGGACATATCAAGTCTGGTTTCCAGCAAATTCCAGCTAGCCGGGTCGTAGGGTACTTCCACGGATTCAAGACTGGCCCTGATTTTATTGTCAAACTCATTTTGATTCATGGCAGGTCGGATAGACTGGAGTGTTCATTTTTGCTGGAATAGGATGTCGTTTGATAGTGGCCTATGCCTGAAAGCAGTTCGATCAGCTTGTGTCTTGCTTTCACCAGATTTGATCTGGAAGTGCTTTCGGTGATCTGGAGCATTTCACCAATCTCCTTGTGTGAATAGCCTTCAATCACATAAAGGTTGAAAACCGCGCGGTACACAGGAGGAAGTTCCTGAACTTTTGCAAGAATCTCCTCCTCGGACAGACTGCCGAGGATGTCCTGACCTTCCATGGGCTGCGTAACTGCTGTATCAAGATCAAGCGTCCGTCTGCGCTGGTTCTTTCGGTAATGGTCAATACAAACATTTACCATCAGGGTGCGCAACCAGGAGAAAATGGATGTGCCGGGTTTGTATTTGCCTATATGCTGGAAGGCCTTCATAAATCCTTCATGGAGGAGATCTAGAGCCTCGTCCCGGGAGCCGGAATAGCGCATGCAGATTCCCATCAGTTTGCCGAAGTGTTGTTCGTACAACTGTTTCTGGGCCCACCGTTCCTGACGGATAAGGGCTGCCACGAAGTCTTTTTCAGTGTTCTCCAGATTAATCGCGAAATCCATTTTCAATTTCGGACGGAAAGTTACGAAATACAGCCCGTCTGACATCTATAGAACGAAGAATCCATTCAAAACGCTGCCTGGTGCCAGCCCTGTGATTGCACCCTTCACATCAGGTTACAGAAAGCACTGCTGAAACCTGCTTTAAATAATTGACTTTGAAACAAATACGCTGAATGAAAAACAAATTATTTTATTTTAAACAAAAATTGTTTTAAATTAAAAACTAATTGTTTTATCTTTGTGTCACAAAAATTAAAATCATGGGAAAGAACAAATTGTATGCCGAGGAGGAGCTGCTTCACCGATTTCGTTTCAGTGAGGCAGCCACCAGATCAAAACATGCCGACAATCTGCCATCTGCCCATCCGGGGTACGCTGGCAGAGATAGAGTTTCAAACTCGTCTGCCAAATCGAACGGACTAAGCCGAAAATGGACAACTTTACGGTACTTATGGCATACCTGTACAACCAGTGCTTTTAACCGGGGGGCATTGCTGAAAGTAGGATTTCTGGTTGGTGCCGGTTATTTTGCCTTGTACTCCGACAGCCCTGCAGCCGCTTTCGTGACTGGACCAGTATCTGCCATTGACTGGAAAAAGGATATGGATGAGGATGCCCCGGAGCGTACAACCTCTGCTGCCAAAGTCCAGTCCAAAGTTAAACGGGCACCTGAGCAATCAGAAACACAGCTCGGCCTGGTATCGGATGTTACTGCCAGCAGTGACAGAGCAGATAAACAGCCATCAGCAAAAGTAAAGAAATCGGCGCCAGAGAAAGCAAAATCACTCAAAAAACCGCTCAATGATGCTGCCCCGGTCAGAGTTGAATCCTTAAAGGGAGATCAGACGCTTGTGTACATCAAGAAGTACAGTGGGGTTGCCCGTCAGGAGATGTCCAGATACGGGATACCCGCCAGTATCAGCCTGGCACAGGGGCTGATAGAGAGCAGGGCCGGAACAAGCACCCTGGCAGTTCGCAACAATAATCATTTCGGCATGAAGTGCTTCTCCCGGAACTGCAAGAAAGGTCATTGTACCAATCACTCTGATGATTCACACAAAGATTTCTTTCTAAATTTCAAGGACCCGAAACTGAGCTGGAGAGCGCACAGCATACTGCTTTCAGGCGGGCGTTATGCCAGACTGAAAAAACATGGAAAAG
>CAZUHX010000153.1:0-5223 GCA_964620795.1 uncultured Chitinophagaceae bacterium
AAGTTGAAAGTTGAAAGTTGAAAGTTGAAAGTTGAAAGTTGAAAGTTGAAAGTTGGAAAGTTGAAAGTTGGAAAGTTGAGAGTTGGAAAGTTGAGAGTTGAAAGGGTAAAGTAAAAATAATTTTATCTCGTAAATCATAATTTCTTATTCACTATTGATTTGGGCGCCTCCCCGCGGGGCTTGGATAGAGGTAAGGAAACCGTCTGCCGGCTGCGCCGGCAGACTACCATTTTGCTACCCACCCTCCCACCCAAGCCGCCCCGCGGGGCCACGTCTTGCAGGGCTGCGCTTTCGCTCCGGCCGTGTGCGCTTGTCGCTTTTCGCCGGAGACGCAGCAGGCTGCGCCTCTGCCGGGCTCTTGCCCCGCACACGGCTGCCTGAAGGCACCCTTACAGCCGTTGGCGCAGCTTTCTGCCTAAATCCGGAAATCGCATAAAATAAATAGCGATATAAATCATTATCAGAACGAAAACTCCACTCAAATAAATAACAGCAAAACTCTCCGGCCAATCTCAAGAGATTATCCGTTAAATACATATAATTTACATATACTTATCTGTTATATACGATAATTCTTTGGAGCAGCAGGGCATATCAAAGCCTCATCCGTCCGATTCCCAATCAGATGCAAATTATGATCACTAAACATTCAGACCTCAGCTGCAAAATCCAAACCTGAGGAACGGGCTCCGGCAGCCGGAGAATGATATTATCTCAAAGCTGATAAAACACTACTCCCAATATAGATACTGAGACAGCGAGCTCAAATCAAAATATTCATCAGCCTGTCCGTCATGCACACCTTTGATATTGAATTTACTGCTAGAATAACTTGCAATTCTAAGCGTGTCTATCACCCGCTGAGAGACAAAACTGTCTCTGCCAGGGGAGCCATAATTAACCATAAGGGTATACCTGAGAACCAGATTTTGATTATCACTAGATGCTGCCCAAGTGGTTGTTCCCCTCTGCACATAAGCATCTGTTGTATCATAGGGAGTGTGATCTGTATAGGAACCGTTTGCCAAAAACTGCATACTGGAAATACCGTAATCAATGTAATCTGAAAAAACGGAAGATTGATACCAGATTCTGTTCGTATTCTGAGTCAGAAGATCATAAAGAGAAAGTGTCGGTTGTGGCGAAGAAACACAAACACCTGTGCCCAATTTAGCAACAAACAACGGGCCTGTATCGTAACCTTGATATACATTCCTTACAACCAGCTCGTCAGGCTTACTAATATCATGCTTGCAGAAATAACTTATTGTGTAACCGGTATTAGTTGTGATAGTAAGACCAATTTCAGAGACTTTTATGGGACCTACCTTGATTGGGTTGTTGTCTGGATCAAAATTTATTGCCGGTTCTGAGATGAATGTACCCTCCAATTCCGAATAGCCCGGCCGAAACAGAAAATAGCCCTGAAGCAAAGAATTCCCCGCATGCCATGGACTGTGATAAAGAAACTCAACCCGAGGTACCATATGCTTTTCATAAAACACACCATTTGATTGACCGGATTGGGTAAAACAAAAATTGACGGTCTGATTATGTTCATTCTGAAACCTCCATGAGCCTGTGAGATCAAGATAAACGATAGCAAACCACCGGAAATAACTTCCGTCCTTATAGTATGCATTCACGCCGGTTAAACCATGTTGTTCGGAAATCAACCGACCATTAACCTGATTCAACACACGGCTATCATCAATTTTCACGGACGACGGAGTAGTACTAAAAAGACTAAATGAAGGAATCACAAATCCGCTACCTGCCGGGGTGATTGCCTGATGAATGACTAACTCAACAGGTTCAGCAACTTTACGATTATAATGAAAGTAAACAGGAACCCTGACACCGGTAATCATCCAGGCTGTATCAGCCGTTGGTCTGTAATTGTTCTGCACAAGCAATGTCAAATGACCAAGAAGAGTGTCTCCATTGAGTATTGCCCGGATGCGCGTCATACCCTTGCCTGAAGATGCATTGATGGTATTGCCGATCATACTTCCCAAAGCAGCATTTTCTATCAAAAAAACCGGGCTGGCCGAAACCGGCTGGCCGCTCAAGTTTGTAATGGTGTAAGGGATTATAGGCTGACTTGATCCCGATTGCACAACCATAGCAAGACTGCTAAACGTAATGCTAAATCCAGAGGCCGGTATCGCCACTGAATCCGGCACCACCTCTACCAATACCGATGCCGGGTTGTGTGTGCCATCGGAAATTTCTACTGAGGCCATCCCCGGCTGCGTAGCAGTGAGCTGGTTACCCGATAATGTGGCAATGCTGTTGTCTGTCAATGAATAGCTCAATGCAGGATTACCTGTTAAAAGAACACCTGTGCCACTGTAAACCTTTGCCGATAGAGATGCGACATCCCCGGGATGCAACTTGAGCTGAAATGTATTCGGAATGATTATACCCGGAATCTGAGGTGCAGCAGCAGGAGTAAAAGTGAGGGAATTCCCGCCACCTCCTGAAGGCAACTCAACATCTTCCTTTTTACAGGCAGCTAATGTGAGCGTTAAAACAGATATCCATCCCAAAAACCTGAGCTTACTGTTCCACATAAGGTTTAATTTAATTTAATTTAAAGCTTAGACGGGTGCAAAAATATGTTCATGTATTGATTTCACATATACCCGAAATCAGGGATAAAACACGACTGAAAAAAGCTTAAAACCCCGTTCAGTGGTTCTTCGTAGTTGTTTTTTGTCTCCAAGACTTATGAGTCTTCCTATCCATCGATGACCCGGTAATTACTTTTCAGTAAAATCAGTCACATATCCGACAGAGGAAATAAATCATGAAAACCCAATGGCTCCTCAGGCAACAATCTCCTTTCGTCCGGATGAATGTTAGCGGCAATTACCTCCGGCAATGTTCTGCAAACCGTAATAGTAGGTGTTAGAAAATCTGGAATTAGGATCTGCCTCATTTGACTTCATCAGTTTTCCTTTCTGAACTATTTTCTGAGCAAATGAAACTGCATCCTCGCCCCTTCCAAGGATAAAGAGAATCTCAACATAATCAAATGCGTGAATAGGTGACATTTCAAGCAACATCTTTTGAGACTCAAGCACTTTCAGATACTCCTCAAAATCGCCTAGAAACTTAGCTTTCTGTTCTCTTTTTTGCTTTTCAAGAATGCCGGCCATTGCCTTGTTTGCGGAATACTGTTCATTTAAAGCTTCATATAAAGAATCTAAATATCTTTCCTGCTTGGCACGATCAAACTGCTTTGGAATAAAGCTGTTGTTGGTGCGACTGATATACTTCTTCAGCAGCTCGCAGTAGTAAGGCTTCTGCTGCAACAATATCCTCTGTTCAGGATGTAAGGCTAGAGACATCAGATAGAATCCTGCTCCATTTTCAAATGCTTTGATCATTTCCTCTTTCTCTTTCTGCTCATCAGAACTGAAAGAGAAAGCCAGAGATTTAAGAATATGATATCGGGCAGGATTTACAGATTTATATTTTTCTGATAATTCATCTGCATGCGCAGCATTTTGACTATTGTTGAGATACTTTATGGAATAATTGAAAAAATCTTCCTGATCCGGATATGCAGAGATGGCATCTCTGATGGCTGAGAAAACCGCATTCTTGTCATTGGCCGACAATGCCTTTTCATACGCGGTCAAGTAATAGTCAACACTTTGCTTCTCAGAAATCTTTCCTTTCAGGAGGGACGGATTTTTTACGATATCGAAATCTGCCTGAGCTTCAGATTCCTGTCCGTTTGACTTTTTATAGCTACCCCTTTTGAAATAGTACTCTAAACGAGCCGGATCCAGCGAAATCGCTTTATCTAACAACGAAATCGCCCGGGAAAAATTTGACTTGCTGTAATAAAAACTGGCAAGTGAAGCCAGCACCGCACTGATATCTCCCCCTGCTTTGGTAAATGTTTTATAGTAGGCAGAGGATTCAGAAGCTACAATGTTTTCATATACTCCAATGGCTTCACTCAATTTTCCCGCTTTATACAAAGACAATCCCTTCATCTGTATGATGTCAAATGGAAAGTAATTGGGAAATCCATAATAAAGAATATTTCCTGATTCCTTGCGGGCCTGAGGATTTTGCATATTCCCGGAATCATATCGATCTGTAAAGTCTGTGATCCCGTCATTGTCGCTGTCTTTAATCAAATCATCATTAAGTCTGGCCTTGGAGAACAAATCAAACGAGGCATTGTGTCGCCCCTGCTTAAATTCAGCCATGGCCTCAATAGCTTTGCTAATGTCTTTATAACCATTGAGCTGATATTCTGCACCTATTTGCTTTGATTCAGATAAGCCGGATGCCAGTTTTGCATCAGAAATGGCTCCGCTGTAATCGGCTGCCCTATACTTTGCAAAGGCCCGATTCAGAATTACATTGACCAGATCAGAATATGACAAGGTTCCCACTTTTTGATCCAACTTGCCTTTTTGATAAGTGGCTTTGTTTGAAGCATCAAAAAAACCTTTGGGAAAAATCAGTTCTATCGAATTGTCTGGGAGTTTACCGCTCAAAATACCATCCAGAATTTTTTGGGCGAAGTAATAATCGATGATGGCAGCCCGGTATGCTCCCAACTGCATTTTACAAAGTGCCCTGTCTACATATGCCAGATATAGATAATAAGACCTGTCGGGATTTTTCTTGTACTGATCTATTGCCTCATTCAACAGATTGATGGCCTTGGAATAATCTACATTCTCTACCATGACGCCTGTATTGCCGGGCATGCTTTTTCTGGCCTTGTAATGAATCTGTAAATCTTTTCTTTCCGGATTCGTCTTGTCGACAAGTTTTACTCCTGAGTAGATATTCCCTTCAGCCTCCTGCAGAATTCCCGTTTCAAAAACCTGCTGATCTTTTGACATTCGCTCAAGCCTCAAGGATTCTTCCATTTTTTCCTGCTCTCTCTTATTGAGTTCAGAAATTAAGTTACCCATCAGACCTCCGCCCAAATCAATGAGGGAGCTCGTTATACCTCCATCACCAAACTTGCCCTGAAAAAAATCAACCCCCATGTCAATGGCATAATCCAGCTGTGGATTTTTACCCCGATCATACAACTGGCTTGCTAAATCTGCGGAGTATGCATTCCCGGATGCAGGATTCAAATTGCCGGAAAACACATTCTTCAGATTTTGCGTCTGGGTATTATTCAGATTCAGCGCCTTACCAAAAACTCCTGCCAGATTATCAATTGAAACACCTTCA
>CAZUHX010000154.1:0-5104 GCA_964620795.1 uncultured Chitinophagaceae bacterium
TCATGGAGTATTCCTTCGGTAGTTAATCCGGTGATTAATTTAGGAGCAGGCACATACCGCCTTACTGTTACCGACCGAAACGGCTGCAGGGCAGATACATCGGCAAGCCTTATTAATCCTGTTCTTCTTCAGATTGCGATCAACAGTACCACTGATCCTTCCTGCTTTGGAGGATCAAATGGAACGGCAAGTGCCTTAGCTTCAGGCGGGGCAGGCAATTATGTATACAATTGGAGCAGAGGTGTTGCCGGCGGAGCTGCAGTTACTTCACTGAGTGCAGGTTTAGTTGCAGTAACCGTGACCGATCGCAACGGATGCAGTGCTTCGGCTCGTGATACTATTTCACAGCCGGCAGCTGCTGTGATCAGTCTAAATGTTCAGGCTGCAAGCTGCCTCAGCAGCAATGATGGTGTTGCATCGGTGGCGGCATCAGGAGGGCTTGCTCCCTATACTTACCTTTGGGATGGAGCCGCCGGCGGATCAAGTATTTCTACTTTGGGATATGGCAGCCATACTGTCAGGCTTACCGATGCCAATAATTGTTTTGTTGAGCAAACATTTTTTACAGACACACTATATTCATTAAGAATAAATATGTCTAAGTCTGATGCATTGTGTTTTGGAAGTGCAGACGGAACAGCAGGAGTGATTGCATTGAATGGAACTGCTCCATTTGTTTACTCATGGAGTCCGACAGTTTCTGCTAATCCTAATCTTACAGGATTGACAGCAGGAAGCTACAGTGTAACAGTAACTGATGCCAGAAATTGTGCAGCATCATCAAGCATAGTTCTTACTGAGCCTTCTGCGATTAATGTGGCAATGAACGGGCGAATGCCTTCATGCTCAGGCGATGCCAATGGAGAGGTCTGGGGCCAGGCAAGCGGAGGTACTTTACCATATAGATTTTCCTGGAATGTGGTTAACTCTCCTAACAATGACAGTCTTTTCGGACGTCCGGGTGGTAGTTATGAACTGACGGTTACGGATAACAACAATTGTATTTCTGTGGCTACTTACACTCTCACAGATCCTGCGGGGATACTTTTGTCTTTCGATGTAAATGCGATTTCTTGCACCAATGATGCCGATGGGAGGATTGAGGCCATCTATTCCGGAGGAACATTGCCTTTAAGCCTAAGCTGGAGTAATAATTCTTCTAACAGCGTACAGAATAATCTGGGGCCGGGATCCTATTCACTTACCATTACTGATGCCCGGGGCTGCACACGATCAGACTCGGTACTTCTCACTGCTCCGCCGCCTATGCGTTTTCTTCAATTCAAAGTTGATTCTGTCAGTTGTTTCCGGGCGAATGACGGAAAGCTTGAACTCACAGTGACCGGTGGAACTCCGGGAACAACATATGCCTATAATTATTATCTGAACGGAGTTCAACAAATTACGGCTGCCCCGGTGTTTTATAATCTGACTGCAGGTTTATATCGTCTTCAAGCGAGAGATGACAGAGGTTGCGCTATTGATACAAGCTTCATTGTACAAGAACCTGCTCCATTGGTTTTAGAAATTTTGCCGGGTGATACCATGATACCACTTGGTTCAGTGATTCCGTTGCAGATCAGCACCGGCAATTACAGTCTGGCCGATCTATACTTCTTTGACTGGTCTCCGAACATAGGGCTGTCTTGTGAAGACTGTCCTTTCCCGCTGGCTGGTCCATATTCTGATCAGCTTTACACTTTACGGGTGAGATACCGCAGGGAGTGTGAAGCTCAGGCAAGCATCAGGATAAGGCTCGAAGACGGACCTGAGGTTTTCATTCCAAATTCATTTAGTCCCAACGGGGATGGGGTTAATGAGATATTTAACGTATATGGTAATGCATTGGCAAGAGTTAAAATGTTGGTTTTCAATCGCTGGGGAGAGAAACTCTTTGAATCAGACAATCAGAATTTTGGCTGGGATGGTCGCTACAGGGGCGAGCCGGTTCCGCCCGGAGTATATGTTTATTCAGTAGAGGCGACATATCTTGACGGGAAGAAAATTGAGCGCACCGGTAGTATAAATCTCATACGTTAACATTACTTTTTGCTATTTTTAAAAAAAACAATCAAATTGGAGGCATGAAAGGACTTTTAAAGACTTTATCCATTTGTCTGATGAGTGGCAGTTTGCTTGCCCAGGATCCTCATTTTTCTCAGTTCTATGCGGCTCCTCTGACTTTGAATCCTGCACTGACCGGTGCATTTTCAGGGAATTACCGCTTATTGGGAATTTTCAGAGGTCAATGGGGAGAGGTACTTAGGAATGAGGCCGTCCCGATGTACAGGACTTATGCTTTTTCAGCAGATTTTCGCACGAACAAGGGCATTGGGAAAAACGATGCTTTTGGCGTTGGCGCAAGTTTTCTGGGTGATCAGGCGGGAGAGTTGAAGTATGGCACGAATCAGTTTGGAATTGGTGTTTCTTACTTTAAATCCCTAGATCAACGAGCCAATCATTATCTCGCGTTGGTGATTCAGGCTGAGGTTTTTCAGCGCACCCTTGGTCCGGGACGAGCACAATTTGTCAATCAGTGGGATGGAACTGCATACAATCCGCTTCTTCCCAGCAATGAGGCATTCGTAAATACCAATTTTATGAATTTTACACTGGGTACCGGTTTGTTGTATTACTGGAGAATCAACAGAAGAACCAATATATACCTGGGTGCTTCAGTGTATCATCTGAACCGTCCGACGGAGTCTTTTAAAGACAATTCAGACGTAAAAGTGCCAATGAAAATTAGTGGCCATGGTGGTTTCCGCTTTCCTGTTAAAGGACGTTTCGATCTTCAGCCCAAGTTTGTGGTTATTTCGCAGGGTAAGAGTATACAGTTGAATTTTGGAGCAGACGCCCGTATCCTTTTTCAGGAACGCGATCCTGACGGAAACAACTTCAGATTTGGATTCTTATACAGGTTAGTGGGTGGTGACAAGGATTCACCATGGAATGATCAGGTGCTTAACTCAGAAGCGCTCATCCTGACAACAGGTATTGACTACAACGGACTGAGTCTGAATGTTGCCTATGATATCAATGTCTCTGAATTGATCACGGCCAGCCGTTCAAGAGGAGCATTTGAAGTTGGAGTGTCTTACACAGGCAAGTTTAATCCTCGCAAGCCCACGAGAATCTATTGCCCAAGATTTTAATTGCATAATTCTAAATAAAAAACCCGGCGAGAGCCGGGTTTTTTATTTTCTGCATCAAGGCATCAGCCTGCCGTAACTTCTGGCAAAGGGAATAGTTTCTCTGATGTGCTGAAGTCCACAGATCCAGGCAACTAATCTTTCCAGCCCAAGGCCGAAGCCGGAATGAGGAACATTTCCGAACTTTCTCAGGTCGAGATACCATTCAAAAGCTTCCATGGGAAGCTGATGCTCGGCGATTTTTGATTTCAATTTTTCTATATCTGTTTCCCTTTCGCCTCCACCTACAACTTCACCATAGCCTTCAGGAGCAAGCAGATCAACTCCTTTGGCGTATCCCGGATCCTGATCATCTTCTTTCATGTAAAAGGCTTTGATTTCGCGGGGCCAGTTGTAAACCATCACCGGGCCATTAAACATTCGGGTGAGAACGGTTTCATCACTTCCTCCAAAATCATCACCTCTTTCAAAGTTCCTTGCACTTGAAAGCCATTGAGGAATATTGGCTGCCTTTTCTTCCAGATCTTTGATGCGAACTTTTAGCTGATCTATTTTTGATCTGTTGAAATTGATCTCTCCCTTTTTGAGAGCGCCCGATGAAATGTTGACTTCTCTTTCGCTGATCTCCTGCTGAAGGGCAGAAATTTCAGATTGTATAGCCTTCAAATCTTCTTCCAGAACTTCAATGGTTGTTTTTCCGTTTATTGTCTTTTCGCCACGTATAATATCAACCGCTTCCTCATATTTGATTCGCACAAACGGCTCGGCAACACGATTCAGAAAAGTGGTATCTCTTTCCAGAACCTGAAGATGTATTTTGCATTTTTCAAGAACATCGGCCACCACATACTGAATAAAATCTTCAATAAGATCCATGTCCATTTTCAGATCGTAAAAAGCCATTTCCGGTTCAATCATCCAGAATTCGGAAAGATGTCTTCTGGTCTTTGATTTTTCAGCTCTGAAAGTAGGACCAAAAGTATAAATCAGACCCTGTGCCATCGCCATGGCTTCGCCATATAGCTGTCCGCTTTGAGACAAATAGGCCGGTTCGCCGTAGTAGTCTGTTTCAAAAAGGGTTGTGGTTCCTTCACAGGCATTTCCCGTGAAAATGGGGGCGTCCATTTGGACAAAGCCTCTTTCCTGAAAGAATTTATGTATGCTGAAAATGATTTGATTTCGCACCCGCATGATGGCCCATTGTCTTCTTGATCTCAACCACAGATGGCGATTGTCCATCAAAAAATCTACGCCATGTTCTTTTGGGGTAATGGGATATTCATCTGCAATACTTACGATTTTGATTCCTCTAGCTTGTATTTCATAGCCCCCGAACTGCCGCTCATCTTTTACAACCAATGCAGTCACTTCAACAGCACTTTCCTGAGGAAGACGTTTTACTTTGTCAAACATTTCTTCACCAAGTACTGCTTCCTCTGCTACACACTGAATAAATCCGGTACCGTCGCGGAGATTTAGAAACGCAACGCCTTTGCTGTCTCTTTTAGAAGCGACCCAGCCTTTCAGTAAAACTTCTTTGCCTTCACAAGAGGCAATTTCATTGATATAAACCATAAACTTATTCTAAAGTGCGGCTAATTAAACAAAGATTTGCCGGATGTACCACCCTTAGTTTGTTTTGATGATTCTGAATTAAATCATTTATTTGTCAGAGAGTGATGAGGATATGATAAAACAGGGTCTTTCGCAGAAACTTTTACAGAAACTTAGTCCGCAGCAGATTCAGTTGATGAAGTTGCTTCAGATTCCGACAGCCCAGCTGGAGCAAAGGATTAAGGAGGAAATGGAAATCAATCCTGCCCTTGAAGAAGGCAGTACTGATGAAGAAGAATTATATTCTCAGACAGAATTGTCAGAAGTTGTTCAAAGGGAAGATGAATCTCCGGAAGACAACGAAACACTGGAGGACTCAGAGCCTTCTGAGGAGGTGA
>CAZUHX010000155.1:0-5096 GCA_964620795.1 uncultured Chitinophagaceae bacterium
AGGTAAGGCCGTGAAGACCGAGCTTCCTCTTCGCCTGGTTGGTGTGGCTAAAGGCGTAGCAATGGGTGGTAAAGTGGAGCAGGTTGTGCGCCGTGTGCGCGTGATGGCTCAGCCCAAAGACCTGGCCAATACGCTTGAAGTGGATGTGACAGAGCTCGATATGGGTGGTGTGATCCGCATGCGCGACATCAATGCCGGCGGAATGAAGATTCTTCACGCAGGCGCGATTCCCGTGGCCCGCATGGAAATTCCCCGTGCTGCCAAGGAAGCTGCTGCAGCTGCCGCCAAGGACGAAAAGAAGAAGTAATTTTCTGATTACATTTGTCAACGGCCCGGGTTTTTCCCGGGCCGTTGTTGTTTACACAAAGACTTGTTATGGTTTATCTTATCGCCGGACTGGGAAATCCCGGAGAAGAGTATCTGGATACACGGCACAATGTGGGTTTCAGGATTGCCGACGAGCTGGCTCAGCGCAATAAGGCGGTATTCAGTCTGGAGCGGCACGCATTTTATGCGCAGTTCAGGTTTAAGGGAAGACAGGTTCATCTGATTAAACCCACCACCTACATGAATCTGAGCGGAAAGGCGGTGAAATACTGGATGGATCAGTTTAAAATCGGGCCGGATCGTTTGCTGGTGCTGGTAGATGAACTCGCGCTGGAGTTTGGTCAGGTGCGGATCCGGAAAAAGGGCAGCGATGGCGGCCACAACGGATTAAAAGACATTCAGGCTGCGCTGGGAACGGTTGATTATCCGCGGCTGAGGTTCGGTATCGGAAACAAGTTTGCCCCGGGCAAGCAGGTCAATTATGTGCTGGGCAAATGGAATGCAGAGGAAAGTAAGAAGCTTCCGGAACGCCTCATTTACAGCGCCGAGGCCTCTGAAAGCTTTCTGTTTGAAGGGATAGATATTGCCATGAACAAATACAATAAAAATTGATATGAAAATTATTTGTATAGGAAGGAATTATGCGGCTCATATTGCAGAGTTGAACAATGAAGTGCCTGAGCGTCCGGTGATTTTTATGAAGCCTTCTACCGCTTTGCTGAAAGACGGCAAGGATTTTTTCTATCCCGACTTCACGAAGGATCTGCATTATGAAGCGGAGCTGGTGCTGAAAATATCGAAGCAGGGTAAGCATATAGCGAGGGAGTTTGCGCATCGGTATTTTGAGGAGATTACGCTGGGTATTGATTTTACAGCCAGAGACTTGCAGTCGGAGCTCAAGAGCAAGGGATTGCCCTGGGAAAAGGCCAAGGCTTTTGACCAGAGCGCGGTAATCGGGAGTTGGAAGAAATGCTCAGAGCTGAATGATACAGGCAATATCCGGTTTACTTTGGATAAAAACGGCGGAATGGTTCAGGAAGGAGAGAGCCGTTTGATGATTACGGATTTTGCGGGCATGATTGCTGAGGTTTCGCAATACTTTACGCTTCAGGCGGGAGATCTGCTGTTTACCGGAACTCCCGCAGGCGTAGGACCGGTGCAGAAGGGCGATGTGCTGAGCGGCAGGCTGGAAGGGGAAGAGATTCTGCGTTTCAGGATATGCTGAGTGGTAGCGATAAATTTCGGGCACTAATTCATAAATTCGCAGCCCCGGCTAAAACTTCATTTTTTTAAGGTGTCGTAGCACTTCTCTTTCCACTTGGTCAAAGTCGGGCAGGTCTTTTATTTGTTCGCTCATAGAGCTTTTCCATCTGCCTTTGTATTGTGGCAATCGTTCCTCCAATTTTTTTGGAAAATCGGTATGCATTAATTCTTTGCTTTTGCATTTGGCTTCAAATTCACTTACATAAAAATCTGCATCCATTCCATGTTCTTCCAACAAATACCAGATGTCATAAAAATCTCTTGCCTGCATTCGCTGCATTACCGAACGCATTTTTTCAACCAAAACTTCCTCTAAAGGATAACATAATAGTTGGTGTTCTTCCAAATCAGAATAGCCTATCCATACATCATTCATTGCGGCTTGAAAAACCAATTGTTCACTGCGTGAAATATCAACTTTTACTTTTTTGTTGTTCCCTTGTCCACCAAGAGGACCAATGTAGCTGATGTAAAAATTGATGCCGCCATCTTCATGCTCATTATTGTCCATAATTTCAAGCGGAATATTGGCTTCGTCTTTTATGAATTCAAATACTTCTCCGAACCAGACCAAAATTTGCTCGTTAAGTATTTGATCGGGGAGGGTTTTGTTTTTTAATTGTCCGATCGAACCTTCCCCCATTTTGCTTTTGGCTTCGTCTTTTTGTAATTGGGTAAAGGTTTCAGCATTCAGCAATGTGAAATCTAAGTCCTCTGAAAACCGATAATCTTTAAAATAGACTTTCTTTAAAACTGTTCCACCTTTAAAAACGATTGTCTTTGAAAGCTTCTCATGTTTAGAAATGCCAAACAGAATCCATGAAAGAATGTAATCTTTTTCAATCTGCTGGTCACGAACACCAACTGCATTAGCCTTTTGCTGTATCTCTCCGGGTTTAATCATGTGTAAATAGCAGATTTAATGGTTTCTGTTTCCAAATTTTGTTGAATACTCCATCGGCTAATGCGCTTTCCTGTTTTAGGCAATTCAGTGTCAAGGACTACATACGATGAGGTTTTCATTTGTTGTAGTTCCTGAATAATTTGACTATTGATTTCTAATATTTCTAATATAAAGCCCAAACGTTTTATTACTGCCTGAGAATCAAATTTTTTAGCGTATTCAAGAAGTGTGTCGTATTTTATTTTGTCTTTGGAAGTGGAAATTGCTTTTGCTACTTCAACAATTCCACCGGCATAATCGGGTTTGAATAAGCAATCAATAAAAGTTTTTTCCAAGTCGGAACACATGACTTTATTAAAGCTGTCAATCCAAATTTTCTTTGAACCAAAAAAATGCTTTTCGTTGTGATAAATAAATTGAAAAGGAACTTCTTTGATTTTTATTTCTGATGGTCGTATTTGTTTTGAAACAACGATTTGTTCTTTCAGTGATGGCTGCGTGATGAGGTTATGTATTTGCAAAGCGGAATAATAGCCTATATAATGTTTGGCATCATTCACCAAATGTGCTGCAACCAAATGCCAATCGGGCATATAGGTTTCCGCATTTTGTTCGTAGGGTATGATGTAATAAACACCCTCTTTAAAACGCATCAACAAACCTCTCTTTGTCATGTCGCTTAGTAGTTCTCTAACTGCACTTGCTTTAGAGTCTGGAAGGGCTTTATATGCCAATGAATAGTCAAAGCAATTCTTGTTCTTTCCGTTGAAATACGATAGAAGCTTGTTTGATTGCGTTGATATGTATTTATTTTTCATAGTAACAATATCAGGTTAAACCTGACATCAATGATACGAAAGATAATTGTGTTAATTGTCTCAGTCTCCCGAAAATTATGATTTATAGTGTAAAAGTCAGGTTAAACCTGACAATTAATATATGAAACATCATTTTACGGTATTGCCTTATTTGTTCGCTCAAAGAGCTTTTTCGGCTGCTTTTGCATGGCCGCTGCCCCGGACTTTCCTGCTCCATTCTGCAGATCAGGCATGCCATTGAAACGGAAAGCCGCGCCAGGGGGTGGAGGGGCCGGCGCAGCCGGGTGGCGTGTACGCCACGGAACCCCCGCAACACCCGGCCCCGCGCTTATGCTTTGTGTGCAGAAACTGAAAAAAGAAAAGCAAATGGCTTGTGAGCATAAGCGCGGGGAGGCGCCCCAATTCATTGAATAAATTATTTACTTATGAATCATATTTCTATTCTTTTGAGTTAAAAGTATCTTCCATTCAGTTTGACCCATATCATATTTCTATGCGCAATATCTGTTTCATCAACATTGCGCCCGAATAGCCCTCAAAACCGCTTAATTTGCATTCATGCAAACCTATCATGAAGCTTATCTGAAGTTTCTGCTGGAAGAAGTCTTCCCGCTGCAAGAACTTTATCAAAAGCCCTTTTATGCTCATTTGGGCAAGGAAGAGGGCGAGATGATTTTGTCGGCGGCCAAAGAGCTGGCCGAAAGCAGGATGTATCCCCTCCTGCGCGAAATGGACGAGAAGCCGCCCCGCATGGAGAACGGTAGGATCGTGGTGCATCCGGGCATGAAAGATTTGATGAAGCTGTTTGGAGATGGCGGCTGGATTACCATGAACGCTTCTCTGGAGCATGGCGGTCAGCAGCTGCCGGTTTCGCTCTTTCAGGCGGTGGCTTTTATTCTGGCTTCTGCCAACTACGGTATCACGGCTTATCCGCTCCTCACTGCCGGCGCAGCACATCTGATCGAGTCATTCGGATCGGAAGAATTGCAGAAAACATATCTCTCGAAAATGTTTGGAGGTGAATGGCAGGGCACGATGGCGCTCACAGAGCCACAGGCCGGCAGTTCGCTGAGCGATGTGGTGACACAGGCCGTTCCTACCGCTGAAGGCCATTACCTGATCAAGGGCCAGAAGGTGTTCATTTCCTGCGGAGACCATGACGCTTGCGAGAACATCGTGCATCTGATGCTGGCTAAAATTCCGGGAGGTCCGGCAGGCGTGAAAGGGATTTCCCTTTTTGTGGTCCCGAGGCTGAGGCCCGAAGGTCATGGCGGACTGCAATTCAATGATGTTTCCACGGCCGGCTGTTTTCACAAAATGGGCTATCACGGTGCGCCCATTGCTCATCTGATTCTTGGGGAGCAGAACGATTGCCGCGGCTATCTGGTGGGAGAGGAGCACAAGGGACTTTCTTATATGTTCCAGATGATGAATGAGGCCAGAATAGGCGTTGGTCAGCAAGCCTGTTCGATTGCCTCTGCGGCCTATTACTATTCGCTCGATTATGCCAAAAACCGCCTTCAGGGAAGGCCGGTCACGCAGAAACAAAGCGGCAGTGCGCAGATCCCCATCATTGAACATGCGGATGTGCGGCGTATGCTGCTTTTCCAGAAATCGGTGGTAGAGGGTTCGCTGGCTTTGATTTTACAGGCCTCATGGTACTACGATCAGTGGGTAACTGCTGAAGGCGAAGAGAAGGACAAGTATTTTCTGCTGCTGGAGTTTCTCACGCCGGTGGTGAAAAGCTATCCGGCAGAGATGAGTATTCTGACCACCAGTGCGGG